>NC_003030.1:3613754-3940880 GCF_000008765.1 Clostridium acetobutylicum ATCC 824
CTTATGGAAAATCAGTATGCCTATGAAAAGTTATCAGTTGATGCTTGCTTAGAAGGAAGTTATCAAAAAGCATTACAAGCACTTGTTTTAAACCGTACAGTTGTAAATACTGATGTTGCTAAAGAATTACTAAAAGATTTAATTGAAGCTAATAAAGGTTATTGGAATGAACTTCATTAAATTTTAGACAACCTGTAGTATAATAATTGAATATTCTTGATTGTAGTTAATTAATACAATCAAGAATGTTCTTATAAAATCATGGGGAGATGTATATATGTTTAAAAAATTATTTTCAAAAAATAGTAATAGGGTTGAATCAGTATTTGCTTATGCATCAGGAAAACTTTTAAATATTGAAGATGTTCCTGATCCTATTTTTAGTGAAAAGTCTATGGGAGAAGGTGTTGCAATACTACCATCAGATGGAAGAATTGTTGCTCCTGTAGATGGCGAGATTATATTAATTGCACCAACAAAACATGCTTTAGCCTTAAAAACAACTCTTGGACAAGAAATACTTATTCATATTGGACTAGAAACTGTAATGCTTAACGGACAAGGCATTGAACTTCTTATAGGCTTAGGAGATAAAGTCGTAGCAGGGCAGAATATCGCTAATATTGATTTGGATTTTATCAAGAAAAATGCAAGTAGTACAGTGATTCCAATGGTAATTACAAATAGTGAAGAAGATCTCTTTGATTTTGAGTGGGAGGATGTTAACGAAGTAAGTGCTGGAGAAACAAAAATATTCAAGGCTAGTTGTAAATAGTTTTGATATCCGACGAATATTAAAAAGAACGCCCAATTACAAAGGCGTTCTTTTTATACATATTTTAATATTTAACCTTGCATAAACATTTTCATATCATCTTCTACATTAGTGATTCCACCAATTCCAAAGTTATCTACTAATACCTTTGCCACATTTGGTGAAAGGAATGCTGGTAGTGTTGGTCCTAAATGAATATTTTTAACTCCCAAGTGTAATAACGATAATAATACTATTACAGCTTTTTGCTCATACCAAGCTATGTTATATGATATAGGAAGCTCATTTACACTCTTCAATCTAAATACCTCTTGCAGTTTAAGTGCTATAACAACTAAGGAATATGAATCATTACATTGTCCAGCATCTAAAACTCTTGGAATTCCACCGATATCTCCTAGGTTAAGCTTGTTGTATTTATATTTCGCACAACCTGCTGTTAATATAACTGTATCCTTAGGCAATTTTTCAGCAAATTCTGTATAGTAATTTCTTGAATTAGCTCTTCCGTCACATCCAGCCATTACGAAAAATCTCTTTATAGCCCCCGATTTAACTGCAGCTACAACCTTATCCGCAAGCGCTATAACTTGATTATGTGCAAATCCACCAACTATCTGTCCCTTTTCTATTTCTGTAGGTGCACTGCATTTCTTAGCCATTTTTATAACTTCTGAGAAATCCTTTGTTCCATCAGCTTTAGCTTCTATATGAGGACACCCAGGCATACCTGTAGCTCCTGTTGTAAACAGTCTATTTTTGTAGGAAGCCTTTGGTATAACTATACAGTTAGTAGTCATCACTATAGGGCCATTAAACTTCTCAAATTCTTCTTTTTGTTTCCACCACGCATTACCATAATTCCCTGCAAAGTTTTTATACTTTTTAAACTTTGGATAATATTGTCCAGCAAGCATTTCTCCATGAGTATATACGTCTACTCCTGTTCCCTCTGTTTGCTCAAGTAACATTTCTAAATCTCTCAAATCGTGTCCTGAAATCAATATTCCTGGATTTTTTCTAACTCCAATATCAACAGTAGTTATTTCAGGATTTCCGTAGGTTTCAGTATTTGCTTTGTCAAGAAGCGCCATTCCATTTACACCGAACTTACCAGCTTCAAGTGCCAAGGCAACTAATTGATCTACGCTTAAACTGTCATCTAAAGTTGCTGCCAATGCTTTTGCCATAAATTCATGAACAGTTTCATCATCATACTTTAAGTTCATAGCATGCTTCATGTAGGCTGATAAACCTTTTAATCCATAAGTAATTAATTCTCTAAGACTTCTTATATCTTCATTTTCTGTTGAAAGCACTCCAACCTTTTCAGCTTTCGCATCAAATTCTATTACATTGTCCGCAGTCCAAGTTGCAGCATCTGGTCCTACCATTTCTTCTTTTGCAATTCCAAATAACTTCTTAAAGAAACCTCCACTTACCTTAACTTCCCCTACTTTTCCACCAGCCTTAACAACCTTAGCCTTTAAATCTTCTCTTATTCTTAAAGTTTCTCTCACTCTATCTAAAATAGAATCTCTATCAAAATTAGCATTAGTTATTGTTGTAAATAGGTTCTCTACTATATATTTATTAACCTTGCTGTCTTTAACCCCTACCTTCATTCCTTCATTGCTAACTACTGCTAGTCCTTTAGTTACATATATTAATAAATCTTGAGCTTTTGCTACACTTTCATCCTTACCACAAACGCCCTTAACCGTACATCCTTTGCATCCTGCAGTTTCTTGACATTGATAACAAAACATTGACATAGTTTGTCCTCCTATTTTCTCTTTCTATATAAAAATTAATAATTTCTTGCTTCAGTGATTTAAAGTTTACTATATTCCTTTCAAGTTTTCTGTAACATTGGTTACTAATTTAAAATAAAAAAAATGCACCATCGAAGTATATTTTCAATGATGCATTTAAATATTATTTTTGAACATGAATTATTCCCTTTTCTATAGCTTTAGCAACCGCTTCTGATCTAGAAGAAACCTGAAGCTTACTGTAAATATTAGTCAGGTGTGCCTTTACTGTTCTTTCTGATATCCCCATATCAAAAGCTATTTCTTTACTCTTACAGCCCCTTGCTATTGACTGTAGAATAAACAGTTCCCTCTCTGTAATTGATGCATTAAAGGAGGTATTTATTGTACTTTCTTTCTTTTTAACATTAAATAATACTTTACTTACTTCTGGTTGAAGTAATAATTCTCCCCTAAATGCTGATTCAACTGTTCTTATAAGTTCCTCCCTAGTAGTATCCTTAAGAAGATACCCCTTTGCTCCTAGTGAAAGCCCCTCTTTTATTAAATTATCCTCATTATATGTAGTTAAAATAATTATTGGAATAGAATTTTCTTTTTCCTTTAAAGCTTTTAGTACATCTAGTCCACTCATTTTAGGCATACTTAAATCCATTAAAATCACATCTGGCTTAAGTTCATCTATAAGTAATAACGCCTGTTCACCATTTTCAGCTTCACCAACAACCTCGTACTCATCTTCTAACTCAAAAATGAGCTTTAACCCCTCTCTAACTACAAAGTGATCATCTACCACTAGTATTCTTCTTTTACTCATTTTCTTTTAATATTCCTTTCTCAATTGGTATTATAATACTTACATTAGTACCCAATCTCTTCTTACTTTTTATTTCAATTTCACCCTTAATACTACGAACTCGTTCAGTTATCCCAAGTATGCCATAATGTCCATATACTTTATTCAAGCTTTCTACTTCAAAGCCTATACCATCATCTATTACTTCTACCTTTATTTCGCTACTCTCCTCTATTATCTTGAGCTGTACATTTTCAGCTTTTGCATGCTTTGCAATATTATTTAAACATTCTCTAATTATATATAAAAGGTGCTCCAATATTTTTGTTGTAATTTGAGATTTCATTTGTATATCAACTTCAACTTCACTACTTGAAAGGTTTCTAAATTTACTCACTTCACTTTTCACTAAATCAATAAAATCACCATTTAAATCTGTTTCTGACCTTAAATCTTCTATAACAAGTCTTGAATCTGCCAGTGTTTTTCTAGCATGTTCCATAGCTTTTAATACAATTTCTTGAGCCCTTTTATTATTATTCTTATTTAAATTGGCGTTTACCGCCTCAAGCTGCATTATTATTCCTGCAATACCTTGAGAAAGTGTATCGTGCAAATCTCTAGCCATTCTTTGTCTTTCATTAGTTAAGGTTAATTCTTCCACTTTATCATAAGCCAGTTCTAGTTCCTTTAAAACCTTTTGTGTTTGAATTCTTAATTTTACTTGCTTAAAAAATATAGCTGAGTATCCAATTACAAAAATAATTATTATAAGAAATACTGGTATTAATTCCGGCAAATAGTATGCACCATTAATTATTACAACAGTACCACAAAATATTGAGTACAAGAAAATAAAAGTCAATATAATTTTAAAAATATTATAATATAATTCTACACTTTGAGACATTAAAATAGGTATAATACCTATAAATAATGCATGATATCCTTTTTGAATTAAAAACGCACATGCACAAATAATTATTCCTTGAATTAAAAAATATATCCAATATCTATTTTTAAAAATATAAGAAAACCAATACATTATAAAAAATAAAATCATTATTAAGGTAAATATTATACTTTGAAATAAATAAATTTCTTTAATATTTTGTAAAAACAAAGAAAATACACAAACTAGAATAATACAAATTATTGATAAAAGTCTAAAATTTAATTTTTCTTCATCATATGATTTACTAGCCATCCTTTCACTTCCTTCATTTATACATAATAACATAAATCAACCATTAAAATAAAAGAACTATAGATTATAATACAACACTATAGTTCCTTCATTTATATGTTCTTAACTAGCTTTTTCTTCTTTAATTATTGATTCACCTTCAATATCTATATTAGGAAGAATTCTATCTAACCATTTTGGCATATACCATGCTTTTTTACCTAATAGTATCATAACAGCTGGTACAAAAGTCATTCTTATAACAAATGCATCAAATAGTACTCCAAAAGCAAGGGTAATACCCATTTCCTTTACGTTTGCATCTACATTGAAAGCAAATCCTAAGAAAACAGCTGTCATTATCAATGCTGCTGATGTTACTACTTTACCACTATTTTTTATTCCTAGAATAACAGATTTTCTTGCATCTCCTGTTTGAGTATAACTTTCTCTCATACGACTTACTAAGAATACCTCATAATCCATTGCTAAACCAAATAAAATTCCTGTTACTAATATAGGTAAAAAACATAATATCGGCTCACGAGCTGCTACATTAAACAATCCAGCTAAATGACCATTTTGTAAAACAATAACTCCAAATCCTAAAGTTGAAAGTATAGTCATTAAAAAACCTAAAACAGCCTTAATTGGTACCAATATGGATCTAAAAACTAAAACCATTAAAATTATTGCAAGCCCAACAATAACTAAAATAAATTTAGGCATAACTTTACTTAATGTAACATCTGTATCTATATTTACTGCAGTAGCTCCCGTTTCCATAAGATCAACTTTTTTATATTTCCTTATGTTTTCAGACTTTTCGTTTATAGCCTTAACTAATTCCTTTGTTTCTTTATCATTTGGACCACTTTTAGGTACTAAATTTATCATTGCCAACTTGTTGTTACCAACTGGAATAGGGGGTGTAATAGATTTTATGTTTGGTAATTTTCCAATTTCCTTTTCTATTTCTTGAAGTGTAATCATATAATTTCCTTTTACTTTGGAAGCATCAGCTACCAAAATAAGAGGCCCATTAACACCTTTTCCAAATCCCTCTGCCATAATATCATAACCCTTACGTTCTGTTGATTCTATCGGTTTTGATCCTTTATCTGGAATTCCTAATTCCAAGTTAAGAGCCTGATAACTAAATAAAGCAGTTACTATCACCACAGCTATTGCTATAACTGCTGGATGCTTGCTTACAATACTTCCCCATTTGCTATCTTCCTTGTTTTTGTATTTAGATGATTTTATAATATTAAATATTTTATTTTTTTTATAAATACTTATGCGATCTTTTGCAATACTTATAAACGCTGGAACTGCTGTTAATGATGAAATTATCGCAAGCAATACAACTGCTGCTGCATCTAAGCCCATAGTTCTTAAAAAAGGAACTCCAACTAATGATAAACCACTAAGCGCAATAATAACTGTTACTCCTGCAAATAAAACCGAACTACCTGCTGTTGCCATAGCCCTAGCTAATGATTCTTGCCTATCATATCCTTCAGCAAGATTTTCTCTATATCTAGAAATTATAAATAGAGCATAATCTATTCCTACTGCAAGTCCTATCATTGCTGCTAAAGATAATGAAAATATAAGCGTATCTACTGAATTAGATGATATAAATATACATAATACTCCTGATGCCAATCCTACAGCTGCTGTTGCTATTGGCATTAATGCTGCCATAAATAATCTAAATGTAATCAATAGTACAATAAACGCTATTGCAAGACCAACTGCATCTGAAGGTCCAACTGCTTCTATTCCTGAAAACGCAACATCTCCTCCTAATTCTGTTTGAATTCCCGCATCTCTTGTTATTTTAATATTATTAAAAACTATGTTCTTATCTTTTTCTGTAACCTCTTCATTCTTAATGTTATAAGTTATATCAGCATAAGCAATTTTTTTATTTTTACTTATAGTCCCCATTGCATATGGGTCTGATATGTACATAACTTTTTTATCTTTTCCTTGTATCTTAGTCTTTAGTTTATTTATAGCTATTTTTACAGATGGTGTCATTAAATCCTTACCTTTTTCCACTTTAAAAATAAGCCTTATAGTAGTCGTTTTATTACTTGATTTACTTTGACTTTCTGTAGCCTTTTTTAACATATTACCAGCTTTTTCAGACTTGCTTCCAGGTATAGAAAAATTATCACTAAATTTTATACCTGTATTTAATACAGCAACACCTAAAATAGCTAGAAAAACTACCCACGCCACAATAACTCTTTTAGGCCTTTTATAAACCCAACTTCCTAAATTGTACAATAATTTTGCCATTATTAATCCTCCCTTTAAAACACAAAGCCTTTACAAATTTATAAGGCCTATGTATTTATTTTATAAAGAATTAAATGCTTAAACAATTGTACCTTAGGGCAAAAATGGGTGTACCTTTAGGCTACTTTTCTACTTTCTTACAAGAAACTTCTTAATTTCATCAAAGGCTAAATCTATCCTTCCTACTTGACAGTGCTGCTCTCCACCTGTTTCCTTAGTAAAAATTTTCTTTGTTATATTTGCATTTACAAGTCTATCTTCAAAAAGCTTCATAGCCTCAATTGGCACATACTGATCTTCCTCTCCTGCAAGAAGAAGCACATCTTGATCTATTAATTCCTCTATACCATCCATAGTGTGAAGCTGAATAGCTTTAAGAAAATCGTATGGTGTATAAGTCATAGTGTTATCCATTCCTTTTGATATTTTCCAATTAAAGTCAATATCTGCTTTCATTTTGGAATACATAAGCTCATTAATCTTATCTTTTTCATTATTATTAAGTAGCTTTTCTAACTCATATCTCATTTCCTTGTTCTTCATACCTATAACATCCATACCGCAGTAAAATATATCATATACAATAGCTGCCTTAATTCTCTTTTCAAATGCTGCTGCTCTAAGACAAAAATATCCACCCCATGAACATCCTAATATAGTAACTTCATTTAAATTAAAATAATCTAAAAGAGCTGATACTGGCCTCTCCCAATTATGAATGAACTTTAATCCATTCTTCAATGCCATTCCTTGTCCTGGGCCTTCAAATGCAATAATATCATATCCTAAATTCTCAAATGCACTGAAAAATGGCAGCATTTCTTCTAAACAAGAATCATAACCTCCATGAAAAATTAAAGTTTTAGTTGAACCTTGAAATTTAACTCGAACTGCTGGAAAAAATGAATCTTCATAGGGTACATTGAAATGTTCTAATGGTACTCCTTTATAACTCTTATAATAATTTTCTCTATACTTTGTATACATATAAGCTTTATTTGGATCACTTTCTCTTAAGTAAAAACTTCCTGCTGCATAATAAGCTGACGCTAATTCAAATTTTCCTTTTATTTCACTTTTCTCTGCAAGCTTTCTCCAAGCTATATACCAAGAATTCATATCTTTTATATTTAGCAAAGCCTTTTCAATATCATTTTTAACCTCAGAATCCTCCATAAACTTTCCTAAAAAACGATTAAGTTGAAAATTAAATTGTTCATTATCTAAATATTTTTTAAACATCATAAACCACTCCTTACTTCTTAAATCTTATACGTCAAGTACAAATGATTATCATTATCACTTAAATAGATGATTTATATGGTTTTGTAGGTTATCATACATACCACATTAAAAATGTACGATAACCTGCTTTTTAATACATATTGACTGCTAATAACTATCCTTTTATAGTATAATTATTAAGAATATTATCTTGGGGGGGGGATTTTTCGTGGCAAAAATGGATCTTAGAGTATTAAAGACGCAAAAAAACATAAAAACTGCCTTATGTAACCTACTGGTACATAAAGCTTTCAAGGATATTACAGTTCAAAATATTTGTGATAAAGCCTTAGTTAGCCGCTCAACCTTTTATGACCACTATTACGATAAATACGATTTGCTTAGTAAAATAGCAGAAGAAATCATATCTGAATTCAAACCTTATCTTAAGCATAGATTCAATTTAAATCCGCCTGATAGCTTCATTAGTATAGGTGCATATATTATTAAATATTTTTCAGAAAATAAAAATATTATACAAGCTTTATTTAGTATTCATAATGAATCCATTGATATATACAATGATTTTAAAGCCATACTTATACAGGAATGTTCCTCTTATCTAAAACGTGAAAATTTCATAAGTAAATTTAATGTATCAAACGATTATATATGTGCTCACTATGCCTCATATGTGTTAACCTCTTTTGAATTATGGCTAAAATTAGGTGAGAATGATGCTGACTTTAGATTGGCCAATAAATTCCAAGCCATTCTATTTGAAAGTTCTACTTAAATCTTATTTTTTTCTCTAGTTCTTCTAGCCTTTTTTGCTCTTTTTTACTTAACCTTGATATATATATATTAAACTCAACATACCATTCCTTTTCATAGTCTTTTTTAGCCGCTACTTCTTTTATATACGCAAGTAAAATAATAATTTCAAGCTGTGATAAGCTCTTAAAGTATTCTATATATTCAGCTTTAAATAAACAATCCCCTCCAAGCATATCAGTTAAGTCTTCCAAACTTTTAATACCACTTTTTATTAAATCTATCTTTTCATTCACAAGCGTGCATCCTAATATTTTTTTATTTAGCTTCCTAAATTCTGAATTACTCATTTTTATACCATCAGTATAATAAATTATTTGATGATAATCATTGCTCTTAAATGACACAAATACAGTTTCTAATCTATTTAATTTAATATTTATACTTAAAAGTGAACTGAATTTAAAAGCAGCTTTTCTAACATAACAAAGTAGATTTTTATTTTTAATATTTAAGTTAATACAACATGCTTCTGCTGTCTTTACTAGTTCATTCTGTAATTCTTCTAGAGCTAATTTTTTCAATTTGCTTTTTATATATTCCCTATCTAATTCACTAATATTAAGGCTACCTAAATCCCTTCCACAAATAATCACTCCAAGTGAATTTCTTAAAACTAGTTCAAATACATTTATGAGCAATGCTTTATTTTCTTCATGATATCCTTTTAAAACCTCATTTACTTCATCAATTTTGAATTTATTGCAAAACTCATTTTCTAAACTTAAATTTATTAGATAGTTGTACATATATTCAATGCCAGTATAGTTCATATCATCAAAATAAAGTTGATAATCTATACAACCTGGGGCTTCATGCGCTGTAAATTTATACTCGTATTCATTAAAAAACTCTGAAATTCCATGGTCAATAGTATCGTCATATGTGTAATTTTCAATATTAAGTTTACCTATATTATGAAAAAGGATTTTGCTATCCGATATTTTTTTCTCTATTACCGCTTCTCCCCTTAATAGCATTTCCTTTAAACTTAATTCTTTTAATTCATTTAAAATAAGCTTAATACTATTAAAGGTCTTTAAATAAATGCCTATAGTGTAGTCAATGGATTTTAAAATACTTTTTAAAGCTTCTATCCTAACTGAACTACTTTCATTCCTAGTGTAATAGGTTAACTTATTTTTTAAAATTTCTATTCTTTCATAATAAATCTTCTCAAAATCCTCTTTATTTAACAGCTTTTTTTTATAGGAATAAGTTAAAATATACTCGAAGAAATTTTCTTTATTAAAATGCTTTCTTATGTCAAAATTATATTCTTCAATTGTATTACTACTCTCCATAAACATCATTCCTTTTCATCCTCCAAATTTGCATAATCCTTAAATCCACTTCTTATATTGTTGGCAATCTTATATAAAACTGTCCCTTCTAACAATTCTAATGACCCTCTGCAATGATTATCAAACTTTTCTTTCATAATTTCTATTGCCTCATCATCACTTATATAATCTAAGGTCTCATTCTTAAAATTATAAAAAATTTCTATAAGTTCATTCATTGTCTCACTATAATTTTGTTGTGATATGTAAGGAGAATCACAAAATGTAGTAATAATTTTATTTATAATTTGATTTCCAAATTCTATCCTGCCATTTTTGACAAGAGCATCACTTCTTGTTTTTATAATCTCTCTTACATCTTCTTCATAAAGTTTTAAACCGTACTTTATGGTGAATTCATTACAATTAACTATTTCATTAAAAGTTTGATTTTCTAGCAAATTTTTTTGAAATACCTCTATAAAATTTTTCATATTTAAAGCTCCCTTCAAAAAAGTATTGACTTTTCTTTTTAGGTGTGATATAGTATAGTTGGTTATTTATTTTAACAATTCAAGTATATTCTTTTCTTAATAATATGTCAATGTTCTATTTTTCATTTCAAATTTTATATTTCATATTTAAAACATAATCTTTAATAATTACTCCTAAATAATTAAAACTTTCCTCTTACAAAAAAATTATATTATACGTTTCATATTTATACGTGTTAATTTTAAAGTCTTAATTGTTTTATTCGTATATTTTTGTATTAAATACTTGATTTTACATTTTATGGGTATATAATAAAAGTGACCTCATTGTAAAAGTTAGATTTAACTAATTAAATTCTATCTTGCGAAAACCTTTACTGTGCATATATAAAACGAGTCTCCTAACATTGTCGTTACTATACACTTAAAGTATTGCTTGAAAATTAATACTGTTAAATTTTATTTTTATATTGTATAGGTACTTATAATTTAATGAGTCCTATTACATTAAAGGAGGATTATTATGAAAAAGAGATATCTTACAATTCTTATGTCAACTTTTCTTACAACTGGTGCTGTACTAAGTTACACAAGTCTTAGTGCAAAGGCAGCCCCTACTACTAATGATGATTATACTTTAAATATAAATACTGATAATAAATTATTTAATGAAAGTGACATGCTTACAGGTTTGTTTTTTGAAGATATAAACCACGGAGCAGACGGAGGATTATATTCTGAGCTACTACAAAATCAATCCTTTGAATTCAAAGATTCCCTATCTTCTTGGACTGTAGATAAAACGGGCTCAACTTCCTCAACTGCTGAAGTATGTACTTCTAAGCCTCTAAATAGCAACAATACTCACTATCTTGAATTAAATTGTCCGGATAATAACAGCAGTTTAAAACTAGTCAACAGCGGTTACAAAGGTATAACCGTAAATAACAATGCTAAATATGATTTTTATTTTTGGGCTCGCAATGTTGGAAAAGGAAATAAAGTAACCATTCAACTTGAAGACGAAAATGGAAATGCTATTTCTGAAGATAAAACCATAGGTAAAATAAATGGTCAATGGAGAAAATACGAAGGTCACTTAAGAGCCACAAAATCCACCTCCAACGCTAAACTTGCTGTATCCATAACGGGTGAGGCAAAAATGAATTTAGATATGGTTTCTCTTTTCCCACAGGACACCTGGAAAAATAGAAAATATGGCTTAAGAAAAGATTTAGTAGAGAGACTTAAGGATTTAAAACCTAGATTTTTAAGATTCCCTGGCGGATGCATAGTTGAAGGTAATAGCAAAGAGGAAATCTACAACTGGAAGGATACCATAGGTAACGTTGAAGAAAGAAAAGAAAACACAAATCTTTGGGGCTACAATCAATCATATGGACTAGGTTTTTACGAGTATTTTCAGTTATGTGAGGATATAGGCGCCACTCCAGTACCTGTTTTAAATTGCGGTATGACCTGCCAAGCAAGAGGTGTTAACGGAGTGCCAAATTATATGGCTCCAGTTGGTCCTGACCTTGATCCTTATATACAAAATGCGGTTGATTTAGTTGAATACGCTAATGGTGATGCTTCCACTTATTGGGGCAGAAAAAGAATAGAATCTGGTCACAAAAAACCATTCAATTTAAAATATATGGCCATAGGTAATGAACAATGGGGTCCTGAATATCACAAACGCTTTGAAGCCTTCCAAAAAGTTTTAAATCAAAAATGTCCTGGAATAACCTTGATATCAAATGCTGGTACAAGTCCATCAGGCTCAACCTTTGATGATAATTGGAACTGGATAAAAGAGAAAGCACCTAATACCGTAGTTGATGAGCATTATTACATGTCTCCTGATTGGTTCTTATCCAATACCAACAGATACGATAAGTACGATAGAAATAGTAATAAGGTATTTGTTGGTGAGTATGCATCTCAGAGCAATACCTTAAAATCCGCATTAGCTGAAGGCGCTTATCTTACTGGACTTGAAAGAAATTCAGATATTGTAAAAATGGCATCCTACGCACCGTTATTTGCCAAAGCAGACGATTATCAGTGGTCTCCTGATATGATTTGGTTTAATGGCAATACTAACTACGTAACTCCAAATTATAATGTTCAAAAATTATTCAGTACAAATTTAGGAACTCAAATTGTGAAGGGTGATCTTATAAAGCCTACGGCACACGTAAAAAATGACATTAAAGGCGGTGTACTCTTAGGGGCATGGTCAACTCAAGTTCAATATGATAACGTAAAAGTAACTGATAATACTACTGGAAAAGAAATCTTTAGCGACAGCTTCGATAATAATATTAATCAGTGGACTAGTGCCAGTGGAAATTGGGTTGTGAAAGACGGAAAACTAGAACTAGACCAAATAGCTGATAATTGCAGAATTTTAACCAAAGATAATACCTGGAGTAATTACACTTTAAGCGTTGATGCTAAAAAATTAAGTGGCAAAGAGGGTTTCCTTGTAGGCTTTGGCGCAAAAGATTCTTCAAACTTTTACTGGTATAACATAGGTGGTTGGGGAAATACAAAAACTGCTGTGGAAAAAGAAACTGATGGTAGTAAATCTACCGTTAGTGAAGCTGATGCAAAATACTCAACTGTAACTACTGGACAAGATTATAAAATAAAAATTGTTGTTGATGGCAATAAGGTAAGTTGTTATCTAAACGGACAACTTACTAACCAATTTACAGCACCAGAGAGAGACACTGATGTATACACTTCTACTAGTTATGATTCGAAAACAAATGAACTTATTGCCAAGGTTGTAAATGTTGCTGATGAGGATAGAAAAGTAAGAATTAATGTAAACGGAAGCAAAAATATCTCCTCAACTGCTAATGTTCAATATATAACTGGAAGTAGTGAAGATGATACCAATTCCTTCGATAAACCAGAAAATGTCTCAATTAAAACTAAGAAATTAAACAACATATCAAAGAACTTTGATTATGATGCTGATAAATATTCAGTATCTGTTATAAGAATTAAACTAAAATAGTTTGATTATGAAAAGGGCACTAGCCTCAAAGCTAGTTGCCCTTTTATTATATCTAAACGGCTTATATTTTAATTATTAGTATGTACAGTTCCATCCTTTGTAACATAATAAATACCTGCAGTTCCTGTACCACCATTTTTTCGCGCTGATATAACACCCAAACGAACCGTATACCCGTCAGTGTTAGTAAATACAGTAGCACCTATATCTCCATTAGAAAAGTTAGCGTAACCATCACCACCTTGACCCTCTGTAACAGAAGATATTTTATTATTTGAATCTTGTCCATAATTTATAACTGCAATTGCTGCTTGCCTAGGAGTACATTCACTTTGATTAGTTTTAGTATTATCACTAACTTTAGTATTAGCATTAGTCTTAGTATTATCGGTAGTTTTAGCAGCACTTATAGCTTTAGATTTACTGCTTCCATTATTGGGTAATGCTTTTCTATTCGCATTACTTTGTATTGATGCAGTTTGATTTTGCTTCTTCGTATTATTTTGTGCTACATTTACATTTGTACTAGTTGCTGCATTTGCTTGCTTTTCAACTGGCTTATTAGTTTCCTCACTTACGTTTCTAACTTTTTTATCTGTATCTTTTTTTGAAACAGCTGCTTTATTTATGATTTTTGTGTTTGCTTTTGTTTGATCTGTTTTATTGCTCGCTATGCCTAAGCTTTTTTCATTTGTTAAGATTCCTGCACCTACAACAGCCACTACTAATATTCCTACTATTGTTCCTGCTATTCTTCTCTTTTTAAATTTAGAAATCATAATTATTCTCCTTTTTATCTCCGATTTATTTACCATTGCAACTTCCCAAGGCTTTACATCAAAGTTTGAAATAATTGCTATCAAATTAATAATTGTTTTACCATATTCTTTACGTTCTCTACTTTTTATATAGCTTAATGCTTTAGCATCGCAAGCTATTTCAGAATCTTGTTTGAACTTTCTAAAGAAAAAGTACAATATTGGATTAAACCAATGGATAACATTCAATACTATGCTTATCCAATTTATAATAATGTCCTTATGCTTAAAATGTGAAAGTTCATGAATAATTACATATTTTATTTCTTCTTTTGTTAATTTATAAGCAATGTAATCTGGTATGAGTATACATGGCTTAATAAGACCAGTTATGCATGGAGTATTCACACTTTTAGATTTTTTTATCTGTATATTACGTTTTATTTTCATTTCCTTCTTACATTCTTCTAAAAGGTCACAAATTTCAACTTCTCTATACTCAGGTTCTTTTCTAACCTTAGAATAGAAAATCAAATATACATAAATCAAATACAGAACACCGATTACTATCCCAACAATCCATACTAAACTTAATATTTTTAATATATCTTGCTTTTTATCTTTAATAAAATCAGTATTACTATTAACTTTTGTGTAACTAGTAGCCTTATCACTTATGATTTGTGCATTATTTGAATTTATAATACTTTTAGAAACACCTCTATTAATATTAACAGTATTATATATACTTACTGGACTACTTAAGGAGTATGGCAATATCAATCTAATTACAACAATAAACCAAATATAATAATGCCAAATCGGACTCATTCTATTTTTTAAAACTAATTTTATAACCCATATAATAAGGACTCCTACTGTTGCCATAATAGACAACTTAAGTGTCTCAAGAAATAAAGAAAAAATTATATGCATGCCTATCAATTCCTCTACTTCATATTTTCATCTAGTATTTTTTTTAATTCTAATATCTCGTTTTTATTTAGCTTTTGTTTTTTCAAAAAATTTGAAACAAACAAGTTAACAGAACCGTGGTATATTTTATTTATAAATGATTCTGTTTCTAAATTCATCATCTCATCTTCTGTGACTAATGGTGAGTACTTGTAATGTTTCGTATCTTTTATTGTACTAACGACACCCTTTTTTACAAGCCTAGATATAAGTGTATGAACTGTCTTTGGACTCCACTCACACTCCTCATTAAGCCCTTCTACAATTTCAGAAAAAGTAGCAGGATAATGTTTCCATAAGGCTTGCATAACACTCCATTCAGCATCTGATATTTTAACTGGACTTTTCAAATAACTCCACTCCTTTCACCTACAAATGTAATCCACATTTATAGACTACACTTGTAGTCCTATTTTGTCAATACAAAAAATAAATATTTTTCCTCTAAAGGATTATTATCCTAAACTAAACTTATTACTTTTAATATTTTATAAATATTTATAAAACTGGAATGTTACTATGAAAATTTCATGATAGATATGATTTTGCATTAAATATGCATACTTTTTTCTAAAAAAGCTAAAATATGATACATAAACATAACATTTATAGGATGGTGATTACATGTGGTTAGGCAACAAAGCTTTAAGAGCTGGTATTTCAGCCTCTCTGTGTATGCTTGCCTCAAAGTTACTTAAACTAAAATATCCTTTTTTTGCTGTCCTTCCTGCTGTCATTCCTCTGTCAACTAATCTTGAAGATACTATAAAATCCAGCGGAAATAGATTGATGGGGAGTGCTATAGGCGCCATAGCTGGTATTCTACTCGCTTCATCCTTTTATACTTCAAATGCTGTGTTAACCGGAATTGGTATAGTAATAATCATATATATCTGTAGATTTATTAACTGGGAAAACTCTGCTTCTATAGCTTGTCTGCTTTTTATATCTGTAATGTCTGGAATTAAGGGAGATACTGTTTTAACCTACAGCCTTCACAGACTCCTTGATACCTTTATTGGAATTGCTATTGCAGCCACAGTGAATAATCTTGTGTTTTCATTAACTGCTTACTCTAGTTTTAGAAAAAACACAAAAATTATATACGATAACCTTTTACGAGGAGTTCAGTCTAAAATTTTTTCTAATATTGATTTTGAAATAGAAGACTTATATAGCGAAATAAATAATCTTCACGGACTATTAAAAATCTACAGAGATGAGATTCATTTTAAAAAAAGCAAAGATTTTAAATTAAAACAAATGAATCTGATTTATGAAAATATAAGACGAGGCTTGATGGAGCTCAATATAATCAATTCCATGGAGCAAACTAGCTTACCTAACAATGAAAATATGAATAGATTAAATAAAGTTTTAGGAACACAAAAACCATATAAGGAATGTGCTGCTTCAAAGATTAATACCGTATATAATTATCACCTTGAAAAATTAATAAAAAGTATAGAAATAATCCACAAGGAGTGCGTCTAACTATCTCTTGATTGTGGATTATTTAATAAATTTGTGAATACACCCTTTTGTAATTTTATTTTCTAAGATTCTTGATAATCAATTTTAAAGCTATATATGCTAGTATAATGGTGCCATTGGTTTAGCTTTAAGGCAAACATCTACAACCTTAGCTACATAGTCATCATATCCTGACTTTGCCAAAACTATAATAGGCTGTCTTTCTCCTTGTATTTCAATTTTATATGCTTCTGCTTCATCTCTATCTAATTCATTAGCTCTAGTAACCTTCAATTTGCTTCTATCTATATTGGCAAAACTCTCAAATATATCTATAACTCTATTTTCTAAATCACCTGTTGGACATTCAAGTTCACTAATTCTATTAATCGCCTCTTCAATTTTATTCATTGTATTATCCTCCTATAGATTAGTTCTACTCAATATTATGTCCTTTTATTTTTCTATTAATTCTATAGGTAACTGGACTAGTAAAAAACTACTCCCTATCAAATAGTTCAATTAGTTCTTCCTTTGATAGACTTCCAAGTAATTTACTATTTTGAAGTTCCCCAGTTATAACATTATCTATTAATTCTTTTTTATCCTCTTGAAGTAAAATAATTTTTTCTTCAATAGTTCCTTTAGCCACAAGCTTAATTACCTCTACTACATTTTTTTGTCCAATTCTATGTGCTCTATCAGTAGCCTGATTTTCAACCGCAGGATTCCACCATGGATCAAAATGAATAACTAAGTTTGCTGAAGTTAAATTAAGACCTGTACCTCCAGCCTTAAGAGAAATTAAAAACACTTTTATAGCGTTATTAGAGTTAAAGTCATTTACCATATTAATTCTATCTTGAGGTTTTGTGCTCCCATCTAAATGAAAGAATTTAATTTTCTCTTTTCTTAAACACTCCTCAATTTTATAAAGTGCAGATGTAAATTGTGAAAATAAAAGTACCTTTCCTTCATGTCCTCTAATAATTTCAAGCGCTGTCTTAAGTTTCCCACTCCCTCCATTGTAGTCCTCTAAAATAAGCGAAGGGTCTAAACATATTTGTCTCAACCTTGTTAAATATGAAAATATCTGAACTCTTCCATCTTTATGATTTTTCATCATTGCTTTCACACTTTTTATATATTCAGCATATACTATTCTCTGCGCTGATGTCATTTCAACTATGAACTTCTTTTCTATTTTGTCTGGCAACTCCGCTACTACTTCTTTTTTAGTTCTTCTTAAAATAAATGGTGCTATTAGAAGCTTAAGACTTTCTAAATTATCTTCTTCTCCAAAAACAAACTTTTCCTCGAATTTTTCACGAGAATACAAATATCCTGGCATTAAAAAATCAAATATAGACCAAAGTTCTGTTAAGTTATTTTCAATAGGAGTTCCCGTTAAGGCAAACCTTGTATATGCCTTTATTCTCTTTATAACTATTGTGTTTTTAGCAGAAGGATTCTTTATATTTTGTGCTTCATCAATAATACAATAATCAAAGATAACATTTTTGTATTTATGTATATCCATTCTTAAAGTCCCATAACTAGTAAGTATTATGTCGTACTCATCCATATCGTAGGTTCTTTTTGGTCCATGGACTATTAAAACCCTTAACTCAGGTGCAAACCTCAGTATTTCTTCCTTCCAGTTATAAATCAAAGAAGTTGGACATACAATTAAAGCTTTTTTACTTTTTTCTGATAATAGAAATGCTATAGTTTGTATTGTTTTTCCAAGCCCCATTTCATCAGCTAATATTCCACCAAAGCCTAATTCACTTAAGGTTTTAAACCACTTAAACCCTTTAATTTGGTATTCTCTAAGTTTTCCCTTAAATCCTTTAGGTATAGCTATTTCTCTGTTGTTTATACTGGACAGTTTATCTTCTATTGCTTTAATATCAGCGTAACCATTTACAGCTTTAAATTCTCCATCTTTTATAGTTTTATATAAAAATAAAGCCTTTCCTTCTTCTAATTTTATATGTCCATATTCTTCATTGTCACTCATTCTCAACGCTTCTAGCGTATTAAAAAAGCCTCTTATACTACTATCCTCAAAATCCAAAAAATTGTTTTCTTTAGTTTTGTAGAACTTTTTTTTATTTTTATAAGCTTTAAAGGCATGCTCTAGCTCTTTTTCCGTCATATTTCCTATACTATAAGAAAAATCATAATATCCATCTCTCTTATAAAAATCGCCTTTAATAGACTCAAATTTATATACCTTTAAATCCTCAAGCTCTTTTCCCATGGTAACCTTACCCAATGAACAAATGCTGTCTTGACTTCTTTTTAATATGTTAAGCAGCTCTTTATCCTTACCTGTAAACATAAATCTATTTCCATGCTTAACAAAACTATTTCTTTCAATTTTCATAATAAGCTTTTCTTCTTCTTTGTAATCTCTTAAGACACTATTCTTCTTATTTAATATATTAATTTTTATATTTCCATACTTTAAAAGTACATCACAATAAATTTTATCCTTTTCCTCATATACAAAAAACTCATACTTTAACATGGTGGCTGCAAATTTTTTTAGTTCTTCATCAATATTAATATCTTGAGAAATACTGCTTAAGTGCGAGACTAATTTTATATAATTATCTATATCTTTTCTATATGCAATCTGTTTATTATTCTCTAATTTATGATGTATATCAATGTATTTTTCAATTTGACGCTCTGAAGGCAAATAAAGCTCATCTTTGAAGTAGAAAACATCATTATTCGGACTTAAAGAAATTGGAAGTTTTTTATGAGTTGTTACAACTATAGAGTTATTCTTTTCTTTTAGATTAAAGGTTAGTGGCAAATCTTTATTAAAAATTGGCACTACAAATTCTATATAATCAAACTTAAACTTAATCTTTTTACTTTCTACTTGTTTCAAAAACTCTCTTAAATCATTAGGCTCGATTATACGATTTTCTCCTCTAAAACCACTTTGCAATTCATAGTACACAAAATTCTTTTCCTTTTTCCTAATAAGCTTAAATGCACTTTCACCACCAGGCTCCTCATGCCTCTTTATAATTTTCTTTTCTGGAGCCTTTTTTCCCTTAGAAACAAGGCTAAGAAATTTATAGCTAGTAGCTACTATGTGACTGCATTTTAAGGTATATCCCTTTGATTTAAATTCCTTGAATTCATCACAGGAGCATTCCACCTCTAAACGCTTTGTTACCAAGTTTATTTTTATATGAGTATTAAATTCTAAGGGTTTAATTTTGTCTTTAACTCTACTATATATGTGATATGTATCATCTATTTTTTTGCCTTTAAAATAAGTAACTAAACCCATTTTTAATGCACTCTTTCCTTCTTCCTTCATAGCCTTAGATGCAGTTTCAAGTAATATTGCTTCAAGTTCATTTAATTTCAACCAATCACTCTCCTCTTGAATCTATAAGGTTTTCTTAGTCTCGAACCATATTATACCATAATGTAATTCTTGTGCCATAATTTAGTGTTTTATAAAAGCAAAGGAGAATCCAATTTTCAGGATTCTCCTCTAATACTTAAATCGCATCAAAAAAGCTTAATTGATCACTTTCAGGAAGTCCTTTTAAACAGCCAAACTTTCTAAGAGAATCTATGGCTGAATTTCCTATCTTAGCGCGCTTCTTTAAGTCCTGTATAGAACTTATAGGTTTTTCCTCCTGCATTGCATTATATATACCCTCTGCTGCAACATTTCCCATACCAGATATACTGTTTATAGGTGGTCTCAAGCCATCTTCCTCTACAAGAAACTTTGTAGCATGAGATTTATATATATCAATAGGAAGAAAATTAAAACCTCTCTCGTACATTTCTAAAACTATTTCTAAATCGTCATACATATCCTTATCTTTAGGTCCAGCCTCATTGCCCATCATTTGGATTTCCTTCATCTTCTGCTTTACTTTTTCTTTTCCAAAAATCATAAACTCTGCATCAAAAGCTTTTGCTCTGATACTAAAGTATGCTGCATAGTAAGCCTTAGGTATATGAACCTTAAACCAAGCTATTCTAAATGCCATCATTACGTAAGCTGCAGCATGGGCTTTAGGAAACATGTATTTTATCTTTCTACAAGAATCTATATACCATTCTGGCACCTCATGCTCTCTCATTAAAGCTTCATATTCTGCCCATTTTTTAGGATCCTTTAAAGCTTTTCCCTTACGTACAAGCTCCATTATTTTAAATGCAGTATTTGGTGGAAGTCCCTTTTTAATAAGATAAATCATTATATCATCTCTGGTACATACTGCTTCACTTAAAGTAACTATTCCTTGGTCAATTAAATCCTTGGCATTTCCTAGCCACACGTCAGTACCATGTGAAAGTCCTGATATGCATATAAGGTCAGAAAAAGTTTTTGGCATTGTATCCAAAAGCATTCCTCTTACAAACTTAGTACCAAACTCAGGAATACCAAATGTCCCCACTTTAGAGTTTATCTGCTCTGGTGTTACTCCCAGTGCTTTTGTTGATGAGAAAAGCGACATGGTCTCCTTATCATCCATAGGTATTTCGTGTGGGTTTATTCCTGTTATATCCTGAAGCATTCTTATAACCGTCGGATCATCGTGTCCTAGTATATCAAGCTTAAGTAAGTTCTGGTCAATTGAGTGATAGTCAAAATGTGTTGTTATAATATCAGAATTTGGATCATCGGCAGGATGCTGTACAGGGCAGAATTCAAAAATCTCTCTCCCTTTTGGCACAACTATAATACCTCCTGGATGCTGTCCAGTAGTTCTTTTTATACCTGTACATCCCCTTGAAATTCTTATTATCTCAGCTTTGTTTACTGGAATACTCTTTTCCTCGTAATATTTCTTAACATATCCAAAGGCTGTTTTCTCTGCTATTGTACCTATGGTTCCTGCTTTAAAGGTCGTTCCTTTTCCAAAGATAACCTCAGTATATCTATGTGCCTTTGCTTGATATTCTCCAGAGAAGTTTAAGTCTATATCCGGTTCCTTATCTCCATTAAAGCCTAGAAAGGTTTCAAACGGTATATCTATACCATCCTTAGTCAATGGCTCTCCACAAACCGGACATGTCTTATCTGGCAAGTCAAATCCATTTTTAACGCCGTAATCCGAAAAATCCGAGTACTTACATTTAGGACATCTATAATGTGGTGGCAGCGAGTTTACCTCTGTTATACCTGTCATATTCGCCACAAAAGAGGAACCAACAGATCCTCTAGAACCAACTAAATATCCATCTTCATTGGATTTCCACACCAATTTTTGAGCTATGATATACATTACAGAGAATCCGTTTTTTATAATTGATTCAAGTTCTTTGTCTAGTCTTTGCTGAACAATTTCAGGCAGTGGATCACCATATAGCTCATGAGCTTTTTCATAGGCAATATCCTTAATTGTCTGCTCACATCCATCTATATGTGGAGGACATTTCTCTGGTGAGATAGGGCTAATCTGTTCACACATATCTGATATCTTATTTGTATTTGTAACAACTACCTCATAAGCCTTTTCCCTTCCTAAGTATGAAAACTCCTGAAGCATCTCCTCCGTAGTTCTTAAATATAGCGGAGCCTGGTTATCTGCATCTTTAAAGCCTTGACCAGCTTCAAGTATACGTCTATAAATTTCATCCTCTGGATCTATGAAGTGTACATCGCCTGTCGCCACTACTGGTTTATTAAGCTTCTCACCCAGCTCTATAATTTTTCTATTAATGTCCTTTATAGCTTCTTTGTTTGGCACCTGACCATTTCTTATTAAATAATCGTCATTTCCCAAAGGCTGTATTTCTAAGTAATCATAATCTCTAGCAATGTCCTCAACTTCTTCATCTGGCTTTCCTAGAAGTATTGCTTGGAAAAGCTCACCTTCACTACAAGCACTTCCTAAAATAAGTCCTTCTGAGTATTTTTTATAAAGACTTTTTAGTATACGTGGTCTTTTATAAAAGTAGTTTAAATGAGAATATGATACTAGCTTATATAAATTCTTTAAACCAACATAATTCTTTGCTAATATTATTGCATGATAGGTTCTAAGCTTCTTATACTCCTCTTTTTTAGACTCTTCATCTACTGAATATATATCTACATCCTCAAGAGTCTTGGCTCCTCTTTCTTTTAATATTTCAAGCATTACCTTAAACACTTTAACAGTGGTATCCACATCGTCTAACGCCCTATGAGCAACCTCTACCTTTATGCCAAGGTTTTTAGCAATTCTCCCTAATTTATAACTCTTATACTGAGGAAAAACAGCTTGAGCTAAAGATAGTGTATCTAAGTATGTAAAGTCAAACTCATAACCTAGCACTTTTGCATTATGTTTTAAAAATCCTATATCAAAAGATGCATTGTGAGCAACCAAAACGCTTCCCTTAATAAATTCAAGCATCTTTGGAAAAACCTTATCTATTGTTTCCGCATTCTTAACCATGTCATCAGTTATATTTGTAACCTCTACAACCCTTGCCGGAATAGGTTTTTCAGGATTCACGAATAAGCTAAACTTATCTATTACCTTACCATTCTCATATTTCATAATTCCTATTTCAGTAATTTTTTCAGTTTTAGGAGAAAAGCCTGTAGTCTCCAAATCTAGTACACAATAAGTGGTATCAATACTTTGATCTTTAGCATTTGTTACAGACGGCTTCTTGTCAGGAGCTAGGTACGCTTCAACTCCATATATAATCTTCATATCAGGATTATCTCTTCCTAATAGTTTATGTGCCTCTGGAAATGCCTGAACAACACCATGGTCTGTTATAGCAATGGACTTCATTCCCCAGCTCATAGCCCTCTTAATTAAATCAGTAGCACTAGTCATAGCATCCATCTGACTCATTTTTGTATGCATATGAAGCTCTACTCTCTTCTCTTTCGCATTATCCTGCCTTTTAGCTCTTCTAATTCCCTCTGTTTCTAATATAACATTGGCAATCATCTCAACTTCTCCTGAGAACTTACTATAGCCAGCAATTCCTGAAAGCCTAACCCCCTTAGCCTTTTTAAGTCTAGAAATAACCTCTCCGTCTTCACCAGGCTTTAGGAAAGATTTACAGGTCATTGAACTTGATCCATCGTATAAATCAAAAGAAACTAAGGTCTTTCCACTTTTTAATTCCTTGGCTTCTATATTAGATATTTCACCTTCTATGGCAACTCTTCCTTCATCTGGTGTTATATCAGTAATTTTTATTACATTTTCTTTAAATTTAGCGTTTCTACCCAATATTAAGCGTGGATCTTTTTTACCCTTCGTTTCTTCCTTTGTATCTTCTCTTTTATATGTAGTTTCTTTAGGCGCTTTTGGAGCAGAACTATTACTTATACCTCCACTACCAATGGCCTCTTTAATCTGCTTCGAAATAGCAAGCATTTCCTGATCACGTGCCTCTTGTTGAAGCATCAATTCCTCACTTGTTATATCATCAACAAAATTTATATTATATGAAGTACCATAAAGAGTTTTTATAGCGTCCTGAAGATGTTTGTCGTACTTCATAGATTTAAAGAACTCCGCAGCTGCAATTTTAAAGTTGAAATTTATAGTATTATTCTCTACCTTACATTCGCTATTATTTATAACTGATTTTAGAACAGGGTGTTTATCTGACATTGAAAATATAATGTCTTTAATTTCATCCTCTATAGGCTTCTTGTCTGTTCCATCAACGTAATTTACCTCAATTACAGAATCATTTAACGCAAATCTCTTTCTTATAAATTCATTAAGCCGTTCAAATTCCTTTATTTCAATATATTTATCCGAGCTTATTTTCATTTCCAATCTCTTGCTCTTTTTCTTTAAAACTACCGATTCTACAACAGCACTATTTATATTACCATTTACCCCATAGTCACTAAAAATTTCATTTATTTTCTTCATGCTACTTTCTTTAACCTTCCCTCCAAAATTTTTAGTACTTTAATACTGTCAAAATATTAAATGCTTTACTAAGCTTTACAAATACATATCAGTTTCACCATATTATTATAATAGAAATGCTTAAGCTTTGTCATGTAGAAAAAATATACATACAGGCTTTTAGACTACAGATCAATTATAAAAAACTATACCTTACAAACTTGTATAGAAATTAACTTAAGATATTCATCACTGCTAACGCTAGTTAGTGTACTGAGCAAATCCACCTCATATGCATTTCCACATACCTCGTACCCTTGCTCTTTGATGTTTTCTATTAATCTCTTATATGAAAGATACATTGTATCATATGAACCCTTGTGATACGTTGATGCATAGATTCCGTCGGGTTTTTCAAATCTACTAACTATATGTCCTATAAAATCTTTAGGTATCCTTATTCCGAAATAAGATACATCTTTATAATCCTCAGATTTTAAGGCTTCCTTTGTAATTATACTGCAAATAGGATTTTGAAAATCAATTTGAAGTTCTTTGGATTTGTTACAAATTGAAATAAAGCTTTGCATATATGATTTTTCATCTTTACCATAACAAGGTTCTATCATATAGGCTTTTTTATCCTCATATGTGAATCTAACCTTTTCAAAATCTTTAACTCCCAATACCTGCTTAAGTAGTTTCGATCGTCCCTCTATTTTCTTTCTTATTCTATCCAACTTTTGAATTTCTAAGATAACTCTTTCCTGCTGCTTTCCAAGCATTTCTATACAGCCTTCTGCATTTCTGACACTTAAATATTCCTTTAAAGTATCTATGGGAACTCCTAAATTTCTAAAGGTTAAAATTGAATCTAATTCATCAGCTTGTTCCAAAGTATAGTATCTATAATGTTTTTCACCACGTTTTGCCGGCGAGATTAATCCTACCTTATCATAATAAATCACTGTTTGCTTTGTTACTCCAAGCATCTTAGCTAGCTCACCTGTAGATAAATATATTTTATTTTCCATTTTTCTTCATCCTCTTGACTATATAGTTACAATATCCCTTATTATATCAAATGTGAAATCTATGAACAATAATACAAGTATGGAGAATATAATGCTAAATGTTATAAAGAATATAAATCAAAGAAAAGATATGGTTATAAGTATCTTCGCGCTATCCTGGCCTTCTATCCTTGAGCAGCTCCTTGAAACTGCTGTACAATATGTAAGCTCTGCTATGGTTGGACAATTAGGTGCAGAAGCTTCTGCCGCAGTTGGCCTTACAACTACAGCAACCTGGCTTATAAACAGCCCTTCCTTTGCAATGGGTATAGGTGTTTTGTCATATATCTCCTTATCTATAGGAGCAAAGAAATTTAGAAGAGCAAAAATAGCGGCAGTTCAATCCATAATAATAACCCTTATACTTGGAATATTCATGGGAATAGGAACTTTAGCTATTAGTCCTTTTTTGCCTAAATGGCTGGGTGCAGCTCCAGAGATTCAAAGAAATGCCTCACTTTATTTTGGCATCATATGTATTCCTATGATATTCCGTGTTGCCATTATAGTTTTTGGCGCTGTTATTCGGTCTACAGGTGATATGAAAACACCTATGAAGGTTAACCTTATTATGAATTTAATCAATATTGTTTTAAATTTTATACTTATTTATGGAAAACAAACTATATCTATAGGGTCATTCAAGATAACTACCTATGGTGGCAATTTAGGTGTAGTTGGCTCTGCCATTGCTGCTGCTACAGCCTATACTGTAAGTGGTATTTTAATGTTTTTAGCACTTTATAAAAATAAAATAGTATCGCCTAAGGGTGAAAAGCTAAAATTAAATATTCCTATTATGCGAAGGTGTGTTAATGTGGGATTCCCTGTAACTATTGAGCGTGTAGCTACATCTTTAGGACAAGTGGTTTTTTCTTCACTAGTGACAAGGTTAGGTACTTTAGCTTTTGCTGCTCATTCCATTGCTATAACTGCTGAACAAGCCTTTTATATCCCTGGATATGGCATGGAGGCCACTGCTTCAACTCTTGCCGGAAACGCCTTAGGAGAAAAAAACGAAAAGAAATTAAATCAAATATCTGTAACAATAATCGGAATGGCAATTACTATAATGACCGTAACTGGAACTATTTTATTCTTATTCCCCGATTTTATGATGTCTCTATTTATAAAAGATCCAGTTGTCATTAAATCAGGCTCTTCGGTACTGCGCCTTGTAGCTATATCGGAGCCAGTGTTTGGAGCATTAATAATTTTAGAAGGAATATTTAATGGTGTAGGTGAAACAAAAACCCCAGTTCTAGTCTCAATATTATCTATGTGGGGTGTAAGAATTTTATCAACCTCTATATGCATATATGTATTTCATCTCGGATTAAAGTCAGTATGGATTTGCATGATAGCAGATAATGTCTTTCGATTTACAATACTATTTATCCGTTTTTTAAATGGAGCTTGGAAGAAAAAACTTAACTTATAAACAAAAGTCTACGTTCTTTAAATATTATAAGGTACGTAGACTTTTAATTAATCCATAATTTTTATATTTAAAAGCTATGTTAATAAATATAGTGTATACTAACGGAACTTTCTTCCAACAACTCCATTATTCAATGATTTATAAATCTATTTTCAAATAAACCATATCTATAAGTTGTATACCATCTTCAAAAATTGGATGATCATAGTTATCTATAAAAAAGTTTTTAACTCTATGTGAAATATGAAATCCACAGTTTTCATAGAATGGAATTGTTAAATGACTATCACCCGTGCCAACAATAATAGTTTTGCATTTGTCTTTATAATAAGCAAATATATATTTTACAAGTGCTTTACCATATCCTTTTCCCTGATACTTTTTATATGTAGCTATATTCTTTAACTCATATGTTGTACTATCTTTTTGCATTACCACACAGATACTTTTTAGATCATTATCATATAATGCAAACATTTCTCCATAGTCTAAATATTTATCAATCATATCTTCTTGTTCATCTGCTAATAGCAACAAGTCAAGAAATTGTTTTTTGTTGCTGAGAATTTTTTTAACTTTCATAATTTCACCTCAATTTAACACGAGTTCACTTTTAAATACTACAACTGCATTTCCAGAAATTTTAACCTCTACTGGTTCCTCCTTATCTACCCTTACCTCCACTTCAATTATGCCTTGCCTACCTATAGCTTCTCCCTGCTTAGCTTTAAATTTAAATATAGAATTATCATAGCAAGCAAGCTTATGATGAACAAGATATGCACCCAAAGGACCATTTGCATTCCCTGTTACAGGATCTTCATTTATCCCTATTGCAGGAGCAAACATCCTTCCATGTATTAAAATGTCACTATCCTCTGATGTAACTGCAAAAACATAATATCCGTTGCATTTAATAATTTTACTTAGCTTAGAAAGTACATCATAGTTAGGTTGTAATTTGTTTAATGTCTTCAAGCTTTTTATACCTATCATTACCTTAGAATGTCCTGTTGAAACAATTTGAATTTTATAGTTTTCTAGTAAATCACTTTTCTCTATATTAAGTGCTCTTAAAAGTTTTTCCTTTTTTTCTCCATCAATAACACTGCCGAACTCAATCTTACCCTGTGTCATAATAATTTTATAATCATCATTTTCCTTTATTACATCAACGGGTAAAATGCCTGCTCCTGTTTTATGATAAACTCTTGAAGTTTCTAAGTTGTTCTCTATAGCACGGGCATAATGAGCAGCTATAGTTGCATGTCCACAAATTGGGACTTCACTTGTTGGCGTAAAAAAGCGCACCCAAGCATCATACCTTTCATCCTTTGAAGAAAAAATAAATGCCGTTTCAGAGTTATTAAGCTCTCTTGCAATTTTTTGCATTTCATAGTCTGTTAAGCCATCTGCATTTGTTATCACACCCGCCGGATTTCCTGTAAACTTTTCTTTTGTAAATGAATCGATTTGATATAAATTATATTTCCTTATCATAATTTTCCCCCCCAAAGTCCTGCCTTTATATATTTTATATGTCAATTATAGTTTTGCTGAAATAATCATACAAGTAGGCACTTTTTAGTAACTTCCTATAAAATCTAAATATCACACTTTCCACCACTACAGCTTCCAGAGCTCGAATCGTTAACCTTCCCTTCTTTGTCAATCTTATAGAGTGCCTCTAGAAACACTTCAGCTGGTTGTGCACCTGATACTGCATATTTATCATCAAAAACAAAATACGGAACAGCGTCAATTCCAAGCTTAGAAGCATTTTTCTCGTCTTCTCTTACTTCTTCATTATATTGATTTGATTCTAAAATCCTTAAACTTTCATCTCTACTAATTCCAACTTCTTCCGCAAGATCAGCCAACACTTTATAATCAGATATATTTAAAGAATCCACAAAGTAGGCCTTAAATATTTTTTCTGATAACTCATTCATCTTGCCTTTAGTTTTTGCATACTGCGATAATCTGTGAGCATCAAAAGTATTTGTTGGGATTAATTTATTGAAATTATAGTTAAGTCCAATAGCTTCGGCCTGTAATACTATTTGATCATTTGATGCCTTAGCTTGTTCTACTGATATCTTATATTTCTTCGCAATAAGTTCATGAATGTTCTCACTATATTCCTTCTTAGCTGATGGATCTAGCTCAAAGCTTTTAAAACTTATTTCAACATCAGTTTTATATTCGAATTCATTTAACGCAATTTCTAGTCTCCTTTTGCCCATATAACAAAATGGACATACAAAATCGGACCAAACTTCTATTTTCATTTTTCTTCCTCCTTATAATTGAATACTTAATAAATTATATTTTTAACTTAATTTATCACTGCTATACTCATTACTAATTTTATTTTATATAAAAAAGATATGGTATACTTATATAAAAATGGAGGAAAACATATGAAATTAGTTTGTATTGGAGATAGCTTGACCTATGGCTACGGAGTTTCTAGCACCTCCTCATGGGTAGAGCTTTTAAAAGCACATTTTAGTATAAATGTAATAAATAAAGGCATAAACGGTGACACCACTTCAGGTATTCTTTCAAGATCCTACAGCGATATTGTAAAGGAAAAACCAAATTACGTAATTATAATGGCAGGAACAAATGATATGCTTATGGATTATTCCACTAAGTTAATTAAAGATAATATTGAATTATTATTAAAAGAAGCCAAGGAAAATAATATAACTCCCATATTAGCACTTCAGCCACCAGTAATATCCCCTCTTGCTAAAACTTATTGGGATTCTGAAATTGACTATGAAAAAGTAGCTATCAGTTTACTAGATTATATTCGTTGGGCTAAAGCTTATTGCATTAATAACAATATTGCATTTGTAAGCTTCAATATTGTCTTTATTAATAAAGACAATATTGAAGCTTTATACAATGATGGAATACACCCAAATTCTGAAGGCCACAAATTAATGTTTAATGAATTATCTAAAATTTTAAATAAAATAATTTAATAGGATGAGTGAGTTTATGAAGGATAATATACAAATTGATAAATATCTAAAAAAGGCAGAGGAAGCTTTTCTAGACAACAAACTAGTTAAGTCCTTAGATTACTACAATAAGGTTTACGAGCTTACAAATGGTGAAGATGTGGATACTATAATAAATCTCGCTTTAATATACGATTCTTTAGGTAAAGTAGAAAAAGCTGAAGAGTATTATAAAGAAGCCTTAAGCATAGATGATTATGAAGAGAGGGCTTACTATGGTCTAGCCACAATATATGATGAAAAAGAAGATTATGAGGAAGCTATAAAACTATACAATAAAGCCATTTATATAAATCCCAATTATCATAAGGCGTATTTTTTCCTAGCAAATGCTTATGATTTATCAGGTCAAAAAAATCTAGCAATAGAAACCTATGAAAAATTACTTAGTCTAGATGATATGGATTTTTGGTCTAATTTAAATTTAGGCTGTATATATGAAGAACAAAACAAAAATGATCTTGCATATAGATTGTTTTCAAAAGCTTTAAAAATCAATCCGAATAATCATCTAGCACTTTTTAATATGGGTGTAATTTGTTGTAAGTTTAATATGATAGAAAAAGCTATAAACTTCTATGAAAAATCAATCGAAAAGAACAAAAGTTATGAATACAGCTATTTAAATTTGGCAGTTATATATAAACATAGGGATACAGAAAAAGGTATACAAATACTATCTTCTGGAATTGAAAATTGTGAAAAAACACATTTTTTATATTATAACAGAAGCTGCTTTTATGCTTTAATTAACGAAAACAATAAGTCCTGTGAAGACATAATAACAGCCCTAAAATTATATCCAGAATTCTTGAAGTATGTTTTAGAAGATGAAGAATTAGAATCTGTACGTGAATTGAATTCTTTTAAAAGCTTTGCAGCTAAGCTCAACTAATCTCCTTTCCATCTACCTACTCTTAAAAAGTTTGTAACAGCAATTTAAACTACTGCATATTATGGATATAACGGTAAACTTTTATAATCCTTAGTTTGCCATTAACAATATTATAAGAGAGGTAAATAATGATATCCAATGAACAATATGTAAGACTTTCACTTGAATTAAACTTATTCTTTTTGAGAATCGTGAAGGAACATAACGTTATTGCTGGTGCTTCACTTCCTCCTAAGTATGCTCCTACTTTAATGGAAATACTTGCAGTTAATAAAAAGCTAGATATGTTACTTTCAAAAACAGTAGCTCTATCTAAAGGAAATATCAGCAGAGAAGCTATGAATTCATCTACTCTAATAACTCCGCTTACCCTTCCTTCTGAAAAAGTAACTAGTGCCCTAACCGGAGTACCTATTAATACTGCTATAACTTCGAAGGAAATAAGCCTAGGTTACCGAGACTATTATAGAACGGGAATTAATATGGTAACAGCTGTTTCTATTCTTAATAAAGCTATACTTCCACTAGTAAACTTTGTTATAAACTTTCAGGCAGGCCTTCTAAGCAAGATTATGTCCTGCAAAGCCTTTAGCTATACCTATCCTTCAAATATAGATCACGTAATAAGAGAAGCACGCGCATATGTTAATATGCTTAACATGCTTGAAAGAAAGCAAGAGATGGACACAACTCCACAAGGGATTATAAGACAGGAAATTTTCTGGAACGATATAATGGAAGATCATGCGGAGTTTATACGCGGATATCTAGATCCATCTCAAACTTCTCTATTTAATACTGCAAATAACTTTGTTAGAAGGTTTGATGATATTGAAAATGCTACCGAATCTCTTACCAATAACCCTTCTAACCTTAACAATATAACTAGGAACATCTATTCTCTTGTTACCGAATTTAGAAATTTCAAAAGCACAGCTACCAAGGGATTATTAGCTTGTAAAATCAAAGCAATAATGGCTCCTCTTCTTGCTGACCATGTAACTAGAGAAGCAAATTACTATTTAAGACTTCTTCGCAGCTTTACTTCTTAGCCTACACAAAGCTCATTTATGAATTTTATATACATAAATGAGCTTTAAATACTATCATCACAATTCTAAGGATACCTGATTTATTCTTTTTTATAGACTTAGGAAATTTTATAGTTCAAACTTTTTAAAGTGCTTTTTAAAAGTTATTGAAAAAGTTTGTATGCAATGATATAATTTAACATGTAAATAATTACAAAACACTAGAGGGGTTGATTATGATAGGAAGTTTTAAAATTAAAATGAGGGAAAAAATAGGCTATGCATCTGGAGATTTAGCAAGTAACTTGATATATCAAACCATTTCAATTTATTTGCTATTTTTCTATACTAACGTTTTCGGCTTATCTGCTGGTCAGGCCGGTGTAATGTTTCTTGTGGTAAGATTTATCGACGCAATTAATGACCCAATTATTGGAACTTTAGTCGACAAAACCAATACGCGTTTTGGAAGATTTAGACCATACTTATTATATGGAGCTGCTCCTTTTGCAGTTTTAGCTTTTCTGTGTTTTACCACTCCTAATTTTTCAGCAACAGGTAAATTAATTTACGCTTATGTTACTTACGTAGGCCTTTCAATTACTTATACTTGTATAAATGTTCCTTATGGTGCATTGACATCAGCTATTACAGATGATAATCAGGAAATTGTTAGCTTGACCTCAGTAAGAATGTTTTTTGCTAATCTAGGCGGTGTAATCGTTTCCTACTTTGTTCCTGTACTTTCGGCATATTTCACAAAATCATTTGGTCTTTCAGGTGGTTGGCAAATAACTATGAGTATTCTAGGTATAGCAGGTGCCTTCCTATTGCTATTTTGTTTTTCAAGTACTAAGGAAAGAGTAAAAAGCGTTAACCAAGATCATAAGATTAAATTCTCTGATCTCTTTGAACAATTCAAAACTAATAGACCTCTTATTGTATTAAGTATTTTCTTTGTACTGATATTTGGAATAAATTCAATTAATAGTTCAATAGGCATATATTACATTACCTATAACGTTGGTCGTGCTGACTTAGTACAATGGTATACGGTATTAGGGTCTCTCCCTGCATTTGTTTGTATACCACTAATACCAAAAATCAACAGAAAAATTGGAAAAAAGCCTTTATTAATTAGTTCTCTTTTAATAACAGTGCTTGGTACCTTATCTCTGTTAGTAATTCCAACTCATGCAGTAGCATTAATATTAGTTTCTCGTGTGATTACATCAATAGGTTCATTGACTGCCGGAGCATTTATGTGGTCATTAATTCCAGAAACAATTGAATATGGTGAATACACAACAGGAAAACGTTTAAGCGGCTTAATTTATGCTATTATCGGATTCTTTTTCAAGTGCGGAATGGCATTAGGCGGAGCTGTACCAGGAATAATACTCGGTAACTTTGGGTATGTAGCCAATAAAACCCAAACTCCTCATGCCCTAACGGGTATACTTCTAACTGCCACAGTCGTTCCTGCCGTACTCATGATATTAGCTTTAATAGATATTACCTTCTACAACTTAGATGATAAAAAATATAATCATATTATAGCTACTTTAAAAGAAAGAGCTAAATTAAATAGAGGGGAGAATTTAAATTTATGATTAAAAATCCAATTTTAAGAGGCTTCAATCCTGATCCAAGCATCTGTCGTGCTGACACCGATTATTACATTGCTACTTCAACCTTTGAATGGTTTCCTGGAGTTCAAATACATCATTCTAAGGATCTTGTTAACTGGCATCTTGTAGCACATCCTTTAAACAGAACTTCACTTTTAGATATGAAGGGTAATCCTAATTCAGGTGGGATATGGGCTCCTGATTTAAGTTATCATGACGGAAAATTTTGGCTCATATACACAGATGTAAAAGTAACTGATGGAATGTGGAAGGACTGTCACAACTATTTAACTACCTGTGAAAGTGTTGATGGTGTATGGAGCGATCCAATAACATTGAATGGTTCTGGTTTTGACGCCTCTTTATTCCATGATAATGATGGAAAGAAGTACCTTGTAAATATGTATTGGGATCAGAGAACTTACAATCATAATTTTTATGGAATTGTTCTTCAAGAGTATTCTGATAAAGAAAAGAAACTAATCGGTAAAGCTAAAATTATATATAAGGGCACTGATATTAAGTACACAGAAGGCCCTCATATTTATCATATTGGAGATTACTATTATCTATTTACTGCTGAAGGTGGCACAACCTATGAACATTCAGAAACAGTTGCACGTTCTAAAAATATAGATGGTCCTTACGAGATAGACCCTGAGTATCCTCTTTTAACTTCATGGCATGATCCACGAAACTCATTGCAAAAATGCGGTCATGCATCTCTTGTCCATACTCATACTGATGAATGGTACTTAGCCCATTTAGTAGGAAGACCTCTACCTGTTGGAAATCAACCAGTACTTGAACAAAGAGGCTACTGTCCACTTGGTCGCGAGACTTCTATACAAAGAATTGAATGGGTAGATAATTGGCCAAGAGTCGTTGGTGGTAAACAGGGGTCTGTTAATGTTGAAGCACCTAAAATTCCAGAAGTAAAGTGGGAGAAAACCTACGATGAAAAAGATAATTTCGACAGCGACAAATTAAATATTAACTTTCAATCCTTACGTATTCCTCTTACAGAAAATATAGCATCTTTAAAAGCCAAAAAAGGAAATTTGAGGTTATATGGTAAAGAATCTTTAACGTCAACCTTTACTCAAGCATTTATAGCAAGAAGATGGCAATCATTTAAATTTGATGCATCAACAAGTGTGTCATTTAGTCCTGATACTTTTCAGCAAGCAGCTGGATTAACCTGCTATTATAATACGGAAAATTGGTCTACTATACAGGTTACCTGGAATGAAGATAAAGGGCGTGTAATTGATATTGTTTGTTGTGATAATTTTCACTTTGATATGCCTTTAAAAAGCAATGTTATTCCAATTCCTAAAGATGTGGAGTATATTCACTTGAAAGTTGAAGTAAGAGTTGAAACATATCAGTACTCTTATTCTTTCGATGGGATAAACTGGTCAAAAGTTCCTGCTATTTTTGAATCGAGAAAGTTATCCGATGACTATGTACAAGGTGGCGGCTTTTTCACAGGAGCTTTTGTAGGAATTAACTGCATTGATATAACTGGAAATAATAAACCTGCTGACTTTGATTATTTTTGCTATAAAGAATTATAGATAAAACTCCTTAAACCGTAAAAATACCATACTGAAAATTAATTCAGCATGGTATTTTATTAAAATTATTGTTTTTTTACCTCTCTACATCAAGATCTACTTCTTTTAAGTCAACTACCTTTGTCTTGTGTTTAATCTTATATCCAATCCATAACGCAATAAATATTGGCAGTCCTATATAAGACGTTATTACTCCTGTCCAATCGATTTTATCAGCTTGGAAATAAGTAATTCCTTGACCTAAAATAACAACTACACATAAAGCTAATGCTATTACTGGTCCTATAGGAAATAACTTTGCCCTATAAATAAGCTTATTTAAATCACGTTTCTGAGCAACATATGCCTTACGAAATCTATAATGGCATACAGCTATACCTGCCCAAGCAAGGAAGCCTGCAAGTCCTGAAGCCGCAACAAGCCAAACATAAACAGTACTCTCAGCGTAAAGTCCAGTTAAGAAACATGCTGATGCTACGATAGTAGTTAATGCTAATGCATATACTGGAACACCTCTTGAATTAAGTTTCCCTAAGATTTTAGGTGCCTTTCCTTCTTTAGCCATTGCATAAAGCATTCTACTTGAGGCATACATACCTGAATTTCCACAGGATAGCACTGAAGTTAAAATTACTGCATTCATTATTGCTGCTGCAATTGGTATACCCGCTCTTTCAAATACCATTGTAAATGGACTTATCTTAACTCCTGCTTGTGTATAAGGAATTATCGCACTTACAACAAATATAGTTCCTAAATAGAAAATTAAAATTCTCCAGAATATCGTATTAATTGCTTTAGGTATGGACTTTTTAGGATTTTCACTTTCTCCAGCCGCAATACCAACAAGCTCCGTTCCCTGAAACGAGAAGCCTGCAATTAGAAATACCATAAAAATAGATTTTACGCCTCCAACAAACGGAGCATCTTTAATGGTAAAGTTTCTAAGTCCTATCTTATGTCCACCTATTATACCTAAAATTGTAGCAGTACCTACTATTAAGAATACAATTACAGTAATTACCTTAATTCCTGCAAACCAGTATTCAGATTCTCCGTACGCTTTTACAGATAACAAGTTAAGCGCAACTATTAATACAAGGAATAAAATGCTCCAGATAACAGCAGGAACACCTTTAAACCAAAACTTCATAGCCATTCCACCAGCCACCATTTCAGCTGCAACAGTAATAGCCCAGTTGTACCAATAATTCCAACCAAGTGCAAAACCTACGGATTCATCAACGAACTTCGAGGCATAGGTTTCAAATGAACCTGAAACTGGCATAAAAGTAGCCATTTCTCCTAACCCTGTCATTAAAAAATATACCATAACTCCTATACATGCGTATGCAACAAGTGCACCACCAGGACCTGCCTGATGAATTGTATCACCAAGTGCTATAAATATTCCTGTTCCTATGGCTCCACCCATAGCAATCATATTAAGATGCCTTGCTTTAAGGCTTCTTTTAACCTCATTTGAATTTGTTTCTTTTATAGTATCTATTTTTTCTTCCTCCTTATCGGTTATATTTCCGATAAGCGAACTAACTAAGTGAGATAAAAAATCAGATTGGCAGCACCGTTTGCCTTTTCACGTACTAGCAAATTAAAGGCAAGCTAAAGCATAAAATCTAAATGTAATTATTCGCATTTTATACTTTACTATAAATTAAAAAACGCCCTGAGACTACACTCAGGGCATTAAAACACATATTTAATAAAACAAATATACGTTGTTAATTCCACACCAATGATAGTTCTCCACAATTATACTTTGTGACAGTTTTGCACATATTTTATACAAACCCAGCAGTACAGCATTAAAGCATTAGCTATACGCTTCGGCAAAATTTCCTTTTAAACTGCTTCATAGTGCTTGTCTCCACAGTTCTACTCTTAAATTTTGCGCCTCTACCTCAGTTATTCACTTATTTTTTTAGTATACACTATACTTTAAATTAAGTCAAATTCTCCAAATAACGCTGATATAATAGCCTCATAGTCACGTAGTCTGTTTGCCTTTCGTATTTTCTTGGCAAATTTATCGCTATCCTTAAATAAATGTATCATATAAAACCAGATTTCCTTCATTTTAAATAGCACATTTTTTTCACCAGAGAGAATATCTTGATACTCTTCATAAATTGCATCATGAAATTTCTTTAATACCTCTTTCTCTAGGACATTATTGCTATTAATTTTCTTAATTATATTAGGATTTGAAATAATTCCTCGCCCTAACATAACTACACCTAAATTCGAAAATTCTTCTATGAGCTTAATATAGTCATTACTTTGAAAAATATCTCCATTGTAACACACTGTACTTTTACTTAACTCTAAGGCATCCTTAAACACCTTCATATTAGGTTTATTATTATAAAAATCTGTTTGTATTCTTGGATGTATGATAAGTTCTTCCAATGGATATTTATTAAATATTTTAATTAGTTCATAAAATTCATCCGGAGAATCTTTTCCAATTCTTGTTTTTATAGAAATCTTAGCAGGTGACTTTGAAAATATCTTCTCTAAAAATTCATCTAGCTCCTGCCTTTTTTTAAGAAATCCGGCACCTCTACCTTTTGATACAACTGTACCAGATGGGCAGCCCAAATTCAGATTAACTTCACTATAACCTAAATTCATTAATTTCTCTGTAGTGAAAATAAATTTATTCGCGTCATTAGTGAGTATTTGAGGTACTAAAAAGGTTACCTTGTTATTTTCCGGAAGTACATCCTTTAGTTCTCTTGAAGTTAAGCTTTTACTACTTGTAGGTACAATAAATGGTGTAAAGTATTTATCAATTCCACCAAAAAACTTCTCATATGCATTCCTATATATGTACCCAGTAATGCCTTCTAGTGGTGCAAAATAGTATTTCATATAATAAACTCTCCTCATACTGATTTTTAAGCAAATTCAAATATAGTTGTTTTTTAAGTTCGGTATCCATAATTATCTCCTCTGGTAGCCGTATAGAATAAGTATAACATAAGTATATGAAACGCTAAATAAACCTATATTCTTCTCTAAATTTGTTCATAAAAATCTAGAAATACGCACCTCCTATATACTTATAAGCAAAATAAATATTATACGTAAAAAAATCAGGTGCTACCTTCTTACAGTAATTACACCTGGCCTTTTAAACATAAATTTATAAACTTAGGATACTAGTTTTACATTTACTATTTTCGTACCACACACACTGACCACAAATATCCTTCATTACTCCTTCGTTTATATTTAACCTTAACTTATTTACGAGTTCATTATATGTATATATCTTTTGTTTTAATTTCAACACACGAATTACTTTATTATCTATTGCCATTACTTTTTCGTTGCAGCCACAGTTATTGTCCGATATTTTATTAGGACAACTTCCGCATACATCATCCGTAGAAAAAACGATTTTAATTTTAAGATTATCTTTTTCCTTAAGATCCCTATATATATTGTCCATATTATCAATAAAGTCTTGACTATATCCTTTTCCTTCATAACCTTGAAAGCACATTATATGATGTGGTCTCAATTTTATCATGCTAGTCCCCCCGATATTATTCTGCTTCGTATATTAATACCTATTATAGAAACAATTATAATCTTAAGCATATCAAACAAAATAAATGGTAAAACTGCAGTCTTAATTGCCAAAGCAAAGGATATTTTTGTTACCAAAACAAGCCATAGAGCTCCAAAAACATAGCAAACTACGCTTGCCAAAACCATTGATATTATGATATAGGCTTTTGTTCTACATTTATCTGCAACGCATCCAACAATAAGAGCCATAAACGGAAATGCAATGATAAATCCTCCTGCAGGACCTAAAATAGCACCAACGCCTCCCGTAAAGTTAGCAAAAACAGGTGCGCCTATTGCCCCTAACACAACATATACCAGCTGAGATATAAAACCTTTTTTAGCACCCAGTATAATTCCCGCTAAATAAACAGCCATAACCTGCATTGTAAAAGGCACTGGACTAAATGGAAGCTGAATAGATATTTGTGCTAAAACGCAGCTTATTGCAGCAAATAGAGCGCATAATACTAAATCCTTAGTTGATATTTTCATAGTTATCCCCCTTATTGTAAACCATATTTATAGTTTAGGTTTACAATATAATTATATACTTATTGCTTTCACTGTCAATATTTCTGACAAACAAAAAAGTCTCTGCTTTACATAGCTATTATGCTTTTTATATGTTAACAGAAACTTATTTTTGTTATTTAGTTTTTAGAGACCTCTTTTATATACTGCCAGGTTACTCCATTATCGCTTGATTGGTACAACGCCTTACTTCTATCTCCATCTGAACCTTGACCCACTAAAACCTCAAGCTTTCCGTCTTTTTTATATGGCATTGCTGGCAAATCAAATCTACTATTTGTCTTTATATCAGGGAAACTTACTTTTGTGTATGATACTCCGCCATCGGCTGTGCGATATAAGTCTCCATTGCCTCCTCCATTATATGCTAAGCATAAAAATCCAAGCTTATCATTTAAAAAGGTTATACCATCGGCTGTTCCAACAGCTCCATTAAATGGATCATCATTTATGGTTTTCCAATTAGCTCCATCAGTAGTTTTATTTAAAGAATACGATCTATTACCTAGGGCTGCCGCAGTTACCTCCAGGCGATATCCAACTTTCTTTGATAAATAAAACTCGCCCCAAGAATTCCTAGACTGTTCAAATTTCTCTTTATTATTAGAATCTGAAGTTTTGATATTTCCTATACCATCTACTAAATTATATCTCACAGGAGTATATATATTTTCTTTTCCAGGCACAAATACAGAAACAATATACCCTATTTCTTCAGAAAAGTCATTTCCCTTTGGAGTAAGCTTTCCTTTTGAACTAATATTAACAATACCCTCTGCATTATATCCAAAGCTTCTTTTACCATAATAAAGAATACCATACTTCTTTTCGTTCCATTTGCTAACTGTCTTCTTAAGATGAATTACCTTCATAGTCTTAATTAGTGGTTCGAAAAGCTTGTCTTTACTATAATTGGCATCTACATGTCCATTTAAGTATATAACTATATCACTTGACTTTTTCATGTCATAACTAATCAAATAACTTTCGAGCTTGTCTTTATCATTTTTTCCATAAAGATATGTATCAAACGCTGTTATTCTCCCATTAGCGTCAAACTTAAGACTAAAACTGCTTTGAACATATAATTTTTTGGGCATACACACCTTTTTATCAATATCCTGAAAAATACCATCTATGCCATATTGGTATATATTATTATGTTCAAACGATACAGTCCTCTTGTTTTTTAAATCTTGCAAAAACCAAGCCAACTTTCCATTATAATTTATAGCACTATGATATATTTTTGCTCCATAAAAGCAGGTTATTACAGCCAAAGCTATAGCTACTAAACAGATAAACTTATTTTTTAAACGCCAGTAAAACTCATATATATCCTCTATCTTCTCCAAGGAAAGTTTCCTTTTCCTTATGATTCTAATTATCCAAATTATAAACCAGACTAAAAAGAATATCATCGAGACAAATAATACCTTAATATTTTTATTGTCTCTTCCACTCTTGCACAAAGTATATAATTCATAAAACGAGATCCAATACACTAAGACGAACATCGTACAACTTAAAATCGATAAAATTAATTCTATTTTTGTAGTTTGCTTATATTTTTTCACTTTCATTCCACCTTATTCATTATAGAAAGTATAGTAGTAATACCCTACACCTAATTAAATTATATAACAAAATTCAAGTAAAATTTTAAGAAAAGTATAAAACTTATTTATTCAAGTTCGATAATATAGTTAGATAAAAAAAAATTGCATAAAAAAAAGAGGAAGAACGCCTATTATTATGAGACTTCTCCTTCATACATATATTCAATAAATAAAATATCATTATTTCTAAAATTATTCGCACGTTTATAACGGACTCAGTAAAATTCCAAAGTCCTTCAATGCTTAATCTATTTATAATTTATTTTAGGCCACAATTACTTATTATCATTGCCAGAGAATATCTTCGATAAGAATCCTGATTTTCCCTTCTCCATTTCTTGTTCTAAAGAATAAGCTTGTGCCATTATAGTTTGGTATTTTTTAACTTCATTAATTATGTTTTCTTCTCTTTCTACATACATTTCACTTAATTTTTCAAACTCTGCTTTCATACTACCTTCTGCTGAAAGCTTTTCAGTTAATATCTGATCTATCTTTGAATATAATTCATCACCTAATGAATTATTGTTATCTTCACCAAGCTTAGTGTTGATTTCTCCCAATATATCTTCTTTAAGTTCTTTAATTTGTTTCTGCTGTTCTTCTTTAATAGCTCCTACAATTTCCTTACAAAGCACTTCATTATTTTCTTTAATTTTATTATCTAAGTACTCTTTTAGACTATCAAATTGTTCATTTTGAGCTTTTGAAACTGTTTCAGAGATCTCATCAAAAGATATTGAAGAAGCCCCCGTAGATGTTGCTACTTTCTCACTATCAAAAGATACACCTTCACAATACTTTTCAATTTCTTTAATAGTCAATCCTTTATTTTTTAAGTTAATTAAGAATTCAAGCTTGTCTATATCTTTATCTGTGTATGTTAGTTCTTTATCTGATATTTTTATATTTAAAATACCATCAAAAACATTAGTAAAATATAATATAGTACCTTCTTCTTGTTCTAATAAAGTGGCTACCTGACTAATTGTGTAATATAATATTTCACCACGTTTTCTACCGCTTACTACATCCACCTCTTCAACTTCCATAGTATTCTCTTCAGAGTTCATAATGTTTTAAATCCCCTTTCTCATCTTTTAAATTAAATACGATATAAGATAAATTCTTCATCAAAAACACGGTTGAATTAATACCTCACTCATTACATTATAATATAACTTATGATAAAAATACATTATTTTTTACAATTTTAATTCAAAAATTTATAATTTTACTTTAAAAACTTTTAAATATAGTGTAAAATTATGTTATTGTATTATAATTTATCATGAATATGAGTTCATTAATATAATTTGACTTTAATTGATAGCGAACCTAGTATGAAATTATGTTATTATAATATAATTTGTCAAAAGATACATTAATTTCTACATAACGTCTTGATGATTAATGATTTTACAATGATATTTTAAATTTAATCAACAAGAGTTTAAGAAATTAAATTCTTAAGTATAAATAATTAAGTATAAGAAAAATGGAGGATTAGATCAATTATGGAAAAAAGCAAAATGCTATTAGTTGGATTAGGACAAGGCGCAGGAAATGTTGTAGATGGTTTATTGAGCAAAAATAGCTCTTACAATGGTTTATTTTTTAATAGTAGTTCATTAGACATTAGACCATTAAAGAATGCAAACATAGGTAAAAACGTTTATCTATATCCAGGTACTGACGGCTCAGGAAGAGACAGAACCAAATCAAAAGAAATGATAAAAGATAATGCAAACGCAATAGGAACTTTACTAAAGAAATATCCTCAAACAGAAGTTATGGTTATTTTTGCAAGCTTTGGAGGCGGAACAGGTTCTGGAGCAATAAAAACATTTATTCAAATAGCTGCTTCTGCTATACCAACTACAAAAATAAATGTTGTTGGTATCTTACCAAGCTTATCAGAAGATCAGTTAGCATTTAAAAATGCTTTAGAGTGCTGGAATGATATCAATAGTGTAATGCATTTAATTAACGATATTAAATTTGTAGATAACAATAAGAGAAATACATACACAGAAATAAATAACGAAGTAGTTGAGAGCTTAGACTTAGCATATAACCTAATGGGTGTCCATGCTGACGGAAACATTGACAAAAAAGACTCATTCAGAATAAATACTGCTGATGGAGCTGGTGTAGTTTTAAAACTTTATGATGGATTAAAAGACGCTAAAACCGCTATAGATTTTGCTATAAAGAACAGTGTATTTTCTCAACCAGATACATACGATTGTGACTATTTAGGAATAAATTTAAAAATAGATGGTTATGATGCAAATGAAATCGGTAAATCCTTTGAGGTTTACAGAAGTACTTATGTAACTTATAATAATTCATTCAACGTAATTGTTCTTGGAGGATGTGAGACTCCTACTGAATCAATTAAATTAATAAAATTAGCACTAGATGATAAATCTAAAAGAAAACAGTCAAGAGATAAAGCAAGAAGTGTAATCATAGATTTTGACGACGAAGGTTCTAATAACGAAAATAATTCCGATGACACATTAGAATTTTCTTTTGAGTAGTTAGATACTATTATCTGAAATGCAAGTGCGCAGTTACTTACAAAAATGATTTTACATTCCATTTTTGAGTATATATTTTGAAAATATGCATGTCAAGAAACCTTTATGTACAGGTGCTTTTTGGCATGCTAAATTTTTTATAACTCTAATTTTGTAATTACTCAAATAAATGTGTTGTAATATAACTTTTGTTTAATCTAACGCACCCTAGTCCATAAGATCTTTATGCGAAATGTTTATATGTGGATTAGAATCTATTTTTATGTCAAATTTACCTTTAGAATTATCTCCAACAATTCTAACAATATATTCTCCTCTTCTATGTGTAGTTAAATGAAAAGTTGACTTTTTCACTGATTTATGAATAGCCATACTTTTATATCTAGAATCTAAAACTACTATATACAATTTTCCTTTAGTGATTTTAGAACTATCATGTATAGTTATTTTTGTCCCCTTACTTGCATTAAAATGAATTAGTGACCATCTACCATTAAATCCAGCAAAGTCAAAGCTTTTACCATCATCTGTATTCTTTTCGTTCTGTAAATATTTAAAGCTAGGCATATCCTTCCTTTCTGTCAAATACTCACTTGAATCTGAACTATTAAAATAACTTTTATATATTTGAAATACACCAAAAAATACTATAACTATTATTGCGCTTATTAAAGAGCCTTTAATTATTGCTGTTCTTCTTCTCATCGATTTACTATCCCCCAATTAATGCTTTTAGGTATTTGGTAATATCTCTTAAGTACCATATATCTAAATTTTACTATCAATATAAGACTTTATTTACTAATTATAACATTAAATGGTGAAAAGTTAAAAGCTACTTTATTCAAAATAAGTATTATGTCTCAGTTTATAGCATTCGTGCATCCATATTTACATAGTCTATTGAATACATCTCAAAAAACAAAATTCCCGAACTAAAAGTTCAGGAATTTTAAATCATATTTTATACTGCTTTATATTTTTCAATAATTTCATTTTGTTTTTTTCTGTAGTTCTCTATTCTTTCAAGTTCTTCCTCTCTATCTAAATTTGTTATTTGTGATATGTTTTTATCTGCTAATATTCTCTTTCTTTTAGCATCGTAAGCCTTCTTAACTTCTTTAAAGTCCTTTTTATTGCTTATATTTAATTCGCTTAACTCCTCTTTTGCTTGATTATATGCTTCCCTTTGTGATTTTAACGTATTGGCATAAGAATTTACATAGAAGGTATCACTAACAAAGCCCATCATATATCCGTATCTGTTTACTATATTTAATTTTTCCTTAGCTTCCTCTAGCTTTCTTCCTTCTTCCTCCAAGTCAATCATTTGCTGCTTTAAATCTAGTACTTTTTGAACTTCTACTATTCTATTTTCAATAGTATGTAACTTACTTATGTCTTTAAATTCCTCAACTATAGCTTTGTCCATATTTGCCATAGCTTTTTCAGTAATTTCTCTTATTTGATTTTCCTTTAATGAATTGTATTTCCTTGAATATCTTTCTTGATCTATTGGGTTATACATCTTTGATACAAAAACAAACTTCTCTTTCATATAGTTTATCTTATCATCAATTTCACTCTTACCTAGAACTCCAAGTGAACCAATCTCTTTATCTAATATCTTTATATCTTCATCTATTTTTTTCACTTTTTCTTCACAAAAAGCTTTCATATCTTCGCTTATAGTGTTCTTACTAATAGATTTAAGTTCATCTTTAGCTTTAAGGCTGCACAGAAGTTCCTTTTTCAATTGTTCTAAAGTCTTCTTTTGAGGCTTATTCTTTTGTGTATTATTTTTAGATTGTCCATTTTTTACTGACTTGTTTTTATTGTTTTTGTTTTCCTTAACTTGCTTTCCCTTATTTTTATTATCTGCTGGTTTTACTGTTTTGTTATCCTCTTGCTTGTTATTTACATTTTCTTTTGGTAAACTTTCTTCTTTTACGATATCCTTATTTTCTTTTAATTCATTTTCCTTATTTATGCCGTTTTCGTCCTTCTTTAATAATTCTTTTTCATTTATAGTATTTTGTATTTTCTTTGATGAGTCCTCTTTAACTTCATCGGCAAAATAAGTTTCCATATTAACATTCAATATATCACTGTTCTGCTTAATGATATCGTCTCTTTTAGCTTTGTACTTAATTATCTTGCTATTCTCTTTTTCAGCATCTAAGCTTGCTATATCTGATATATTTTCAGCTTCTATAAGCTCTTGTTCTTTATCATCGAATATAATTTTAGCTTTATCGTAGTCATCCAAATTACTTATATTCATTGATTTTAATTCATCCTCAGCTTGGTTGTACTCTTTTATTTCTTTTTCATATTTTTTCTCATAAGAATTTTTGAAAAGTTCATTATCTTTATGTTTATTTCTAGTAACCATTATAGGTTTATATTTTTCAAGTATATCAAGCTTCTCCTTAGCATTTTCTAAAAGCTGAGCTTCCTTTTTCAATTCAACTAAATCCTTTTTTAGTTTTAAATTTCTTTGAATCTGATCCATTCTGCTTTCTATGTTATACAATTCACTTATAGCATTTAAATCACTATCCATATTTGAATTGACATCTTCCATAGCACTTTTAGCGATTTTCTTTATTTCATTTTCTTTATTCATATCATTTAATGGATGATTTGGTTTAAGATATCTTTCTTCATCCTTAAGCTTTTGTATTAAATATTCTATATTATCGTCTACGCCTTCTTCAATAATGCTAATTGCATTAATTTCCTTATTTAATCTTTTTATATTCTCATTTATTACTTTTGTTTTTTCCTTGTAAAAATAACGCGTAATTTTATCTTTATCACATGCGATAATACTCTTCAATTCGTCCTTAGCCTTAAGGTTACAAATGAATTCCTTTTTTATCTTTTCTAATTTTCTTGTACCAATATCCTTATACTTTTGATATGCACTATAAGAATCTGAAATTTGATTGCTATCTAAACTAATATCATTTTTAATTTGATCAAGTTTTTTTATTTCGTTTTCAATAGTTTTAATTCTTTCTTCTAGCTCAGCTTCTTCTTTAATATCTGTTGTGTTTAAAACTTTCTCTTTGATTTTTTCATACTTACCTATGTTGTCCAAATTTTTATTTAGTACATCTTCATCAAATCCGGACAATTCATATTCTTTATATATGCTATCAAGAGCCTGAAACGCTTTATTAGCTTCCTCTAAACTTGATCTTTCTTGATTAAGTCTAATTAATTCATCAGTTATTTTTGCAATTTTACTTTGCAATTTCTTAATTGTTCCAGTAAAATCCTCCTCGCTTGGAAACCTTCCATAAATCTTACATAATTCTTGTACCTTTTTATATTCCACTGCATTTACGCCTTTTATTTTTGGAATCTGTTTGTCGTTAGCCTGTTCACTCGCTGCTCCATCACTAGAGTAGTAGCCATCCAAACTTCCTTCGTAATCTACTTCAATATAGATACCAAGTAATCTTTCATTAACAATTTTTAATCTAACGTTTACAGCCTCACCATTTATACTATGTTTTAACAGCAGAGGATACTGCAAATTTTCTTCTAGATTAACCTTACTTTTTTCATCCATTATCTCTACTAAATTTGAGTTTTTTATCTCCTCTATTGTCATCAATGGTTTAATTAAATATTTTTTATTTAATGCCAATTCCACTGTATCTATATTCGTTTTTGTCTCCACTTTATCATCTCCTTTTTTATCCCATAACTAATGGGTTGTAATGTTAACTTTTATAAAAGTCATCATTACAACTACTTATATTTGAAAATCATCTTACAAATATAAGTGCCCTAAGATTATTTTACTATTTGTTATTTTATTTGACAATTATTTTATTACAATTAATTCTATATTTCATGTTTTTATTCTATAAAATTCATATAAACACCTACATTATCATTAAATTACATTTATTCAATAATGTAATTTGGTATTAATATCATAATTTATTTAATTTCATTATATATACATTTATAAATTTAAATCCCATATATAATAAAAGCTCTCATCTAAATACCTCCAATATCTTTATACCTAATATAAAATATTTACCAGTCATAATATTTCATATATTAAGTACATAGATAATATAATCTTCATATAGAAATATTTAAAAACCTGAAAGTACATTAACATTAGGGAGAGCGATATTATGGAAAAAGAATTATTAAATCAAGTTGCCATTGTAACAGGAGGTAACTCTGGTATAGGAAAAGCTATTAGCTGTGAGTTAGCTCTAAGAGGGGCTACAGTTGCAATCCTTGCTAGGAATAAAAACAGAAATGAAGAAACTCAGAAGGAAATCATAGCCAAAGGTGGACAAGCTGAATGCTACAGCGTTGATGTATCTGATACTAAGGCAGTTAATGATGCTGTTAATCAAATTTACTCTAAATACAAACAAATTGATATATTAGTTTCTAATGCGGGAAATGCTACCCCTTTGGAATACGCTACCAAAATGTCTGTAGAAAATTTTCAGTCAGTCCTCAAAACACATTTATTGGGAGCCTTTAATTGTGTAAAGGCATGTGGAGAAAATATGAGAAAAAGAAAATATGGTAGAATCGTAATAATATCATCAGTAGCAGGTTATCATGGATTTGCAGGTCAAATGAATTATGCCGTTGCAAAGCATGGTTTAGTTGGCATGGGCTATTCTTTAGCAAAAGAATTTGATGGCTCAGGCGTTACTGTCAATGTAATACAACCTGGAATTATTCCTACGCCAATGTGTGAAGGTGTTATCGAGGTTGCCAAAGAAGAGCTTTCACCTGAAAGAATAGGAAAGCCAGAAGATATAGCCTACGCCACGGCATTTTTCTGTAGTCCAAGAGCAGGCTTTATGAATGGAACTCCACTAGTAATTGATGGAGGCTTAGTTTTAGAAACAAGTGTTGATAGAGCAGTAAAACAGCTGCTTAAAAACAATTCTCTATAAAGATTATCTTACAAAACAGCAAAAAGAAACTACCAAAACTTACTACTTCCTGTTCTGGCAGTTTCTCTTTTATAGCTCAATCAATTCATACTCTCTACTTCCAAGTCCTATACTTGCAGCATACTCTAGTGTATTTCTTCCCCTTTTAAAAACAGTTCTGCCCTCATTTTTATCAAGAATATCAAGACAAGCCTGATCAATAGCTACAGGATCCGTAGATGCAAAAATACCTATGTCCTTAGCAATATGTTTCATTGGATGTCCTTCACAATCGCAATTTTTAGTTATGTTAAATGCAAAGCTTATGTATATGTTATTTTTACCTTTGGCCGCTGCATATGCATACTCAGCTAGTCTTTCGTTGAATGATTTTGTAAGTGAAGCAAACCAACTGTTCGTTATTGCGCTAAATTGACATGTTGCCATACATGAAGCACAACCAACACATTTGTTTTTATCAATTTTAGCCTTCTTATCAACAGTTATAGCTGATTGTGGACACTTATTAGCACAAGCTTTGCATGCTCTGCATTTTAGTCTATTTATCTTAGGTATACTATTTGCATGCTGTGCTAGCTTTCCTCCCTTTGATGCACAGCCCATGCTAAGCTGTTTTATAGCTCCTCCAAAGCCTGCAAGTACATGTCCTTTAAAATGACTTAACACAATTATTTGTTTCTCTTTAGCTATCTCCTTGGCAATCTTACAATAATCGAAATTCTTTTTATTTATCTCAATAAGTTCGTAATTTTCACCAACCTCACCATCAGCTATTATAACAGGAACTTTAGTAAAGCCATGTTCTTCAGCAACCTTAAGAGATGATTATCTATTGAATTCCTCTGACCTTTGTATAGTACATTAGTCTCAATAAATGCCGTATTAATTCCTTTTTCTTTTAAGTAATCTATTATTCCATCAAAATTCTTAGGTGCAATGAAAGTATTATTACCTTTTTCCCCTAAGTGAACCTTTAATGGTATAAACTTTTCTAGTTTTACCGTTTCTCTTTTCTCAATAGTAAAAAGTAATTTAACAGCCGCTTCGTTTATCTCTTTAGTTTTAGAATAAGAATCAATAGCTTTAAAGTAAACTTTAGGCAAAATAATTCCACCTCCATAACATTCTTCAACTTATAAAAATGATAGCATTCACAATCTCACTTATCAATAAGTTATTTGTTATTTATGGTAAACTTTATATATGAAACTAGTTAGTACACCTTTAGTCAATGATAAATCTATTTAGTGTGTCCTCCATGGAAATCACTCTAGCAAAACGTTTATTCCAAATCTTATAATTGTAAAATTTATAGAGCTTTTCTCCAGATAAATACTCGTTATCAAAGGTAGTATTTGTATCCTTCGGAATAATTACCTTGTATTCATTGTCAAAAGCACTTTTCAGTGTAGCATCAATACAATATTCTGTTTGAAGCCCCACTAATATAATGGTATCAGTATTCTTACTTTCCAAATACTCTTTTAGGTCTGTTCTATGAAAGGCACTATTATACTTTTTTTCTATAATGAACTCCCCACTTTTAGGCTCAAGCTCACTATAAATTTGCCATCCCTCTGTACCTTTCTCAAGCTCTGTTCCTTCTCCATCATCGTGTCGTACATATACAACCTCTTTATTGTTAGCCCTTGCCATTATAATAAGTTTTTTAATGTTTTCAATTACATTCTTATGATTATAAGGCTTCTTCTTGATTAATCCATTCTGCGCATCAACAACCATCAAAACAACATTATTCATATGCTTTCTTCCCCTCTTTATAAATCTATAATAATTAGATTATAAAGCAGGTTTTTCTATTTGTATAACGAATATATTCAATAGTATTTATCGAAAATAGGAATTATACGAGGAGCGATCTATATCATGGACTATGAGCTTTTAAAAACCTTTATTTGTCTAGCTAAACTAAAAAACTTTACTAAAACAGCAGAGCAGCTTCATGTGGTTCAATCCACTATAACCAGCAGAATAAAACATCTAGAACATACTATTGGGGAAACACTTTTTATTCGTACAAATAAGAAAGTACTGCTTACAGGTGCTGGTGAAATTTTTCTTCCTTACGCTAAACAATTATTGAGCATACAGGAAACCGCTATTTCTCGTCTTCACACTTTAGAATTATTCAAGGACACACTAAATATAGGTGCTGTTCATTCCATTTACGATTGCCACGTACAAAACATGATTCTTAAATACATGCAGAGAAACAAAAAAATTGCAATAAAAATAACTATTGAACACAGCGAGGAACTTATACAAATGCTTCACGATAATCAACTAGATGTTACCTTTACATATTTGGATATTAAATCTTCTCAATTTATATGCAATCCTTTCTATACCGATAAAATTATATTAGTTACAGGATCCCAAAATAATTATAATGAACGTGGCATTACAAATGATGAACTTAGAAGTCTGCCTTTATTATCCTCTGCAATTTTGACAGAAGAATTTCAGGAATGGTTTTACTCAATTTTTCCAAGGAACTATATTTACCCATTAGATATCAATATAAACAGTAATATCGTTACATTCTTAAAAGATGGAATTGGCTTTAGTTTTATGCCAGAATCTGCTGCTAAAAATTTTATTGAAGAAGGGTCTCTAATAGAGGTAAAGCTTCTTGAGAGTACACCACCAAGTATGAAAAGCTATGTTTTACTAAACAAGCAACGAATTAATTCAGAAGCAGTACATTCCTGGTTAAATGAATTTCCTACTCTAACAAGCACATAATATGATTTAAATGAGGTTAATTAGGAATACTAATATGTATTATTAATATTTACAAGGAAGGTGACTATTGTGGAAAAGATTATACCTCATTTATGGTATGACAAAGAAGCTAAAGAAGCTGCTGAATTTTACATAAGTTTATTTGAAAATTCAAAGCTTTTAAACACTGCAGTTTTAGATAATACTCCTTCAGGTGATGCTGAAACGGTTAATTTTATTCTGGCTGGCTTACCTTTTGCAGCCATAAGTGCAGGTCCATTTTTTAAGTTTAATCCCTCTATCTCTTTATCAGTAGCTTGTAGTTCTAGACCTGAAGTCAAAAGACTTTGGAACGCTTTTTCAGAAGGTGGCACCGTATTAATGCCCTTAGACAACTATCCTTTCAGCGCTTTATATGGCTGGGTTCAAGACCGCTATGGACTATCCTGGCAGCTAATTTTACATGACTTTGCTCCAATAACTCAAAAAATAACACCAAGCTTATTATTCTCCGGTAGTGTTACAGGAAAAGCTGAAGAAGCTATGGAATTTTATACGAGTATATTCGAGAACTCAGAAATAACCTTTATTAATAGATATGCTGAAGGTGAAGCAAAAGCTAAAAATGCAAAAATTAACTTTGCCTCCTTTAAACTTAACAATACAAATTTTTCTGCTAGTGATAATGGATTTGATACAAACTACTGTTTTAATGAAGCCTTTTCTTTAATAATCAATTGCAAAAACCAAAGCGAAATAGACTACTACTCAGAAAAACTTTCCCATGTTCCAGAAGCCGAGCAATGCGGTTGGGTTAAGGATAAATACGGCATCTCCTGGCAAATCATCCCACGCAGTATGAATGAAATACTATCCAGCGGTACTAAGGAGGAAATTAAAAGAGTCACAGATGCTTTTTTAAAAATGAAAAAGTTTGATATAGATGCTTTAGAGAAAGCAAAACGTGGCTATTAATAAGCTAAATGCAGTTCTTTTTAACTATGTAGTTACTGTATAAATAGCTAATAAAAGTAGACTCAACTACTGTGAACCTCCTGTCAATAAGGCATCCAGGAGGTTCAACTTATTTTTATATACGTTAGCCGTCATATAAAATCAACGCAAAATAAAAACAGCCAGTAAGGGGGAACAAACTGACTGCCTGTATATTAAGTTAATCTATCAACTACTATATTTATATATTAATACATTATTGTGACAATTAAGTTACAACAATGTGTACATACTGTGTTAATTTGTTACTTTTCTTTTAAATTCAAAGATCTCTTTTAAAATTAAAGTTATCTTCATTATTCGTTATACTATAAATAACTTCATCAACGGCTCCACCAATCCTTAAGCTATCACTATCATTAATCCATTGTTCCTTAATAGCTATGTACCTACAAGTGCTTTCTTTGCTTTTTAAATAATTATATATTATATGAACCTCATCTATTTCATTCTTACCTACATTAACTATATTATTCAAATCGCCACATAAATGCAGCATAATTTTAAGCTTAATTTTATGCTTTATTTCCTTAACGCTAAAATCGCTAAGTTTGTACTTTTCACAAAAGAGCAGTTTGTTATATCTTAATAAAAAGCACTTAATTTCCTCATTGTTTAAAAGCTCTACAAGAACTATATTCTTATTTTCCTCTATGAAATTAATAATCTTTGCAGTGCTAGTTAAATAATTTATTGACTTTATAAAGTCTCTGTATTTAGCTGCATTTTCAAAATCAAAATTGTTAGAGGCAATATTCATTTTCTTTTCCATTTCCCCTACAATAGTAATATCCTTTCCACTAAGCAGCTCAATTATTTTTTCTATTAAGCTAGAATAGTACTCAAAAGAAGGATTCGCTGTACACATACCAAGGCATAACCCCGTAGAATACTTCAAACAACCTGAAGCCTTTTTTGAACTATTAGTGCACAAAATTTTCATGTGTTCCTTTATACCATATAAAGCCTTTTCCACAGTACTTTTACTAGTATATGGACCAAAGTATAAACTTTCACCAACTCTTTCATCATTACTTTTAATTTCAACGCTTGGATATTTCTCATCCAGCTTTATTTTGATATAGCAATAACCTTTAGGACTTTTCATTTGCCTATTATATATTGGTTTTATCCTTTTAATCAATTTACATTCAAGAAGTAAGGCCTCAAATTCCGTGTCTGTTACTATATAATCAAAATCCTTAAGATTTTTAACTAGTTTCAATACCTTTGAAGAATGTGATTTAGAATTTACAAAGTACGATTGAACTCTACTCCTTAAGTTCTTAGATTTTCCTACATATATGATGGTATTCAATGAATCTTTCATTAAATACACCCCTGGTGCAGAAGGCAGTTTTCTTATTTTTTCTTTTATCTCCAAGGTTATGTCCTCCTAAAGACATTTATTGTCTACATTTTATCATACAATTACTTCTCTCTACACAATATAATATAGGCATTGGCTCCATAATCCACCTTATTGCCATAATATAAAAACAAGAAATCCACTTATAATAAATGGATTTCTTGCTTCATTATTTAACGTGCTATAGTTTAAGCTCCCTTTGCTATTTTCTTCATTAACGCCATAAGATCAGCTCCGCTAACTCTTCCGTCATTATTCATATCTGCACTAGTCTTGTTTATTGTTACAGCTTTTCCAGCAAGATAGCTTCTAATTAATGTAATATCAAGAGAATCAACGACTCCATTACCATCTACATCACCTAAAAGAGCTGCACTTGAATCTTTATTAACCTCTACGGTTGTTGTAAGTGTTTTTGTAGAATTCCCTACTGTTACTGTTGTCGTAATTGTTGCTGTGCCAACTCCAGTTGCAGTTATTTTTCCATCTTGAGACACCTGTGCAATTTTATCATCACTACTCTTATAGCTAACTGTACACGTTGAAAGTCCATTATCTACTATCTTCTGTAAGTCTGTAGGTAATGTTACCGAAAGAGAAGACGCATTTTTTGTCACACTATCAAAATATACGTTTGCTTCATTAATAGTTGCAGCACTTACCTTTTGTTCTAACTTCTGTGCATATACTTTGTAAACTTTTGTTACTGTTAGGTTAGTCCCTTGGTCTCCGATATAAATAGTCTGGATTCCTGGTAAAACTTGACCATAAGTATCGTAATTTGCAAGAGCATTTTTATATGCACTTACTATATCTTTAAGAGTATAATACGCTATACTTTGAGTTCCGCTTGATTTAGTTATTGCTGGATTTACTGTTACCCAGTTTGTACCAGTTAAGTTCCCTTGTAAAATTAATTGAGGTGTTTTATCACTTGTGTACTCTACAGCTATTGCTAAGTTGTTTGAGAAATCATCGTCAACAAAATCTAAGCCATAGTTAAATGAAACTGCTTGTCCCCAATTTTTAGATGTTGCTGTACCACTAAACAATGAATTTTCATCATAATTAGAATTATCTTTCGGATTATTCCAACCATCTAGCATTGCTTGTACTATTTCTGGATATACGAACTGAAGAGTTTTTCTATTAAAAATACCCATTGAATCAGTTGAGTTAGGAGAAAAAGCATTATTATCCCACCAACAGCATGGTATTCCGTAACTACTTGCTACCTGTAAATAATATTTTGCAAAATTAACTCTATCTTGTAAATTATTTTTATCTGTAGCTGCAAACTCACCTACAACAACTGGAATTCCCTTTTTTATGAAGGTCTTATCTAACAATCTAAAAGTTTTATCAATACATGCTTTATCAGCATCACCAAAGGTAGAATAGGATCCTTTAGTTGTATCTGTATTCATAGCAAAGTTATATGGTATATATGCATGAATAGATACTGCAACATTAGGATCATTTGGCACTACCATAGCTGCAACCTTAGCATAATCAGCTGATGCACAGTAAGTAGGCATCATTACAAGTCTCTTTCCGTTATTTCCACCAGTTGCACGTATTACTGATAATGTCTTTGCATTATATTCATTTACAACATTATAATATGATGAATTACCTGTCCAATCGTCGCCCGTTCTTGGCTCATTTATTGTTTCAAAAATTAATTGGTCGCCATAATCTTTAAAGTGATCTCCAACCTGTTTCCATATAGCGCTTCCTTCATTAATAACGCTGTCCTTGTTTTCTGCATTCATTTCACCTTGTATTTTATTGTGGTGAATATTTATAATTGCATACATACCATTAGCAAGCGCATAATTTACAACTGTTTCAACACGTGACATATAAGCTGGATCAATAGTATAGTTAGAATCAGTATAGTGCTCATCCCATCTTACAGGAATACGAACTGTATTAAATCCAGCTTTCTTCATCTGATCAATCATTTTCCTTGTTGTTGCTGGATTTCCCCAGCCAGTTTCTCCACCGGCAGATTCTAAACTATTTCCTAAATCCCAACCAACCTTCATATCTTTTACTAAATCCATAGAAGAAAGACCTCTCATTGTTGTTGGGTAATGATAATCTGATGGAAATTCTGGTGTTGGTGGTGCAGCTTTAGTATACTGATAATCTGATAAAGTAATATCAGCTGTAACACCTGTAATCTTGTGCAAATAATTGGCTTTCTCTGTTGCATCCTTTGGTAAATAGTCGTTTAACAAAACTTGAGTAGTATTTCCTGTAAGTCCCCAAGAAGATTTTGTTGCAGTATACGCTTCTGAATAATCCTTATCTAAGTTAATTACAAGATCATCATAACCATCTGCTTTAACTGTAACCGTACCAACATGGAATTTTAATGTACTTGAATCCCCCTCTGCAAGGTTTCCGTCCGAAATGTTTATACCAAAGTTGGCAGTAGAATTTGACTTTGCAAATGCATTCTTAGTAGAATCAACACCTTTTAGATTTGTTACATCTTGATATACTAAAGTAGCCGTATCCCCTATATCCATCCATGTCCAATCATCAGTGTTTTGTGTAAAGGCACTAGCATAAATTTTTGTTAATTGCCCTTTTGTTGTATATATTGATTGTCCTCCTGTTGCTGGTGCTGGTGTTGCTTTAGTATATTGGTAATCCGATAAAGTGATATCAGCTTTAACACTTGTAATCTTTTGAAGATAAGTTGCTTTTGCTGAAGTGTCTTTTGGCAAATAATCATTTAGTAAAATTTGAGTAGTATTTCCTGTAAGCCCCCAGGAAGATTTTGTTGCAGTATACGCTTCTGAATAATCTTTATCTAAATTAATTACAAGATCATCATAGCCATTTGCTTTAACTGTGACCGTACCAACATGAAATTTTAATGTACTTGAATCCCCCTCTGCAAGGTTTCCGTCCGAAATGTTTATACCAAAGTTGGCAGTAGAATTTGACTTTGCAAATGCACTATTAGCATCTACCGCATTGAAATTTGTCACATCCTGATACACTAGACTAGCAGTATCCCCCATACTCATCCAAGTCCAGTCATCAGTATTTTGTGTAAAAGCACTGGCATAAATCTTTGTCGTTTCGCCTTTCGTTGTGTAAATAGATTGTGCGTCGGCATGTACTTTAAGAGAAGTATTTCCAACAGCACAAGTGAATAACATAGCTAAACCAGTTACTAACGATGTTATTCGTTTTTTGTTCCTCATCTCAAATCATTCCCTTCATATATCTTATAGAAATTATGTAAAAACATATGCATAATTATGCCTATGTACTTACCAAAATATTTAATGTAAAGATATTTATTTACGCCATAGTTATGTATTATTTTACCACTATACCCTTTCAGTGTAAACTTCTTGATTATATACATAATTTCTATTAATTCTTGTTGTATCTTACAACCTTCTATTTATTAAGATAAACGCTAAAAAGCTAACGTTTATAAATATTTCTAGTAATTACTTTATACTTTTTTAAGTAAGGCTGTATACTTTAACATTTTAGTAAGTTATTATTATTACATACTTCTTTTCTACATCATTCACTATTAATCTCACTAAAATTTTGCATAATATAAATAAATTTTCAAACACTATTATAAGCTATCCTTAAAATTTATATATAGAGGTGTACCTATGGAAAGTGTATTTGATTACGAAGATATTCAACTGATTCCCGCAAAATGCATTGTACGTAGTCGATCAGAATGCGATACAAGTGTAATATTGGGAGAGCATAGCTTTAGACTGCCTGTTGTACCTGCAAATATGCAAACTATTATAGATGAAAATATAGCACTCTTTCTTGCACAAAACGGCTACTTCTACATTATGCATCGTTTTGAACCAGAGAAACGTTTATCCTTCATAAAGAACATGAAATCAAAAGGGCTCTTTGCATCTATTAGCGTAGGCGTTAAAAGGGAAGAGTATGATTTTATAAAACAATTGGCACAGGAAAATCTTTCCCCAGAATATATCACTATTGATATCGCGCACGGCCATTCCAACACAGTAATAGAAATGATACAGCACATAAAAAAATATTTACCTAAAAGCTTTGTCATCGCAGGAAATGTTGGAACTCCAGAAGCCGTAAGGGAACTTGAGCATGCTGGTGCTGATGCTACAAAAGTTGGTATTGGACCGGGAAAGGTGTGTATAACTAAAATAAAAACCGGTTTTGGAACTGGCGGTTGGCAATTAGCTGCATTACGTTGGTGTTCAAAGGCTGCAAGTAAACCTATTATTGCCGATGGAGGTATTCGAACTCCTGGAGATATAGCTAAATCAATTAGATTCGGAGCCACCATGGTTATGATTGGTTCGTTATTTGCAGGACACGAAGAGTCTCCAGGAGAAACAATTGAAAAGGACGGAAAGCTGTACAAGGAATATTTTGGTTCAGCCTCAGAATTTCAAAAAGGAGAGAAAAGAAATGTAGAAGGCAAAAAAATGTTTGTTGAATACAAAGGTCCACTAAAAGATACTTTGATAGAAATGGAGCAGGATCTTCAATCTTCTATTTCCTATGCCGGTGGAAAAAGTTTAGACGCAATTCGTACTGTAGATTACGTAATTGTAAAAAATTCAATCTTTAATGGTGACAGAATTTACTAACTATCTCTAAGGAGGCTTCCTATAACACGGAAGCCTCTCTTATTATTATAAAACCTCTTTAGTATTGTATATAAGTCTATTTTAAAAGCGACTTTACCCTAGGATCATCTTTCACAAAATCTAGAGCTTTATCTTTTATGATTGACATTCTTACAATTTTTTTATACCTATCTTTATCCAAACTATTAGTCACTTCTATTTTTCTATGTTTATATAGTTTTGATCTCATAAAATTATTCATGCTGTCTGCATTATCTATCATATTTCTGATAAGCTCTACAGCTTTTTCTTCATCCCTTTTTTCCTTTATTAAAGATAATTCTAATGTATATTTGCTGTATTCCCCCAAATCAAACACCTCAACCAGCTTCTTAGCTCTTTGTGTATATTCTTCCGCTTCACTAAATTTATTTTCTTTTAATAACATTCTTATTATTAAAACCATCGCTCCCAATGATTCCTGAGCATTGTACAGCAGTACTTCTTCACAAGCACCATAGGCTTTATCGAATTCACCACTGCTTTCAAGTAGAAGTAACTGCTGAATTTTTTTATCACTCCCTAGTTCCATATCAGGAACTTTATCTAGTATTTCCTTTGCTTTTTTATATTCTTTTTTATCTCGGTATACTGCCGATAAAAATATTTTAGCCATATCTGCTGTCTTTTCATTTCTACTTGCTGCCACAATTTCAGCCCAAGCAATAATTTTGTCCTCGTATATATCTTTTTTCTCAACCTTAGCTGTAACTAAAAACAGCCTTAATATTGATGATATTCTCAATATCAGCTCATCGCAGCTCGAATATTGCTTTATTAAATCACTGCCTTTTTCAAAAGCCTTTTGATATCCTTCTTTTTCTACTATCTCACCAACGCTTCTTCCTAGTTTATTTACTTCCTTTTCTGTTAATTCCTCATTGAATGCCAGCAAAGTATTAACATCTATTTTTAAAATACGTGCAAGAGGTGCTAGCAGTGTTATATCTGGATATGTTATTCCATTCTCCCATTTGTTCACTGCTGGTGTACTTATATTTAAATAATTGGCAACCTGCTCTTGAGTAAGATTTTCCTTTTTTCTATGACTTCTAATAATCTCACTTATTCCCATAAAATTAACTCCTCCATCTATTTACAGTCTCCGTTAATTAAAATCATATCAAAGCTTCACAATTTAAACAATTGAACCATTTTCATTTTTTATTCATCAAACTTAACCGTTAGTTAATTTTTATTATCCTCCAAAAATATCTTAAAATTTACTTATTAACTTTAAGATACTATACAAACATTTAATATAGTGTCCCAAATTATAATTGTTTAGTTTATAATAATATTATTAAAAAAACTTACTAGTCTATAACTTAGATTATCTATAACTCATATATTACTATTTAGGAGGTTATTATGAACGAACCAATAACTAAAAACAAAATTATTAACACATCTTGGGAACTGCTTAGACAAGAAGGTATCTCAGGTTTCTCAATGAGAAAATTAGCTAAAGGTGTTCAATTGACTGTATCTTCTTTGTATTATCATTTTGAAAGCAAAGAAGCTTTATTTAGTGAAATGATAAATCAAGCTAGTGGAAGAATTGCTTATCCTATAGATGAAAAAGAGTGGGATATGCGTCTAAAGAAATACGCAGAAAATATTTTAAGTATTTTAAATGAGTATGACCAGTTAGCCCAACTATTGATGATGTATCCACCTATGAGCTCTAATTACTGCAAGCTATTAGATAACTTATTAAAAATCGTAGAGGGGCTAAGCTTAAGTGAAGAAAGTAAATTGTATGCCATTAACAGCTACCTAAATTATATCCTTACTTTTAAACTAGATAGTGATAACTTTTCTCATAACGCACAAGTAAACTCAGATGGTTTTTCTGAAAGTAACACACCCTATTTATATAAATTCAAAAGAGATGGTCTTTTTAGCAAACTTGGGAGCCATGAGATGTTCCAATTTGGAATAAATATTTTCATTGGTGGAATTAAGGCATTAGAAAAAAATCTTTAAAAAAGAGATTTTTTTCTTTACACACTTATCGAACAGTGTTATTATAATTGCAGAACGATGTTCGATAAGGAGGTTACAATAATGAAAACAAAAAATTATTTTGATTTAAAAAAAGTTTTACCTGCGGTTTTAACCATTGCAGTTGGTATGTTGCTTGTCATGATGGATACAACAATTATGAATGTAGCTTTACCTCATATTCAATCAACTTTCAATACTAATCTCGCTACCTCTCAGTGGGCAATAACAGCCTATACTTTAGCAATGGCCGCTGTAATTCCTTATTCAGGTTGGCTAGCTGATCGTTTTTCTGCTAAAAAAATATTTGGTATTGCTATCTTATTTTTTACTATAGCATCACTTTTAGTATCAATTTCAACAAACATTGAACAAGTAATTTTTTATAGAATTTTACAAGGTTTATCAGGCGGAATAGTAGGTCCTATTGGTATAGCAATATCCTTTAAAATTATTCCTATTGAAAAACGCGGAAGTATGATGGGGCTTTTAGGATTACCCATGCTCCTAGCTCCAACCATTGGACCTGCATTATCTGGATTCTTAATCAAATATTATAATTGGCATACAATCTTTTTAATTAATATTCCAATTGGACTTTTATCTTTAATACTTGTTTTCTTGTTTTTACCTAACTTTAAAAGCAAACACAATACCAAAATTGATTTAAGAGGTGCATTTTTGTCCCCGTTAGCTTTTCCACTGCTAATCTACGGGGTTCACGTTGGTTCTGATAAGGGCTGGCAATCTCCTATATCTATTATATCTATAGCCTTAGGTTTTCTCATGTTGCTTACTTTTATATTTCTAGAAACCAAAACCCAAACTCCATTGCTTGAAGTTAAAGTTTTTAAAATATCCGAATTTCGTAAAGGCATTATCCTTATGTGGCTTAACCAAATTGCAGTTTTTGGATCAATGTTACTAATTCCTTTATATTTACAGAATATACGTAACTATTCTTCGCTTGAAGCTGGCTTAATGATGGTTCCTCAAGCAATCGCAAGTTTTATTGGTATGACAGTTGGCGGGAGATTATTTGACAAGTACGGTACAAAGTCCGCAGCTATTCCAGGCTTTCTACTAACGGGCTTTAGTTTAATATTATTAGCTCAAATTACAAACACTACTGCACTAGCCTATTTGATAATCTGCATTATTCTTTTAGGCTTAGGACAAGGGCTAGTAAATATGCAAGTTAATAATCACGCTCTGCAATCTGTACCCTTAAATTTAATCAACCGAGTTACCCCAATGACAAATGAATTACTACAAGTTATTAATTCACTTTCAATTGCCTTCATCACAGCATTTTTATCTAACCAAATTAAAACAGCTTTTAGAAAACATTCTTTAGCCGTATCAGGGAATATTGCTTTTCATAACACCTTTATACTGTTAACAATATTTATAGCTATCGGTTTAGGTTTAACTTTCTTCTTAAAAAACAAAAAATCCAAAGAAGCTAGTTAGCCTATGTTATTAATTTCATTCATATTTAAAGGGCTGTTGCAAAACTATTTTTTTAGTTTTGCAACAGCCCCGTCTTTATAACTTTTCAAATAATTGCATCTACAGATTTTATAGTTATTTCTCACAGTAAATTTTAATTGCTTTTGAAATGAATTCTGCTGTCCCTTCACCATTACTGTCAATGTTTTTCTTAAAACGCTCATCTTCAACATACATATAACCTAGACCCCTTAGAATATCATTTGTACAATTATAAAAGCTCTCTGTAATAAATAACTGCCACTCTTTAACAAGTTCCTGAACCTCTTTACTTTCAGGCGCTTTATCCCTATTATCAGCAAAAGCCTTTAATATATTCTTACATTCATCGTTTATTTTTTGCCACTCCTCTCTACCGTAATTACTGGTTTTCTTCTCACTTTCGATATAAGCGTCAGAACCTCCAAAACGCTCCTTAACTTCTTTTGCATACTTCTTTTTAGACTCTTCAATTTCGGTCATATCAAATTCTTCAAAACTCATTTTACCTTCTCCTTTTATTGTATTTTCTACAAGAGTTATAAGCTTATCAATTCGCTCGCGCTTTTTAATAAGTAATTCTTTTTGCCTTTTTAATGCTTCTGCTGTGTCATATTGAGAACTTCTCATTATTTCTTTAATTTCATTAAGAGGAAATTCCAGTTCTCTAAAAAATAATATTTGCTGTAATTTAGAAAGGCTATTTTCATCGTATAAACGATATCCTGCTCCTGTAATTTCACTAGGTTTAAGCAATCCTATTTCATCGTAATAATGCAGCGTTCTTATGGTAATGCCAGTCAACTTTGCAACTTCATTAATCTTCAATTTTAGAAATCCTCTCCTTTCTTTCAGTATAGCTATACAATACACTATTACGTTACGTTAAAGTCAATAGTATAAATTAAATAGAAAGGAGAATCTTTTTTTCTAAAGATTCTCCTTCTTTTATTATACATTAAATTTGGATACCATTTTGTAAAGATTATCAGATCCTTCGTTAGTCGAATCAATGATTTTCACCAATTCATTTGCTCGATTTACTATTGAAGCTACCTTTTCAGCAATATTACCTGTACCAATTGCTCCCTCATTAGTTGCTTCGGCTATACTATTCATTGTCATAACCATATTCTGTATAGAAGATAATAGCTCTTCAGAAGTCGCACTGAAATCACTTACAATTTCGTTAACCAAGTCAGCATCAAGCTTATATTGATCTGTAGCCTCAAGCATTGTACGGTAATCATTATTAACCTCTTCTTCAACAAATTGGAGCAATTCATTGGAATTATCAGATAAACCTTCAACAGAATTTATAACCACCTTAGTAATTTCTTGAATTTTATTGACTGTTACCTTTGAATTTTCAGCAAGCTTTCTTATCTCCTCTGCAACAACTGCAAATCCTTTACCAGCTTCACCTGCCCTTGCTGCTTCAATAGATGCATTAAGCGCAAGAAGATTCGTTTGAGAAGTTATTTGTAATATAGAATCAGTCAATTCATTGATTTGCTCCACAGCTTTTGATTGCAACAAAGACTTCTCTAATTTTACTCTTACACTATCCATAACCTCTTCAGCGTTATTATACGAAACAGAAAAATTTTCTTTTAACTCATGTGCACGTTTACTAATATCCCCTACTGACTTCGACCCTTCAAGTGCTTTACTTGCAATGTTGTTAAGCGCTTTTTCCATTTCCGTTGTGGTAGAATTCATCTCTTGAGTCGATGCTGCTGTTTCCTCCATACCAGCAGACAGTTCTTCTGTAGTTGACGATATATCTTCTAACTCTCCTTTGAGATATGACACGCTTTTATTTGTTTCCTTTATTGTTGTTTTTAAACCTTCAGTTTCACCGACTACATTTTCTACAATACTTCTCATTTCCCTTCTAACACCAATTTCTGCATTAATAATTTCAGCAAATTCATCTTTTTCTATTATATATTTTTCATAGCTTTTATCATATTTCAAATCGTACTCAGCAGTCTTATTCATTAGTCCCACTGCTGTTTTAGTTCTTTTTTTAACATTATTAATTAGATATATTCCAAGCAAAATGGATATAAGAATTGTTAAGGCTGAAATACTAATAATAATATTTATAATATATCTTACATTGGCGTTGCTTTGAGCCATTATAGATTTATTATAATCGTCCATTACTTCTTCAATTTGATTGATAGATTCCCTAGCCATATCGAAGTTTTCTTGATATTTGACTTTGTTAGTTAATACATTTTTATTCACATCGAAGAGTTTTGACCAATTAGCAAAATCTTTATCAAAGTTATCAAAAAGCTGAACTATCGTTAGCTTTGAGTCTTTATGCTTCATATTCGCAAACTTTTCTTTATCCTTATATAGTATATTTCTTGCTTTGTGCACTCTCTCAATTGTCTGATTATAGTTTTCTAAAAATGAATCCTTTGATTTGTTCAAACTTTCAACATCAGTGCTTTTCTCCATTTCCATTTGTGCAAATAGTGCCTGATAAAAATCACGATCTGCATTATAAAGCCAATATTGACTTAAATGATTCTCTTCGTACAAGCTAGTAATTAGATGGTTATTAACTTTGTCTATATATCTTACGAAAATACCTGTGATTAGTATTAGTGACGCAACAGGTATTATTAAAGTGAATATCATTTTTACGCTTAACTTGATATTGTTCAATTTCATCTTCTTCATTTGTTTTCTCCTCTCCAAATATTTCATAGTTGATATTTGGCACTTTAATAATTATTCTTGCTAGTAATTTCGTATAAATAAAATAATAGTTAAGCGGTAATTAATGCCTACATATATACTTTAATGAACTTATAAAAACTCATATGGTTTATCCATAAGTATTTTTGCAATAATAATAGTTACAAGCAGAGACAGTGAAATGGATGAACTAATGAGCATGAATTTAGGTGCAGATGACTTTATAACAAAACCCTACAATACTCAAATTCTTGTGGCAAGGATTGCATCCGTATTAAGAAGAGCTCATGGTTCTAACTCTCTAGATACCATTTTTTATAATGATTTAAAACTCAATTTATCAAATGGCTCTATTACCTACCATGGTAATACAACAGAACTAACAAAAAATGAACTTAAAATTCTTTCTTGTTTGATCAAGAACAAAGGGAAAATAGTGTCCAGAGATGACCTAATGAATTTTATGTGGAATTCAGATATATTCGTAGATGATAACAATTTATCAGTTAACGTTACAATATTAAGAAAAAAACTCGAAGAAGTAGGAATGAAGGAAAACATAGAAACAAGACGTGGACTAGGATATATAATGCCATGAGTTTATTGGAATATTTAAAAAACAAATTTTTATTCTTATTAATTAATTTTGTATTATTCGTTATCGTATGCGGCATTATGAACCTCATTAATAATAGAAAATCCTATTATCTCAGCTTCCATATTTATTCTATCTGCTGTACTGTTAGGAGTGGCCTACAATTTAGTACTAAAAACAGGGTTAGATCCTAAAAATATTAAATTTACAACCTCCATTATACTTGGAGTTATAGGAACCTTATTGTTGTTTTTCAGTTTATCCAGCTTCTTTCTATATATTGTACGAAGGAACAAAAATATTTACCTTAAAAATTTAAATATTTTTGTATTAAGGCAGATACACAACAAGATAACTACTAACTTTATATCAATGTCTGTAATATGCCTTATGCTCTTTCTAACTATTACACTTCTATTCACTATGTTCAGCTATAAAAGCAGCCTAGATAAGATGTTAAAAGGAAACACTACCTTCGATGCTTCAGCTCATCTTAATATCGATAGTAATAGTCAAAGCATGCAGAGTATTAAAACGTATCTAAATAAAATGAATTTTAAATTTAATAATTATGAAAGGTATACTTTTTATAATGAGTACCAACTTGATATACAGCCAAATAATTTGTTCAAAAGTTATTTAGACATAAAAAATAAAACTGCTTCTGAAAAATACTTTTTGGAAGTTCCCATATCAGCTGTAAAAATATCTGAATATAATTCAATACGAAGGTTAAACGGACAGCAAGGTATTACTATAAAGGATAACGAGCTGTTAGTTGCATCCAATTATAAAGAGCTTAATAGCGCTGTAGATAAATTCATACAAAACAAAAATCTATTAATATAGACGGTAAAGCTTACAGAATTAAAAATGAGACTCCAATTAAAGATAATATTACTACAGGGTCTGAGTTAAATTCCTTTTACTTCATAATCCCTGATAACTTCAGTGGAAATCTCAAGTTATACTCTACAGGATTCAATGTAATGTTCCCCAAAAATAATACCGAAAAATCAGAGGCGAGATTTAAAAACTTATTTAAAAGCTTCGGTAAGAACAATTACGAGAACAGTCCTACATTCCTATCTTTGGAAATACAATAAAACAAGTACATGGACTAGTATATGGTTGGTCAACAATCGTTGTATTTATTGGAATATACTTAGGCATAGTATTTTTGATATCAAGTGCAGCAGTATTAGCTCTGCAACAACTATCAGAAGCAAGTGACAGCCTTAATAGATACAATTCCTTAAAGAAAATAGGTGTTACTCATAAGAATGTAATAAAAAACAGTAATTAAGTATGTCTACTCTCATGGAATTTTATTTTGATTATTACACAGCTTCTATAAATGCTTTATTCCTTCAAATGCATAATTTATAATTTCTTTTACAAAAGCCACATCAATCTTTTCTCCAGTTATTAATAATCTATAGAATATAGGACCCCAAATTAAATCAATAATCACCTCAATGTTCAAATCCTTTTTTAGCTCTCCCCTTAAAATTCCTCGTTCTAGAATTTTTTTTGAAATACTTCGGCGAGGTGTAAAATACGCCTTACGATAAATATCAGCTAATTTAGGATCATATTGTCCTTCAGCTATTATTTCAGTAATTACACTCCCTTTTCTGCTCGTTAGAAACTTTGTAAAGTTATCCACTTGAATAAACATATCTTGAATAGTTGATCCAGTATCAGGTATTGGAAGTTCTACATTAGTAGTATTTAAGAATCCATCAATAATCACAGCCGCTTTATTAGGCCACCATTTATAAATAGTAGCTTTACTTACATTAGCTCTTTCAGCAATCTTTTCAACAGTTATTTCTGCGAACCCATTTTCAATTAATAATTCATATGCAGCATTAAGAATATCTGATTTTGTTTTTTCACTTCGAGGACGTCCTAACTTTTTATCCATCATAATTACCTCCATGACAATCTATCTATAAGTATGCATTTAATAAACTATACGTATATTATAATATATATTTTTCTATTTTCAACATAAATCCCTCTTTACAAAACTAAACGTTTAGTATATTATATATTTATAAACTGAACGTTTAGTTTCTTTATCGTTAATTCTATTTATTAAAAGGAGTGGATTATCATGGAAAACTTAAATAATGATCTTATGGAGAATAAATCTATATTGAATAAGTTATTAATTATGGTTATGTCTATAGCCTGTGGACTTACTGTTGCAAATTTATATTATATACAACCATTGCTGGCGGATATATCTAAGACATTTAATGTAAGTGAAATTAGTGTAGGCTCTGCAGCAATGCTTACACAAATAGGATATGCAGTTGGAATGGTATTGATATTGCCCCTAGGAGATATAAAAGAAAGGCGAAATTTGATAACTACGATACTTCTGTTTTCAGTAATCTCTCTTGCAAGTATGTTTTTTTCGAGTAATATCTATATTTTAACAATTTCTTCTTTTGCAGTTGGATTTACTTCTATCATCCCTCAGCTTATCATCCCATTAGCTGCTCAGTTATCAAATCAAAAGGATAGAGGCCGAATAATAGGGACAGTTATGAGCGGTTTATTAATCGGTATATTAGTATCGCGTACATTCAGCGGTATTTTAGGTGCTTATTGGGGCTGGAGAGTAGTGTATATTATTGCAGCTATTATGATGATATTTCTTATGATTGCCTTAAGAAAGTTACTACCTGTAAGTAAACCATCCTCTAACGTTAAATATATTGAGCTATTAAAATCAATGTTCCAATTAATAAAAAGTGAACCTGTTTTAAGAGAAGCATCTATCAATGGAGCTATGATGTTTGCAGCTTTTAGTGCATTTTGGACATCACTTACATTTTTACTCCAAAGTCCTCATTATAATATGGGCTCTCAGGCAGCTGGTTTATTTGGATTAGTTGGCGTTAGTGGTGCCTTAGCAGCTCCTTTAGTTGGAAGAATAGCTGATAAGAAGGGTCCTAGATTTATTATAGGCATTTGTATACCTATTATAACAATTTCCTATTTACTATTTCTCTTGCTTGGATTTAAAATATTTGGATTAATTTTAGGAGTTATGCTACTTGATCTAGGAGTTCAATCTGGAAATGTTTCCAATCAGACTAGAGTACATTCTTTAAATGAAAAAATGCGCAACAGAATTAATACTGTCTATATGGTAAGCTTTTTTCTTGGAGGAGCATTCGGTTCTTTTATGGGTTCTTTTACTTATGTACACTTTGGATGGTACGGAGTATGTATTTTCGGAATATCAACTCAAATTATAACATTTATTATCCATAAAATCACAAAATAACTTTACTAGAGAGATTCTTAGGAGGAATAGAAAAATGAATTTAATAACTGTAAATCATGATAAGTGTGTCAAATGTGGAATTTGTGTAAATGAATGCCCTGAGCAAATAATAAAAATGAAAGAAAATAGTCCAGAAGATGTTTGTCCTCAAAAATGTATCGCCTGCGGACATTGTGTAGCTGTTTGTCCAAAAGAAGCTATTGATAATGTAAAAACACCATTAATCAATCAAAAAAGTTCAAAAAAGTTTTCAAAATTGACCCCTGCAGAGGCAGAAAACTTTCTTCGTTCAAGACGTTCAATTCGATCTTATAAGAAAACTTCTGTTCCAAGAGAAAAATTAATGGAACTTGTTAATATTGCCCACTTTGCTCCTACTGGAAGTAATCTACAGAGCGTATCTTATATTATAATAGACGATAGAAATATACTTAATATGGCTATTGAACTTACTGCTAAAGAATTGGAACGTGATGAATTGTTAAGTAAGAGGTATGCTGCCTATATCGAATCTTATCTTAGTAAAGGAATTGATTCTATATTAAGAGGGGCCCCTTGCCTTGTCCTAGCAACTGCTGATGTAGATTTCCCACGTGGAAGAGAGAATTCTATTTTTTCATTAGCATATATGGAACTATACGCACCTACGCTTGGATTGGGTTCATGTTGGGCTGGAGTTTTTGAAAAAATTGCACTTAAGGATAATTCTCCGATGCTTAAATTATTTAACGTTCCTAAAGGTAAAAAAATAACTGGTGCTGTTATGGTAGGATATCCAAAATATAATTATCCAAGATTAGTAGATAGAAACCCGTTAGAGGTCAACTTTTACCAATCTAAGTGAAAACTTAAACTTATCACAAGGACTACTCTATTACAGTAAATCCTTGTGATAATTATAACTTTCCTTTTTAATTTTATCTTTTTTACTTTTTCTTACTAATTTCAAGAATAATAACCTTGATTTTTCGTAACATAGACTTTTTTAATACTGTCCTTCTATATTTATTTTTCAATATTTAATTTTCTTCTTAATATATCTATTCTATAAAACCTCTTTGTTTGAGTAATGTCTCAGTATCACTCCACAGCTTATTTTGCATTACTTTATCACCGCCTGGATATATTGGACTTATAGGGTTCCCTGTTATTACATTAAAATATCCACCCGTTACACTATTATATTGGGCATCTATGGATAAACGAAGTATAATATCTGCTCCTTTACGTGGATCTCCTATATGAAAAAATTTTAATATGCGTTCAAGTGCAGTAGCAAACCATAGTTCTCGTCCAAGTCCCGTAACATTAAAGCCTGGATTAAGCGCATTAACTATAATTCCCGTTCCTGAAAGTCGACGTGCTAGTTCTGCAGTAAACATAATATTCAATAATTTAGTTTTTCCATAAATCGCAGACGACTCTCTAGATGTAAATTCTGATATATCTGTCAAATCTCCTGGTAACTTAAGCTCACCATGGTTACGAGACGCTTCAGACGCAACATTTACAATCCGCGCATTCCTTGATGCAATTAAAGATTGGAGTAAGGTATTAGTTAATAACCATGGTGCTAAATAGTTAACCGCCATCATCTCTGCAAGCCCATCGGAAGTTACTCTCTGCTCGAACGCATGGAGTCCAGCATTATTTACTAGGACATCAATCCTAGGGTGAACAGCTTTAATCTCCTCGCCAACCCTTTTTACGTCTCTCATTACTGACAAATCCCCAAAGAAAAAGTCAATTTTAGCTTTAGGGTTAATACTCTCAAGCATTTTTTTAGTTGCTTCAGCTCGTTCCTTGTTTCTTGCTGTTAATATCAAATGCGCATCTCTCTTTACTAATTCAATTGCCACTAATTTTCCAAGTCCACTTGTAGCTCCAGTAATTGCAATAGTCCTGAATTTTTCCATAGACATCCTCCTGTAGTAATGCAGTATAATATAGAACTCATTATATGTTTTTTACAATATATTTTAATTCCTTGACATGATTTAGATAATTAAATATACTTGATATATGTCAAGTATATATTTTTATTTGATATATGTCAAATACTTTTTATTAAATTAATTCAATCGAGGTAAACTATGAATAACAATACTCAAAATAAAACTGATAATAGAATTCAATTAGAACTCAAGCTAGGAGAACAGCTAAATGTAATTATAAATGCCTCACATGCACTTAATGTGAAAACTGCAGCACATTTCGATTCTACATTACAACCTGCTGCTTTTCTAATAGTTCGTTGGCTATTTTCATTTGGTCCAACGAATGCAACGGTTCTATCAAAATCAATAGCTATGGATCGTAGTTCTGTTAGTCGCCTTGTAAATCAACTAAAGAATATGGGCTATGTAAAAAGCGAACAATCTCCAAGTGATCGGAGAGGCGTACTTCTATCCTTAACTGAACTAGGTCATCAAAGAACAATGAATGCTTTAAAAGAAAAAGAATCTGCTTTCTATGAACGAATTGCAAAATGGGATGATTCCAAACTTGAGAGCTTTATCGAGCTCCTCATGGATTTTAACGGCTTGGAAAATAAGTAACATTGTATCTTTCATCAAGTATACTTCTTATCTTAAATTTAATGCTACTATTGCTTTTAATGAAAATCTCCGTTATTTATGGTACAGTTTTCTGTAACGTGGATAACGGAGATTTTTTTCTTTATTAACTTCAATAATACCTTTAACTTTAAAGCTTATCTTATAAAGTTGGTAAATATTTTTTCTTCTATTTCATTTTCCTTTACATTATTTTTGCTAGAATCAATCGTCTTCAATAGCCATGCCATATTTTTTCCTAGAACTCTCATGATCTGCATTCCCTCTTCATCTTGTGTTGCTTCTCCAGGTTTTGTACCATGAATTACATTCCAATAATTTGATGTTGGCATCATCATCTCAGAATAATTGATATAGTTATTTAGTTGATTGAATACCGGAATACCGCCTGATCTTCTTACAGCAACAACACTTGCTCCTACCTTATGTCTAAGCATTCCGTTATTTACAGATGTAACCAAAAACGCACGATCTAAAAATGATTTCATTGTTCCTGCAATGGCTGAATAATGTACAGGAGAACCTAGAATAATTCCATCAGCTTCCTTCATCTTTTGAATCCAATCATTAACCTCATCATTCTTCATAACACATCGTTCGTTCATGTTTCTGCTGCATCCTCCGCAGTCCAGGCATCCACGTATTACCTTATTTCCCACATGAATAATTTCTACCTCTATATTTTCTTTCTCTAACTCTGCCGCTACAGCTTTTATCGCCTCATTAGTATTTCCATTCTTTTTCGGACTTCCATTAAAAGCAACTACTTTCATATATATACCTCCATATAATTTGTTTTCAAATATGTGTCCATTATATAGTTCAATAATACAAGTGCCAAGTACGCACTTTTTCGTTAGACTACTTACCTTTAAGTAAGATTTACCGCGATACCTACATTAGCATGAAATAAAATTTTACTAGACAATAATCTATGTTTATTTTAATTTGAAAATTTGCTATTATAAAGTTACTTAGTATGAATGTACAGTAAACTAAATTTTATCAAATATAAAAGATTGAAGGTAGATAAATAAATGATAAATTATAATGGTAGGCACTATGTATGTTTATTAGATTTTGCAATGGATTTTATTAGAGGTAAATGGAAGGCCGTTTTATTATGCCATTTATATGATAAACCTAGAAGATTTTTAGAACTTCAAAGAATAACTGAAGGTATAAGTCAAAAAGTACTAAATGAAAAGCTTAAAGAATTAGAAAATGAAGATTTAATAAATAAACATATTTATCCTGAAATCCCACCAAAGGTCGAATATTACCTCACTGAAAAGGGAAAAGACCTTACTAAAATCATTAAGGAAATTGAGTCTTGGTCTATTAAATATTATCCTCACTTAGATAGTGATTGCAGATAACCTGATGTATATAGAAGCTTTTTTATCATTATATTAGCTGCAACCTACGCAATTTCCATTAATATAATATTTAGTTTTTAAGTGACTTTATTTTTTAATATACTCATTTCCCCATTTGCTCATAAGCTCAAGGATTGGTATTAATGTCACTCCCTCTTCTGTTAATGAATACTCAACCTTAGGGGGAACTTCATTGTATTGTTCTCTATGAATTAAATTGCTAATTTCTAATTCCTTTAGTTGTGAACTTAATGTCTTATGTGCAATAGGTTCTAAACTTTTCCTTAATTTATTATATCTTATTACTTTCGCTTTATATATTTTCCATAAAATAATCCACTTCCACTTTCCCTCAACAACAGATATTGTATAACGCATTCCACAAGTTCCATATTTATCTTCAAAACTATCCATAAATTTCGCTCCTTTATATCCTCGAAAGAGTTTCAAACGCTGATGCAATTATTTTAGGTTCTCCAATATTCCTACACTCAGTTACTAGTGCTATGAAAGCTTTCTTAGAAAGGCTTATCTTTCAATATCTAGTTTATGATCAAGAACATTCAAGTCTTTTTAAAAGAAAAATACCTATTGGCTTTATCTATACGATGAATGTAACCAATGACAAATTTAAAGCTGACTATGAAGATCAACTTAAGCCTATTGAGACATACCTAGAAAAGGCTTTTACTTCTTTTGAAACCTTAATTGTCAATGATACTTACCAATTTGATGATTACTCAAGATACGTTACAACATTATTTGATGAAACAAAAAAAAGAAAAGTTAAAGAAACGCAATTTCCAAAGGATTGTGAAAATGCATTTGATATGGGAAGGCGATTTGTTAAACAAGCCAATATATAAATATTTTCAAATAAAATAATAAGGAGAACTGGCCTATTGCTTAGACTCATTTCTCCTTTAATACTTTACTTTATTATTTAAGTTATCATTATAAAATCCTTATATTCTTTTATAATATCGGTACACAAATTTCACAATAATGATTATTTATCATCTGCACTGCATAGCGTTCCAGGATAGGCCTTCTATCATCAAGTTTATAATTTCTTTTTGACAACTCCGAAAATATCTCCATCCACGCTTTTTGCACCTTATCCGCTGTATGGCTTATTTTAAATACACAATACTTTCCACCAAAAGTTTCCCCAAAATTAATATAATTATTATTAACCTTAAATTCATCTGAAACAACTAAACATGCATCATAACGACAATCTTTAGGCTCTGTAACTTTAGGGTTATCTTGTGCGATTCCTAATATAATTGAACTTTCATTAAATAAGTTTTCTTCTCTAGCCCAACTTTTTAATTGTTCCATTATTTGTACATTATCTAAACCATAAGCTCCTGTTCTTCTTATATAAGCAATTTTATATGCTGGTATCATTTCAATATTAGTATCCATAACCTACCTCTTTTTTAAATAAAGTACATCGATGTCTGGATTCATAATATAATGCTTTAAAATATATTTCAACTTGTTTTTTAAAATTATTATGTTTCTACTTATCATTTTGTAATCTTAAAGCTTAAGATGCTAAATTTATATGCATATACCCATATGATACCAATGTTGTTATTTATATTGAAACGACTTAAGATATATGATACTATTACCACAAAACAATTGAAATTGTAAAATTAAGGAGTGTTCTTATAATGATTGATGAAAAGTTTTTGATTGAAAGTAATGAGTTGGTTGAAAGTTCAAAAATTGTTATGGTTGGTACTAATGGAGAAAATGGTTATCCTAATATAAAAGCGATGATGCGATTAAAACATGATGGTCTAAAGAAATTTTGGCTTAGTACAAACACATCAACCAGAATGGTAGAACGCTTGAAGAAGAATAATAAAATATGTTTATATTTTGTTGATGATAATAAATTTGCAGGACTGATGCTTGTAGGAACAATTGAAATATTACATGATAGAGCCTCAAAAGAAATGTTATGGACCGATGGTTGCGAGATTTACTATCCATTGGGTATAGATGACCCTGACTATACTGCATTATGCTTTACAGCTGAATGGGGTAATTATTACCGCCATCTAAAAAATATAACCTTTAAAATAGACGAAATTTATAACTATTGATACAAGTATAGAGCTATTGGCTATTTACCAATGGCTCTATACTTTATTATTAATTCAAAATTTTCTTATAGCGTTAGACTTCGTTTGCTTTATAAAACTCATCCTTCTGAAATAAACCCCATATGTAATTTAAATACTTACGTGTTAATAAAAAACAATGATACATATAATTGATGATGTCTTACTTCCAACCTATCAGCATACTTTAGATATGTAATTAATCCAAAAACATCAGACTCTCTAAATTTTCTATATATCAAAACCTATTTGAACTTCATTATTTTTCTCTTCAAAAGTTCTCATATAATTAAAAACTTCTCTTATATCACAAATAATATTATTCTTATTACAGGTTTCTTTAATAATCTTCATAAGCTTTTCATGATTCTTACTTACTACTTCATAACTGTTCCCATATTGTCTTATGTATTTTTCTTTTAAACCTTTAAACTGCTTATCTAAATTCTTATAATAATATTCTCTGTTTCCATTTCTTAATGTTACCCCAATTCCAAATACTATAATTCCTTTAACTTCAGCTTCTATACAGTAATCTAAGATTCCTCTTATATTTTCCTCCGTATCATTTATATAAGGTAAAATAGGGCTTAGCCAAACTACTGTAGGAATTTTGTTATCTCTCATTATCTTTAACACTTCAAATCGTTCTTTTGTTGTAGAAACATTTGGCTCAATAATCTTGCATAATTCTTCATCATAAGTTGTTAATGTCATCTCTACAACACACTTTGCTTTGTTGTTTATACTTTTTAGCAAGTCCAAATCCCTTAATATTCTATTTGATTTAGTTAGTATCGATAATCCAAATCCATACTTATCAATTATCTCTAAACATCTTCTTGTATTTTGAAGCTTTTCTTCTAGGTGAATATACGGATCACTCATTGCACCTGTTCCAATCATGCACTTTTTTCTTTTTCTCTTAAGCGTATCCTCTAATAGCTCTACTACATTAGTCTTAACCTCTATGTCTTCAAAAATATGATCCATTCCATAACAAAGACTTCTGGCGTCACAATATATGCATCCATGAGTGCACCCTCTATAAATATTCATTCCATTATTGCTCGATAGTATACCCTTTGCTAGCACATCATGCATATAATCGTAACTCCCCTCTAATATATTGTACCTCTTAATAATTACTTGAGCGAAATATAAATATCAACCTTAGCATTATTAAAATCCGAATTTAAATATTCTTCAAAATCTGCTTCATAGCTTCTATCTAAATTCATTTGCCAAATTTTACTCCAAGCTTCTGCTACTGCCTTTTCCATATGTCCTTCAATAGAAAACTTAGCATATTTTCCTGCAGGAATTTTCTTTATTGTAAGTGCTTCATTTTCAGCCTTACATACCTCATTTCCTACTGTAACTACATACTTATTATCCTCATAATCTGAATAAAGTCCTATTGCATATTCATTCACCTTATTTTTTATTGTTTCATTAATACCACCTTGATATAACTTTTCCCAAAGACCTCCAATAACTTTCCCCATATTGGGATCGTCATTACTTGTAACAGCACTAACTCCTAACACTATTTTTTCTTCTAATTTAACAATTTCATACTCCATATTTATAACCTCCACATATTTGATAAGGTTATTATACTCAGATTAATATGACAACTGCATGTCATATTAAGAATAATTTAAAAGCATTTTTTCAATTTTATTTTTTATTTCTTCTCTTATTTCTTGTGGTGCTAAAACTTCACATTCCTCTCCAAACGAAGATATATAGCTAAAAAGCCATTCTCCTTTTGGATATTCAGCAGTAACAATAAAACTACCATCATCTAACTTCTTAAAGTCTTCAAATTCATCATATATTCTATAGGCCATTTTAGAAGAAATTTTCATCTTTAGAGTAATAAATTCGTCATAAAAAACATTATCTTCCTTCATTATCTTTTTTGGTGCTTTAATATTAAAACTCTCTTCAGAAACATATAAATCCTTTATCCTTCTTAGTTTAAAAAATCTATAGTCATTTCGTATTCCACAATATCCATACATATACCAGCTTTGCCCTTTAAAACACAATTTTAATGGACATACTTTCCTACTGATATTTTCACCTTTAGCACTGCTATAATCAAATTTTACTACTTTTTTACTTAATATTGCAGTTTTAAGATTATTAAAGGTTTCTTTTTCTTTTTCTGCATTTCCCCAATTTGAAAAATCAACTTCTATCCAATCAGTATCATTTTCACCTAATATACTATTTAATTTTATAAGAACCTTTTCAGCTTCAGAATCACTAAAATTTACAGCATTAACAGCTCTTATAGATGATATTATTTCTGACTTTTCTTCTTCTGTTAATATGGCTTTATTTAATATAAAGTTTGGTAATATAGATATACCTCCACCTTTTCCTTTAGTCATATATACTGGAATTCCTGCTGTAGAAAGCGTTTCAATATCTCTATAAATAGTTCTTTTAGATACTTCAATTTTCTCTGCTAATTCTCTTGCAGTTACACTATTCTTCTCTAAAAGAATATATATAATTTGAAATAATCTATTTACTTGCATAATGTTTTCCCCTTTGTTATACATGCCTTTGTTTAATTAATTTTTATTGCAGATGTTATTGGTATGAAGTATTAAAAAATCGCAAAATCAATTTCATATTGAATAATGCGATTTTTTAATCGGTTATCTAGTATATTAAAAGTTTATCCAACTAAGTTTTCTCCATCTTTAAATGCTCTTAAAGATAATTCATCAAACATTGCTAAATCAGGATCATGGCTAGTTCCACAGTAATTAATACTGTCCTCTAATTTCCACCCTAACTCTTCTAACATATCATTAGCGAATTTAACGCCTTCTGCACCTATTTTAGGATCTGGATTTCCTTGAGCAAATACTGTTATTAATTTTTTACCTGGATATTTTGGTTTATAATCATTCCCAGTCATTGGAAATGTGCGATCAAACCAAATCTTTGATTGACCCGTAATTTTATAATAATAGATTGGAGAACCAAATACAATAGCATCTGCTTCCTTGATGTCCTCATACATTGGTTGAAGATAATCATTAACAGCACAACCATCATGCGTACGACAATAAAAGCATCCTTGACATCCACGAATTCCAGGATTATTTAAATCAAACTCTATAACTTCAGCACCTTTAGATTTTGCTCCTTTTGCTACTTGCTCTAATAATTTTGCAGTATATCCATTTTTCCTTGGACTACCTTTGAAAATAACTATCTTTGACATTTCATATCTCTCCTTTTAAATATAAAATTCTCTTAAATAAAGCCAACCATCTATTGACTAACTTCATTATATTAAGTAACATATAGATCAACAAGTACGCAAAAAATATTTAGCTACTAATATTTATATAAGTATTGGAGGTTACTTTTATGGAGAACTGTTCTATAGACTATGCTTTAAATGTTATTAATGGAAAGTGGAAATTATTAATCATTTGGACTATGTCCCAAAATGGAGTTATCAGATTTAGTGAATTACAGAGAAAAATTAATGGTATATCAAGCCTTATGCTATCAAAAAACTTAAAAGAGCTTGAAAAAGACTCTCTTGTTATTCGTCATCAATACAATGAAATTCCACCAAGAGTAGAATATGAATTATCAGAACTTAGTGAAAAACTCATAGTTGCTTTACAGGTTCTTGGTGAATGGGGAAATGAAGTTTATAACTACAAACATCAAGCTACCTAATCCAAATTTTCTATAATTATATATTAGGATTTATCATCAACTTTCTTCGCAAAATAGGAGAAGGAGAAACACCTTTATCATCTGGTGATCCTCCTCTCGTAATATATTTATTATTTTTTCATCATTGCCCCAATTAGTTTATGCTTGTCTTCTTATAACTTTCTCGCCTATTTTTCAAAAAGTTTACGAGCATTAGTCTGAATATATTCAATTTCTTCTTTAGATAAATCACAAAAATCACTATTATCCATAGAACAATTTGAATCTTGTACATACATCATCTTTGTATCCTTCTGTGTTATAGAGTAGAACCAGCACTCTGCAGGAACATTATACACTTTTCCTTTTTCCATTAAAGTCAACTCAATATTAAATTTATCATTTTCTTTTTCCGCAGTAATTAATATTGCTTTTCCAGCTGACAAAATAAACTGTTCGTCCGTTGAGTGGTGGATCTCTAAATGAGCTATTCCCTCAATATCATTATCTGGCTTCCAATTTTTAATACAAACAAGCCATTTTTCATTTTTATATACACAAAGTATTCCTTCTCTATTATTTTCATATATATCTGGTTTCATTTTTCATTTCTCCTTTTTTAAATTTATATTTCAGTTTTTCCTTGAATCGGAACTCCGTAACCAAATGCACCTTCCATGCCGCACACATTAGCCGCAAATATTGCTCCGCTTTTCATAGCACTTTCTAATCTTATCTTCATGCTTTCTTTTGTTCCTTCAACTAATTTTCCTGTTTCGGATGTCTGTAAAAGCGAGCAAAGGAAAGTTGAAAAATATGAATCTCCTGCACCCATTGTATCAATAATATTGGCAGCCATAATAGCAGAAGTATACAAGAAATCACCATTGTAGAGTACATATGATCCATCTTCTCCTATTGTTCCAAGGACTATTTTCACTCCATAATTTTGAACTTTTTTCATTTCTTTTTCTCGTTCTTCAGCTGTCAAATGAGCACATGATAAGATTGCCACATCAATATACGGACAAACCTTCAAAAGATATTCATCTGTCCATCTCATAGAAAAATCATACGCAATTGGTACTCCCGTTGCATGAAGCTCCTTCAAATTATCTTCAATATAGCTATTTAAATTTGTGTAAATCAAATCAAACTTTTTAATGTATTCAAAATCGTTTTCATCAAAATTATAAGAATGCTCTTTAGCAATACCACCTTTATTGGAACCAAGGAAAACACGATCAGCATTTTTCAAAGTAACTAGAGCAAATCCATTTTCTCCTTCATAATGTCGACAATGGCTGTCATCAATTCCTATCTCTTTCAATGTATTTTGTACACATTCTGCCACTTCATCATTTCCATACTTTCCAATGTATGCAGTCTCAGCTCCATTCATCTTTCCATATACACAAGTGTTAATGCACTGTCCTCCCGGATACATCTTCCCTCTTGAAAGGTATTTATCACATACATTATCGCCAATAGCAACAATTTTATAATTCTTCATTTTTCTTCTCCTTCTATAACAGTATTTAAATTATTAAGCAGAGAAACTAGTAAATCTATTCTAATTCATTTGTATTCTCTTTCATCCAAGAAACAATATCATCAATAGCTTTATCAGGATTGCAATAATATCTTCTATCACAAATTTCAAAAGAAACATTCCCTGTATAACCTCTTTTTTTGAGTGCGCTATAATATTCTTTCATTGGAAAATCTCCATCTCCTGGTACTGTATGCCCTCTATCGTTAAAATGAATATGCTGAATTTTTTCGCCAAGATTATCAAAATAATCGTCAATTGTCTCTCCTGCATATGTCATCTGATCTAAATCTATCATCCCTACAATATTCGCGGAATCGATTTCACGAATCATATTTGAAATATCCTTACTCGAAATCAATACATTAGTTGTGGTTGCTTTTAATTCCTCAAGCATTAATCTAACGTTTTTTCTTTCACAGTAAGCTATAACCTGAGCTAAAGACTCCTGACAATACTTCCACGCTTCATCTCTTGGCTGATTAAAATATCCAAACCCTGTACTAATTTGAACATTGCTGCATCCTAAAAATTCAGCTGTATCTATTGCTCTTTGATAATAGCGAATACTTGATTCTCTTGTAATAATATCCGGTGTACAAAAGTTAACAGGATACGTGCAGTTTTCAGGTGTAATTGCCATTACATTTAGCTTTCTTCTTCGAATATTTCTATCCAATTCAATTAGTTTTCCAAGTGAATAATCAAAAATATTTAATTGCGGTGCTGAACAATAAAGATCAATACTATCAAATGGAGATTCTTCTACCTTATCAAGAAATTTTTCTATTGGGTAACGCAAATAATGATAATTCATAGGAGCAAATTTCATATACGCATCCTCCTTCACTAGCTTATACTACAGCTTAATCATATTAATTTATACTATACTAGAAAACGATTGCACCAAGTACCAATGCCACTCCTACAGATGCTATTGTACATACAAGTCCTGGAAGCATATAACTATGATTCAACACATATTTACCTATTTTTGTAGTTCCTGCAGAATCAAATGCTATCGCAGCAACACACTGTCCGGATGCTGGAATAAAGTAGTTTGAACTGCAAGCAAGCCAGCCTGCAATAATGATATTAACTGGAAGCCCCAAGGCAATACCAATCGGTACCATAATCATTGTTGTGGAAGATTGACTAGTAGTAATTGCACCGACTACAAAAACTGCTATAATATAAATCCACGGATATTGATTTGTTAATACAGACATATTTTTAGTGATAAAAGAAGCTTGATCGCTAATAAATGTATTTACTAACCAACAAAGACCAAATGCTAATACTACTGCAAACATTCCTGTTGTGAATACTGGTTGTTCTAAAATTTTTGCACTATCAAGTTTAGTTGCAAGAACTGTAATAGCTGCAGCTGTAAGCATAAAAATTTGAATTACAGTTGTAAGTGGTAATTTTGTGTTATGTGCGAATACTGGAAGAAGCTTGTTTGCTGCTCCTAAGAATACAATACTAACCATTGCAATTAAAAAGATTATTACAGAAATTTTTGCTTCTTTAGTAGAGGGTTTTTCATTTCTTTCTACTTTAGAGAAGTCTTGAATCTTTCCTTCAGATACACGAGCTTGAAATTCAGGATCATCTGCTAATTCTTTTCCTTTCTTTATCACTGCTAATGCACATAAAACGGTTCCAACTAATGTTGCTGGAATACAGACAATAAGTAATGTAAAAATATTAACAGAAGTATATTGTGCTTTAGCCATAAACGCCAATACTGCTACAGTAGCTGCTGAAATTGGACAAGCTGTTATAGCCTGCTGTGATGAAACAATAGATGCTGAAATTGGACGTTCTGGACGAATTCCTGTATCAATCGCAATTTCATTAATAACTGGAAGTAAGCTGTATACAATATGACCTGTTCCACTCATAAATGTGAAAATATAAGCAATAACCGGTGCCAAAATTGTAAGCATCTTAGGATTTTTTCGAAGTATCTTTTCCGCTATCTTAACTAAAAAATCCAATCCTCCACATGCTTGCATTGTAGCTGCAGCGCAAATTACTGCAATCATAATCAAAATTACTGTAATAGGCGGATCAGCTGGTGCTACATGTAACCCAAATGTCATAATTAACATTCCAAGTCCACCAGCCATTGCCAAGAATGTACCACCTTTTCGTACACCTAGAAAAATAATAGCAAGAACGATTACTAACTCTACCCAAAACATAGATTATCCTCCTCAATGTTAGATTCATTTTTTTATCGCTTGTTGTAATAAGTTTTATTATTTAAGAATGGTGCACACATTCTTAGTAATACAAAATCAATCCGGCTTTTTCGTGTTGCTTTGTATTATATTGTATTACTTTGTATTTGATATAATGGTATACCTTGAATATATTTTTGTCAATTACATTTTAATGTTTATTTAATATACACAATTAAAGTCATTGCTTATTGTTCCCTATTCCTATACAATCGTTTTCAATGTCTTGAAATAAAAAACTTCTCCATAACTACAACTTCGTATTTTCAAAGTATAAATAAAAGTATTTTAAATAATACTTTTATTTATACGCATAGTGCTTCCATAATTCCCTCAAGTAAATATTTAATGTTTTAATATTAATATTCCACTTTCCACATATAGCGACGAGTAGGTAACGGATGCTCACGTTTTGTTGCAAGTTCATGGTTGTATATAGGATACACATTATTGAACAATGAATGATTAAAATAGTCAACAACAGAAGCATCAATTGTAGAAAGACCAAGTTCTTTAGCATCCAATACCTCTATACGCTTTGCATAGGTATTTAAAAATTTAAGAGCTCTTTCATCCAAATCACGTGTTGAACCCTCAGAAATCTGAATCATGAACGGACGGTTTGCATCGGTAATTTCAAAAGGCCCGTGGAAATATTCGCCAGTGTGAATACTACTAGAATTAAGCCATTGCATCTCCATAAAAATGCAGATACTCTCCATGTAAGCAGCTCCATAACTTGCGCCACTTCCCATAGTATAAATAACTGAATCATCTTTATACTTTTCAGCAAATTTCACTGCTCTCTCTGCAACATGATTACGAGCATTTTTTATAATATTGCTAATCATTTTAGTACCTTCATAGAATTTATTGTAGTTTTCATATCCTTCTGTCTGAGCTAAAAGCTCTACTGCAACCAAAAGGGCACATATTGTCTTTTCACCTGAATAGTCAATATCTCCTTTAAGATGATCTGGACTAGCATCAAAGGTATAACGAATAATATAATCGCCAAATTCGATGATTTCTGATTCTTTAAGCCATGTTAGAATAATAACAGTTGCTCCCATTTCCTTACCAAGTTTTGCAGCCGCAATTGTTTCTGGTGTATTTCCCTTATGACATGCTAAACATATTATTGAATTTACTCCAAAATCTTTTGGTGTACTGTGAATGAACTCACTACTATTAATCCATGCAGATTTAATTGAAGTACATTCTTTTTCCATAAAAGTTTTTGCTGGATAAAGGGCTCCTAAAGATCCTCCACATCCTACAACATAAATACTTTTCACTCCGCCTTTTGCTTTCTTTTTATCAAGAATTTCAGAAATAATACTTTTAATATCTTTGCTAGAATAATCCATTTTAATCATTCTCCTTTGCGTTATTGTATTCATTTGTTTCTATATATACTATAATACAATATAATACATTGTGTCAATGGAAATTTTTATTTTTTTATTGATATACGCTATATACATTGATTTATCTTTGTATTATAATAAATACATAATTACAATTAGGTATTCATATGGAGGTTATATATGGAACTAAATAATACAATTGCTACACCTTTGTACAAACAATTAGAAAAAAAACTGCAGCAAGAAATAGATAGTGGTAAAAGACCTGCTGGAAGCCGTCTTCCAACAGAAAATGAATTGAGCAAGGCTTATAATGTAAGCCGTGTGACTGTCCGCAAAGCTCTTGCTGAACTATCCGAGTCAGGATATTTAGAGCGCAAATCAGGAAAAGGTACTTTTGTTGCTGAAAAAAAACTTGAGCGTGGCATAACAAACGGTGTTTTAGGTTTTTCTGAAATGTGTAAAATGATGAATGCAATTCCGGGTGCCAAAATTATAAAGATCGCCCTTGAAGAGCCATCAGAAAAGGATATACAGAAAATGTCACTTAATAAAGATGAAAAAGTTTTAGTATTAGAACGTGTACGTTATGCAAATGGCAAACCAGTATTGTTAGAATTAAATAAATTTCCTGAATCCTTTTCCTTTTTATTTGAAGAAAATTTAACTGATGCATCTCTGTATGATATTTTAGAACAACACAATATAATTTTAGATCATTCCCGAAAAACACTAGATATTGTATTTGCAGATACTAAAGAAGCTAAAACATTAGGAATTTCTAGGGGATACCCACTTTTAAGAATCAATAGTATCATACACAATGCAGACAACACTATTACTAACCTCTGTCAGCAACTTTGTATAGGAGATAAGTTTACATTTATAATTTAAATTAGATTGTTAGGTATTTCAATGTATCTTAGAATTTAAGCAAGTATACCTATACAAGGTTTGAGCATGAGCCCATTATTCCAGAAGAATAATGGGGCTCATGCTCAAACACGGCGAACGTGTATATTTACAATCTTGAAGTTTCAATATTGTACTTTTTACAAGAAGATATCGCCCATGCATACCAGATGATGCCTCAATCTGTGATACAGTTAACCGCAGCATAAGCATGTGCGATTTTTTTATTCAGCTAATAACATTATTGAATATCTATTTATCAACTAATCCAAGTTCAACCATGCTTTTCCCAGTTGCTATAATTGCTTCTTCTGCTGATCTTGGCTGCCAGCCAAGCAATTTTTTTGCTTTTGCATTGCTACAGGCTGTGTTTTGGCCTAGAAATGTAGCTGGCATACGCAAATCCTTCATAAAAAATGCCAAAAACTTCACGATAAAATTTGGCATTTCTTTTATGGAGACTTTTTTAGCTGCGCCGCCTAAAGATCTCTGTAAAATCTTCGCTTCTTCTTTATATGTGAGATTTTCCCCTGTGGTAGCAATAAATCGCTGTCCTACGGCTTCTGAACGTATCATTGCTAACAAATGTAAGTCTGCTACGTCTCGCACATCAACGTAATCAAAACCAATTTTTAAGAGGAATGGCATTTTTCCAGTAAGCATGGAACGAATAATTTGATTGGAGTGAGAAAAGTCCTTGCCTAGTACAGGTCCCATCACTGCCACTGGATTGACAACTGAAAACTCCATATTCTCTTTCTTTGCAAATTCCCAAGCCGCGAGTTCTGCCATGGTTTTTGAACGTTGATACGCATCAATATCCCCCGACAAGTTCGTCCAATCTTCCTCTGTAAAAATGTCAGGGTGAGATTTATGTCCTGAAAGCACTGCCCCCGAAGCAGAAGTTAGGACTACACGTTTAACGCCAGCTGCTTTAGCCACCTTCATCACACGCAAAGTACCATCAACCGCCATTTTCACCATTGCATCTCCATCGTCAGGACGTATGGCTGGTGTTGGCGATGCTACATGAATGACGTAAGTAGCACCAGTTGCAGCTTCCATCCAATTCATATCACTTGTTAAATCTGTCTGAATGAACTCTAGATTTGCAAAATCAGTTATACCTCCTTGAGCTAGCATTGATTTGACCTCATCCTTACGTGATAATGTGCGAAGCGTTGCTCGAACGCCATATCCCTGATTTAAAAGTTTCAAGATTATGTGTACGGCTATGAAACCACTTCCCCCTGTTACTAATACCAATCCTTTTCCCATCATAGTTTCCCCCTTGAACTAAAGTTTCACTTGTAACTTCTGTGCCATTAGTATATACTATCATCAAGTGGGAATCAACCCAGAAATCATCATCTGTGACAGTAAAGGAGGTACTGTAATGGCAGCTACTAATCACGCACAAGCCATAAAAAAAGATACGAAAGATTTTATCACAACAGCGTTACTTCAAATGTTAGCAAAAGAAAAGTTGCAGGCACTGACAGTTTCTCAAATTTGTAAACGAGCAGGTGTAAGTCGTATGGCTTTTTACCGCAACTTTAACGGACTTGAACAAATTTTGTATGAATATTACCAGCCAAAAATTGGTGCTATGTTTGATACAATTCGTGAAAATCCTCAATTCTCAGCCAAATTTGATAGCCAATTAAAATTTTTTAATACCTTTGGTGATGATATAATCTTATCCATTGATCGTGGATTTGAGCCAATTATTCAGCAGATTTTCAAAGAAGAAATAGAGAAATTTTATTTCAAAGATAATGATGAACATTGGACAACTTTCATGTCAGCCGGTGTTTACGCCATTTGGCGAAAATGGTTGCTTGATGGACGACAAAAACCACTGAAAGAGATAATGGACTTTTTCAAACAATTTGACATGATAAAAGGTAATGTTTAGAGTATCTCTTAAGCATTTTGAATATTGAAAAACTCTTTATTTATAAACCTTATCTCGTGACATCAATATCGCTCGAACCATAATACCTGATAGAAAAACCCCCGACATCTGTCGAGGGTTTCAATTATAGAGGCGAACCGTATCACACAACTTTATATGATACAGTTCTTCATATCAGTAGCAAGTGTCCTAACACTCTTTAAAAATATATATGTACTATAGTATTCCTACATCCCTTAAACATTTCTTATTTTTTTCATTAACCAAGCCATGTTTTCTCCCAAATTTCTCATGTTTTTTATTCCTTCTTCATCTAGTATAACATCCCCTACATCTTTCCCATAAACCATATTCCAATACGTTGAACCAACTACAAGAACTTCTTTATTTAGCAAGAAGTGATTTAATGCATCAACTGCTGTCATTCCTCCACCTCGACGCACAGCTACAACGCAAGCTCCAACTTTATGTTTTAACATGCCTGAATTAGTTGCAACAATCACACCTGCGCGTTCAAGAAAAGCTTTCATCTTAGATGATATATCAGCAGAATATACTGGTGACCCAAGGATTATTCCATCTGCATTAACCATCTTGTTAAAACATTCATTGAAAAAATCATCTCTTATTATGCATTGTTTTTTCTCCTTACAACAAAAACACCCCATGCAACCTTTTATTGTTTTACCTGATAGCTCTATTAATTCTGTTTCAATTCCTTCCTTTTCTAATTCCTTGAATACAGTTTTAATAAGGATGGATGTATTTCCATCTTTACGTGCACTGCCGTTTATGCCTATAACTTTCATATAAAGCCCTCCATATACTCTTTATTTATATAGTTTTTCTTACTATTAGTGAAGCAATAAAACTAATACCTAAAACAACAGCTAAAAATATAAATGCCAAAGGGTAGCTTCCACTTTCTATAATGCGATTACATACAATTGGTCCTACTGTTGCTCCTATAAACAATACAAATGTATATAGCGTCATTGCATTTCCACTTTTCTTCCCAGCCAAAGTCCCTATTGATGAAACAACCATTGGCAATGATATGGTAATTCCAAATACAAAAACTACACTCATCGCAACTGATAGACCTACATTATTTGATATACCAATAATTAAAACGCCTATTGAAGCACACACAAGCCCTAAAGATAGAATATTACCTACTCCTATTTTTTTTGATAATTTGGCAAATACCATTGAACCTATCATTCCAATAATACCAATTCCTCTAATCCATAAGATTTTTTCATTATTAAGACCAAAGTCTTTTTGAAAAAACATTCCCATTACAGTATACATACCAACAAAGCAGAAAAGCAAAGTCAATGTAATCACGTAACATGGAAAAAGTGACTTACTTATTAACAATTTTACTAATTCACCAATGAAGCTTGTAGGTCTCTCTGAAACTTTATCTGTTTTGGGCACAAGAAATATCATGGAAATAATAATCATCAAATAAATTAATGCTTGCAGCCAAAATACAACTGACCATGAATATGAATTAGCTATTATACTTCCATACAATTGTCCTAAAATACCTGCCATAACAAATCCTGTAGTAATGGCACTAATACCAGCTATACGTTTAGATTCCGGAAACATCTTAACTATAATAGAAAAGCCTAGTGGTGCAAAAGAAGCTGCAAATATACCTTGAATAGCACGGAAAACTATCATAAGTTTATAATTTGTTGCAAATCCTATCAGAAATGTTGAGATCATCAATAATAAAGTTCCCACAATTAATAGTTTTTTTATTTCAACATAATTAGCTAACCAACCAAAAATTAGGAAGCCTATTGCATAAAATAACGAAAACACACTTCCTATAAAAATAATTTGTTCTTGTCCTACATGAAAACTCTGCTGTAACACATTGGTGAGCGGAATCCATTCATAAATACCCGTACCTACACAGATACTTGCTATAAAGAGAAATATCACCTGTAATCTGTAATGTATTCCTTCACATTCTAATGATTCTTTATTTAACATATTCTCTACCTCCTTAAGACTTCCTTAGTATAAACCTTAGAGTTAACTCTAAAGCAAGCTTTTTATTTCTTAGTTTTAATGTTAATATAATATTAATTAAGCTAGATAAAACAACTAATTTTAAGGAGGTATATCAAAAATGAAAGGCGGATTCAGTATTAAAGAAGTTGCCAAATTAACTGGCCTAAGTGAGCATACATTACGTTTTTATGAAAAGCAGCAATTAATTAAAAATATTTCACGTGATGAAAATGGATATAGAATCTATTCGGATTTTGATATAGAATGGATACATTTTTTGATTAAAGTTAAAAATACAGGAATGCCTTTAAACGAATTACAAAAGTATTCAGAACTTATGGCACAAGGAAATCCAACCCTCCCAGAAAGAGAAAAAATGCTTTTACAACATAGAAAAAGAGTAGAAAATGAAATTTCCGATTTGGAAATCACCTTAACTAAAATTGATGAAAAATTAGATAGATATCATCATTTAATGCAAGAATTAAACTTACTATAGCTCTTACCTAATTATTCATATGCAAATTACTTAATCCAATTCTTGATTACATCAGATATAAATTCAGCAGTCGTAGTTATCAATGCGGGGTCAATTGTATCCAATGTATCTTTAAATGTATGTGTATATTCTAAAGCACCCTCAAATAAATCGGATGATGTAACAGCTAAACAAGGTATACCTTTTAAAGCAAATGCACAGTGGTCTCCAGCATACCATTCATGACCATTAACTATTTTTTCATATTTCTTCATACTATCATTTATGATTTCCCTTTGACTTTCATTTATATTATAATAGGAAATCGCACTTTGTGAATTGATATGACATGGTGAATCAATATTTATTACTAATAGAATTTTGTTCTGATTATTATTAAGATAATTAACTTCTCCACTTGCACCAAAATACTCCTCACTGTTAAATGGAACAAAATCTATATCAATTGGGTATGTAACCTTCTTAAAACAATTCATTACATTCATTAAAACACAAATGCCAGCAGCATTATCAAGTGCACCCAAGGTATCATATTTAGTATCTATATGTGCACATACTACAATTTTTCCTTTTGAATTGGCAATTTTTTTATTTGCTACTAATTGTCTACTTGTTGCCATTTTGTTTTCAGAATTAATTAATAGTAAAACAAATGGACTTTCTCCTATTAATTTTTTTAATTGTGGCAACATATCAATACTCATATATGCAGAGGGAATAGAAAAATTCCCATCCTCAAACATAGTAAAAGGATTCATTCCACTAAGCTTACTTTTTCCTGTAATACATATAATAGCTTTGGGTTTCTTAGCTTCTATTGATGAAATAATAAACTTATCTTCATCTGGATAATAAAACGGAAAATTTTTAGGTTGTATGGGTCTTTCAGATACTTCACCACATAATACGATAATTTTCCCACTCAAATTTTGATTTTGTAATTCTTTTAAATATTCTATAATAACTATCTCTCCTATCCCATTAAAAGGCTTTGAAAATGGACTAGGATTAATCTCTAATTCTATATCTTCAGATTTTATTATAGATTTTTTATGTTTCCAAACAACACAATCAAATGGTAAAGATGTAACCTCATAACCTGATTTCATAAATTCTTGTTCAAGATAATTCAATATCTCTTTATTAGTTTCAGTCCCTACTGGTCTCTCTCTTGTAATTAATTTTAATAACTTGATATTGTTCATAATATTCTCCTTCTAACAATTATTGTACAAAATATACCTTTATTTAAACTATACAACTTAAAAATATGGTGGTGTACAATTGTAATGTTAATATTATGATTCTTTTAACTTATCAAAGATTAACGGGATTTCTTCTGCAGCTGATTCTAATTTTTTTAGCTCACTTAGCCAACAATCACCTACAGATAATAGTTCTCTCTCATCTGTTTTATTAAGCGCAGCTACTACTAATTCTGTTTGTCCTTTATCATAAACCATAAGACAACGATGAATTGCAGACATACTATACCCTGTCTGTCGCAACATATAAATTATCCTAATCCTATCTAAATCAATATTATTAAAAAGCACTGCGTTTCTGTAACCTCTTTTGTCTGATTTTATTAAATCATTACGTTCCCAATTACGAACTGCTTCACTAGTAACACCCAGCAAACAAGCTACTTCGTTACGCGTATAGAATTTTTCTATACTATCACTATTATCCGTATCTCGTTTTAATTCTGCCCACTTATGTAATAATTGAGCTGTTTTTTCTGCTATCTCTATTTCATTTTGAATAATTTTAATATAATCCTGTGCATATTGTTTTCCTTCTATTAATTTACTTTCTGCCGAACAGATAATTATAAGTTTTCCCGTATCTCTTATATGACGATTGGTATATCTATATCCTAAGATATGTCTACATATTGTTAACTGTAAAATATGTTTATCTGTAAATTCACGATAACCATTAGGTTTACGACTGGCTTTTGAAATATACCCAATACTTTCATAAAATCTAATAGTATTAGAATGAAGATTAAACATTTTTGCTAACTCTATTGGCCTATAACTTTTCATATTATATCTCCTTTATAATAACTATTTAACACCCTTAAAATACTAATTATTCATTCAAATATTATGTGAACTTATTTTTCTATGACTATTACTTATATTTATTTTACTACACATTCGTAATTATAATATTTTTACATATAAAAATAGACTTAACCAATTATAATCAATGGTTAAGTCTAAAAACCTCATTAGCTTATGATACAGTTCACCGTAACGTTATAGCATATACAACATAAAGTTTTAAATCTTAAATTTTTCTATAAGTGTCTCCAAAGTCTGAGCTAAATTATAAAGCTCATTTGCTTGTATTTTTACATTCTGTATGTCACTTAATTGATTAGCTACACTAGCATTAACTTCTTCAGTGGCTGCTGCCGACTCCTCAGACACAGATGAAATATTGTGTATATTAGAAGTAAGTCGATTACTATTGGCTACCATTAGTTCTATATTTTCATTCATTGCTGAAATTTTTTCTATTATACTTTTAATAAATTTATTTAAATTCACAAAGCTTTGCTCTGTAAGAGAAACCGCTGAACTTTGATTTTCTACATTAGATTTAATATTATCCATATTTACTGCAGCAGTTTTAGTAGTATCTACAACCCTAGTAATTATATTTCTTATATTTTCAGCTGAGGAACCAGACTGTTCAGCAAGCTTTCTAACCTCTTCAGCAACTACTGCAAAGCCTTTTCCAGATTCTCCTGCTCTTGCAGCTTCTATAGCCGCATTTAATGCTAATAGGTTAGTTTGAGAGGAAATATTTAATATTGTACTCAATATTTCACCAATATCTTCAGTTTCCTTTACTAAAACTCCAATACTTTCAGCAATCTGTGAAACTCCATTTATAGTGCTTTCATTTTTTGTCTTAAGCTCTTTAAATGCAATCATTGTCTTCTCGCTGCTATGTTCCATCTCCTGACTTTCTATGTTTATCTTGCTATTATATTCTTTGATTTTTAATAAGCTATTATTAAACTCAATTGAGATTTCAGAGGCCTTGTCTGTTTCAGAAGCTTGTTCTTGAACACCTCTTGAAATTTCATCTATAACTCTTGCTATTTCTCCAGAAGAAGAGGTAACTTCATCTGCTCGTTTAGTAAGATTTTCAGAAAAACTCAACACATTATCAGCAGAATTTTTAACTGATACAACTAGATTTTTAACGCCATCAAGCATATTAGAAAATCTTCTTCCTAATTCTCCAAGTTCATCAGACCTATCTATATTTGTTACAACTGTCAAATCACCAGCTTCACCTTTTTTCATTGCTTCTTGCAAATCATTAATTGGATTTGTTAAATTTTTAGCAATCTTAAAGCCAACAAACAAAGCAGCTATAATAAATATAAGGAATAATCCAGTAAGTATTAGAACATTAGAAAGAATTTTAGAATATACCTCACTTGTGTCCATCATTCCAATTAGCTTCCAACCAGATTTTTTATTGCTTAAGTAATATATAAATTTACTTTTGCCAAGAAGCTTAGTTTGGATAGAATTTGTTTTTCCATCCATTACTGGTTTCATCCATGACACTTCAGTTTTATCCTTAAAAGCATTATCTATCTTTTGATTTTTTGTATCAGCATTGGTATTTACTCTATCAGGATTTAGGTTCTTCTGTATTAAATCTTTATTTTTAGATGCTATAACTACACCTGTTCTGTCCATAAGTAGTATTTCACCTGTTTTTTCAATCTTAGTATTGCTAAATAGTTCAGCTATATTAGTTATATCTACGTCTATTCCAGCAACTCCTATTGGTTTTCCTGAGTCGTCTAGTATCTTTTTTGTAGCAGTTACTACCATCTTACCCGTTGCTATATCTTTATAGGCATCCTGCCAAAGTACCTTATCATCGGAAATTGTATTTTTATACCAGGACTTCACTGTTGGATTATAGCCTTCTGGAAGAGTTGTTTCAGGAAATAGATACATGCTTTTGTCTTCAGTTGCAATATAAGCATTTAATATTTTAGGATTACTTTTAATTACTCCGTCAAGCTCTTTTTTTACTACAGTTCCATTGGGATTTGACAATGCATTCTTTGCTATGGAGTTTTCTGATAGCTGGGATAACACTGCTTCATAACTATTATAATTCTCATCTATAACATTATTTACACCTGTTACAGACTTTTCCATTAGGCTATTAGAAGAGCCTTTAAGGGTATTATAAAGTATTGCATTTGCAATGATACCCGTAGTACACATAGGAACTAAGATTATTAGTATAAATGCTACAATAAGTTTTTTCTTGATAGTTTTCATTTGTTTTTGCCCCCTAAATATTATTGCAATTATATTATCGGGGCAAATTACCAAATCTAAAGATAATTATCAGCTAAAGTCAATTATGCTTTTAATTTACTGAAAGTTACTATATAAGGGTTTTTATCTAAATGCTTGATACAAAACTCTATCATCAATATGTTTGCTCTCACAGCTCATTTTCCTCTCACTTCATATTTCTTATCGTACTGACCTGCACTGGATGGATATGTTTATTCTATCTTAATCCATAACTTCATTTCTCCGCATCTTTCTTACATAGCTTTTTAGCCAAGTAAACACTGAAAGCCCCTGAAACCAAGGGCTTTCTATTGTATCAATATTTCAGTTTATGTATGGTGGAGACGAAGCATCTTAAACTCCCCTAAAAAAGTCTATCTCTTTTGCGGTACGGTTCTCCATATCCGTTATAAGAGATGTCTCTTTTTATTACACCTCTTTCATAAATTATGCACTAGTCCAATACCCTTTAAAATCATATTTCCATTTTAAATTTACCTACTATCACATACAACTCTTCAGATAACTCTGCTTGATTTTGTGATGTTTTTGATACATTAAGTGCTACTTTTGTAGTGTCATTAACAATATTCCCTACAGCCGCAACTTTTTCTGAAGATTTTTGTTCATTGAGTGCTACATTTTGAGCTGCTTCACTTATTTGGCCTATAGTTGCCGAAAATTCTTCTAAGGTTGAAGCTAGTTCTTCGGATAATTTATTAATATAATTTGCATCCCTATAGTAGTAATCTCCTCCTTTAACAAAGCCATTAAATTCTGGTATCACTTTTTCATTTATAAACACTAAAATATCATTGCTACCTGCAGAAATATTACCAAAAGCCTCATCAATTTTACCTATATTTTCATTAATATTATTTACTTCAGTTTTTGATTGTTCTGCTAACTTTCTTACCTCATCTGCTACAACTGCAAACCCTTTACCATTTTCTCCTGCTCTTGCCGCTTCAATAGCTGCATTTAATGCCAGTAAATTTGTTTGATCCGCTATACTTTCAATAGCCGCTGCCATATCTTTTATTTTGTTAACAATCTTGCCTTCCTCAATGGCTTTAATTATTGTTTCTCTTTTTTCTTTATATAAACTTTCTGTAGTATCTGCAGCAATTTTTCCCTTCTCCTGAACATTTTCAGCATTGCCTCTTGCTTCACTGGCTACATTTCTTGCCATTAATGCCCTCTGAGTCAATTCATTTACTGCCGAATTTATCTCTTCAATAGATGCAGTTATTTGTTCTGAAGCCGCACTGTTTTCCTCTATAGCTACCTTGATAGTTTTACATGCAGTATTCATATCTTCCATTTTTGACACAAGTTCATTTGATGTTAATGATAATTCTTCACTATCTGACTTCAATTCATCTGAACTATCACTTATATTTTTTAATAAATTAACTACATTGCTTTGCGCTTCATTTAGTGATACTGATGTTTCTCCAAACTCATCTTTACTTGCTATATTTATGCTACTTGAAAAATCATATTTTGCATTTCTTCCAGCAAACTGCTTAATTTTCTTTAATGCATCATTAATATTTTTTATTAGCAGATATGAAAATATAACACTTACCCCAATAGCAACTATGGTAAGCATAATTGTAATAAAGAGAGCCTTCTTATATTGTTTTTGGCTATCTTCATATTTTGATTTTGCAACCTTTTGATTATATGTTATTTCTTCATCAAGTAAATCATTTATCTTAGCTCTATAACCATCAAAAATAGAGAATTGATTTTTAATAGCATTATAATCTCCAGTTCTTGCTGTTTCAAAAAATTTATCCTTAGCATTATTGTAACCATTAAGATTCTCTAAATATTGAGTAAATATCTTTTTATCCTTTTCATCATTAATTAGTGATTCATATTTTTGTGTAAGTTCATTATCCTTTTCTATTAAACCGTTCATATCTGAAATAGTTTTATCCACAATGGATTTTCTATCTGGATTAACTAAAATAAGTGATCCTGAAGTTAAATCAGCCATATGAGCTCTGATATCTTTTGTTATTGACAATTTCATCAAACTTTCGGAGTATATTGTATTTATGTTATCATTAACTTGCGTCATCTTTTCATAACTCATAATTCCATTCATAATTATAACTGTAATTATTATTCCAAAACACAAAATCAACTTATGAACCACCTTCAAATTTTTAAACAATCTTATCAAATTTATTGCCCCCTCATATGTATTTTGTTATAAAAAAATCCTATTGTATACTAAAGATAAAGTCGTTTATGCTTATTCTACAATATACAATAGGTTTTTTACTTATATTGATATATCGATATTTCCTTATGGTACTTTAATTACTAATTAGTTCAAATCTTTTATTATTATTATTATTAAACTTTCAATAGTAGTTATTATTTATAACCAATTAAATAAGAGTTTTACCGTAACTACTGAAAGTTAAGCTTTTTACTATAATTACAACTAAAGATTCTAATATTAATAAAGGTTCTTTATTAACATATGCTTAATTATATATTGTTTTTTGTTGTCTATATACTTATCATTGAAATATACAATATTCTTAATTTATGTTTAAATAGGAGAACTGTACTTTATGAAAAATGTTATTAAATTTTATGAAAAAGGTTCAATAGAAATATTATATGGCAAAAGCAGCCACTCTTTTCCCCTTCATAGTCATGAGTGTTTTTGTGTTGGTGCTATTACTAAAGGTTCTGCGCTATTTACAATAAATAACACCAAGTGCTTATTAGAAGAATCTATGGTTTTTATTATTCCACCGAATACTGGAATTTCCATAACTGCAAACTCCCAATATGATTACATAACAATATGTTTTAAAAATGAATTAAAAAAACAAGTAGAACATATTCTCTTCAATAAATTTTTTCTTAAGATAAAGTCTAATGATGAAATATTCAATTTATGTGATATTTTTAAAGAGAACAATAATGAAAAACAACTTTTAAATTCCATTCTTATATTAATTAATAGTACTATAGCTACTAATTCTCTAGTCATGGAGACTTCCACAAATAACACTGTATTATTAATTTGTGAGTATATAAAACAAACTGCAGCTAAAAATTTTAGTTTAGACACCCTAGCGGAATCTTTTTACTTATCAAAATATCACTTAATCCGAATGTTCAAAAAGGAAATGGGTGTAACCCCTTATCAATATTATATTCAAGCAAAAATGGGGATTATACGAAGACAAATCTTTAATGGTAAATCTGAAACTGATTTAGCTATTAATTTGAATTTATCAGATTCAAGCCACTTATGTAAAATATTCAAAAGGCAGATGGGCATATCCATTCAAGCTTATAAAAAGAACCTAATAAGAAAGTGAGCAATATTTTACAATTATTTTTTTTTGCAGTATGCTACCATATAATTAAAAATATATTTATTTAAAGTACATATTAGAAAAGGTGGTTATAAACATGAAAGTTAAAGCAGCATTTATTTTTGTAGCACCAGAGGTCGATTATAAAATTCATAAAACTGTTATTGATACTCCTGTTGTACATTTAACTGTAATTGGCGTAAAAAATTACAATGAAGCTGTACCTATTGCAAAGGAATTGGTAAATCAAGGTGTTAAAGCTATAGAGCTTTGTGCTGGATTTGGAAATGAAGGAATAGCACTTGTTAGTAAAGCGGTAAAAGGTAAAGCATCAGTTGGTGCAGTTAAATTTGATCATCACCCTGGATTTGATTTTAAAAGTGGTGATGATCTATTTAACAATTAAAGTTACTTATATAATCTAAATTCATATTCACTTATGATAAAGTATTTCACCTAATCGAGTAGGAGCTAAATAATTATTTTATTTAGCGTCCTCTCACACCACTGTGCGTAACGTTCGGTACACAGCGGTTCAATAGAAATTAATGTACTTGCTTATATCTTTTAAAAATACTTGTATAACCTATCTTTTCAAGATAGGAATTTGTAAGTGTTGTTGAAAGTATGGGGCTATTGGCTATTCGCCAATAGCTTTTCCTTGTATTTGCAAATTCCCATGCTTTACTATTATTAATTCCAAACTTTCTTAGATTATCATATTTGGTCTTAACCTTCTTCCACTGTTTCCAATAGCACATTCTAAGCCTTCGTCTAGTCCACTCATCTAGCTTCTTTGCTAATTTAGTCATCTCAGCTATTCCAAAATAGTTGAGCCATCCTATTATACATTGACGAAGTTTTATTATTCTGTTTTCTATATTTAAAGCATTGCTTCTGGCAGTAATTGCTTTAATTTTAGCTTTAAACTTTTTCACAGATTTTTCATGTACTCTTATTCCTATCTTTCCATACCATTGATAAAATGTGAACCCTAAAAATTTTCTTCTCCAAGGTCTATCAACTGCACTTTTCTCTTTGTTAACTTTGAGCTTTAATTTATTTTCAATAAATCTAGTTATGCTTCGCATAACTCTGTCTCCTGCCTTTTTACTTCTAACATAAACATTATTATCATCAGCATAGCGACAAAATTTATGTCCTCTTTTTTCAAGCTCTCGGTCAAGTTCTGTAAGCATAATATTACTAAGTAATGGACTCAAGGGTCCTCCTTGTGGACATCCTCTTTCGGTTTCAGAAACTACTCCATTTATCATTACACCACTTTGCAAATATAACCTTATTAACTTTAATACTCTTTTATCCTTAATTTTTCTAGCAACTAATGCCATTAATTTATCGTGATTTACAGTATCAAAATATTTCGCAAGGTCTATATCTACAACCCACTTATAACCTTCTTCCATATATTCTTTTGCTTTCTTTATAGCTTGTTTTGCACTCCTTTTGGGTCTAAAACCATAGCTATTTTCAGAAAATGTTTTTTCAAATATAGGTGTTAACACTTGAGATATTGCTTGTTGAATAGTTCTATCAACTACAGTTGGTATTCCAAGTAATCTTATTCCACCATCAGGTTTTGGTATTTCCACTCGCCTAACAGCTTTGGGACAATACTTCCCATTAAATATACTTGCTATTAGAGTCTTACCATTTTGTTTTAGGTATTGTAGAAGTTCATCTACTTTCATTCCATCCACTCCGTGGCTTCCTTTGTTGGATTTAACTCTTTTATAGGCAAGATTCATGTTTTGCCTATCAAGTATCCTTTCTAGCAAGTTAGTTTCATATAACTTTCCATCGTCTTTTCTTCTATCAAATGCCGTAGAAATACTATGCGCTCTCGTGCTATTTTGAAGTTCCACTCTTATTTCACACGACCAGCCCTCTTTATATGAAGTTGTCTGCAATTTTTGCATTTCTTTCGAATTTTTCAAGTTTCCAAGACCTCCTATTGTTCAGTCCTTCCCAGTTCATTCATGACTGAACTGGTACTATGACTTCTGCTGACTTCTGATAGTTCAGCTACATATCACTATGTAGGTTATCATACAGAAATTTCATTCTTTGATGATTTATCTATCAGACCTCCCCAGGTAAGAACGACAACCTTCCTCTCATATATCTGCCACATTTACTTTCTAGGAATTCGGATAGTGTTGGACTTTGTTTTGTTATGCAAACTCGTCCTACCTAGATAAGCCTTGTATGTGATTCGTATACCTCAGACCGAGAATTTGCCTAGTACTTCCTTCAGATTCCTCCTCACGAAGGACACCCTTGCCTTCGGCTAGTGGTTCCCACTATCAAGCCCACAGCGGACTTTCACCGCCAAGTTGTCGCCCATGCTGGGCGCACAAAAATGAGGGATCACCTTCACAATCTGGTGATCCCTCATTCTTAATAATATATATTCTTCATGATATGGCTCTCATATTACTGCATCAGTTAATTCTTTAAAATAATTATTTAAACTTTTTTAATTAAAATGTATCGTTACATGTTTCTAACAAGCACAGTTCCACCTGTACTAATGTAAGTTTCATAATCTTCACCTGTAATCAACTTAAAAAATATCCTAGCAATCACTTGGTCTAGGTGCAAAAGGGCCAAGACCAATGGAACAAAGCCAATTCAGTACTACCTCATGCAGCACATTGATGTTGTCTACCTGACAGTGTTCTAATCCGCCAATTCTTCTATCCTCTATAGGGAAAAACGTCTTGTTTTTCGAACCGGCCTGTTCGTAATTTTTAAGAGCTTGCGTTAGCGGATTGGGCTGAACTAATATCTCTTCTGCACCATGCATCACAAGAAGAGGGCATTCTATCTGGTGAAGCACACCCTCGAGATTGTAGGCAAAACGAGGATTTTCTGCAAAGTCATCCAAGCTTTTTGCACCTAGGATTCTCATGCCGTGACCAGCCAAACTCGGTGGCATCCATTTTAGCATTGCTTCCCAGTCGAATGCGTGGGTACCTCCGTCAGAGATGACGGCAGCAATCCTGTGGTCGAAGGAAGCAAATCTAAGTGAGTCGTATGCCGCAAAGCTCTCACCGTGGACAATAATCTTGTTAGGATCCACTTCCGGTCTAGTTAGAAGAAAATCGATTGCTCTTGAATGAAAAGCCTCGCTGTCAGCTCTCCTGCCCTTTCCCTTTTCGTACATTGAAAGACCAGTTCCAGGCTGATCATAGACCATAAAGTTATATCCACAGGAAATAAAGGCAGGTCCTAACCAGAAATAGTTCTCAATTGACCATTCATCACCACCATTGAGAGCCAAAATTGTGGGCTTCGGACCTTTTATCCAAGAAGGTGAGAAAAAGTACCCATCCAACTTGACATCCTCATAATCTACTTGGATTTTCTCTGGTTTGACATCAAAGTATTTTCCGGCAGCTTCGAAGAGTTCATTTACCTTCCTAAATATACGGATTTTCTCGTTGTCATCATCCATCACAGTATATTCAGCAATTCTGTTGTAATTGCAAGCACGAATATAGCAGTTACGTGCTGTATACCAGTTTCCAACTGCTTCTGCCTCCTTTCCATGCCTTTCCAAAGTCTCTGCTGTTATGAGCCATTCCCTATGCCATGTTTCCTTATCATTTGGATCTATTTTTTTGCATGCTTCATAAATTTCGGTAACGTCAGTAGCACCAAGACTTGCCAAGCCTAGAGCTTTAGTTACTTGATATGACATCATATAGTTGTTTGGCCAACGGCTGAATTCAATTGACATTGCAGTATCCTCCTTCTCTAGTTATATTGATTACTCCCGTCCATCTCTGATTAAGTACAAGGGTACATGTTTTGAAATAATAGCACCTATCTATGCCGGTTTTGCCAGCTTGATTCTCTAACATATCATTTCCTCCTATCAATTTACTTGCATTTTTTTAAGTTACAAGTAAATTCTATGATATAAAAATAAAGCCGTCCTAAAAGTAAAATAAATCTTTATAAAAAGAATATAAAAGATTGTAAAGCACTAAAAAATAAAAAGGCCACTGCCTGTGTTCCATACTTTCAATCAGCAGTGATCTTTAATTTATTGTAGAAAAATAAAATTAGTGTTTTGCAAGTGGGAGGCTGAACTTTATGCCCAGACCGCCATACTCAGAAGAATATGCATAAATTTCTCCACCATGATATTCAATAATCGATTTACAGCTTGCAAGTCCAAGTCCTATCCCACCATTTTCAATTTGCCTAGATTTATCCACAGTGAAAAATTTAAGAAATAGTGAAGATATATCTTTATCTGGCACTCCAATCCCATTATCCTCAATTTCAAAATAGGCATAAGACCCTTGTGAGTATCCAGTCATATACACTTTCAACTCATTTTTTCCTCCATATCTTACAACATTACTAAAGAGATTACCAAAGACCCGACCTATCATAATTTCATTGACCATAAGCATCATATTTCCCGTGAATAAATGTTTGTAAACAAGCTCACAGTCAAGTCCCGATAGCTCATGCTCATATTCTAGGGCAATGTTTTCAAATAATTTTGATGCATCAACGGGTTTCACTGTCATAGATTCTAAATCCAGTTTCTCTTTGGTGAAGCTTAAAAAGTCATTGATAAGCTCAGCCATATATTTTGACTTTTTTTGAATCAACTCATAATATTCCTGCTTTTCATTTTCTGATAGACCCTTTTGCATAGCTAACAGTTCAGCAAAACCATTAATAGATGTTAATGGTGCTTTTAGATCGTGAGCAATAGCAGCAATCATATCTGTTTGCTCTTTGTGTGCTAGTTGGAGCCTCTTTTCCATATTGTTAAAGTGATTATAAAGGTCTCCAATTTCATCATTACTCCTTAGAGCAAGTGAAGGCAATGGATGCACGATATTTATTCTTTCCAATCTGGTATTAAGCAGTCCGATTGGTTTTTCTATAAAAAAATAAATATACATAATCAAAATAACAAAGATGAAACAGGCAATAGCAAATATAGGAAAGAGTAATCCTATACTTGATGAATTTAGTAATGAACCTGATATAGGTGAATATAATGCAAAGATAAACTTTAAATAGATTCCAATTGAAACCATAAAAACTATAAACATCACCAGGAACAATAAAGGAAGTTTTATTCTCAGTTTCATACTATTACTCTCTTTCCTTGTACTTATATCCAATGCCCCAAATTGTTTTAATAAAGTCATATTCAGGGCCAAGTTTCTTACGGATATTTTTTATATGAACCGTTACGGTATTTAATTCTCCGTATTCGTCTCCCCATACATGTTCATATATCTGCTCACGAGTCAATACATTATTGGGGTTATGCACGAGCATGGACAATATTTGAAATTCTTTTGTTGATAAATTAAGCTTTCTGTTATTTAGAAATGCTTCAAAGGTCTTATCATTCAAGATGAGAGGAGAATCATTTCTTTCTCTATTAGGACTAAGTTCATTCCACTCTTTAAAGAGCCTGTCAATTTTTCTGAAGTTGGCTCTTATCCTGGAAGTAAGCTCCTGAATGCTAAAGGGCTTTGCCATGTAATCATCTGCCCCTATTTCGAGCCCAACGATTTTATCGATATCCTTATCCCGGGCGCTTAAAAACAGAATTGGAACATTATAAGATTTTCTGATGCTTCGGCAGACATCAAGACCATCCATACCAGGCATCATTATATCAAGAATGATGAAATCAATGTGATTTTCTTTCAATGCACATAAGGCTTCTTTCCCAGAATATGCTGAAATCATTTCAAATCCCTCATAGCTTAAACTCTTTGTTATAAGTTTTACTATATCTCTATCATCATCTACAACTAATATCTTTTTTTGCACTTCTCACCTCCGAGCTGCTTCAATAAGCTTTCTCTTCCACAGTCAAAGTTATAGCTTAGCTTAACTGGAGCCTTTAGCTTTCTCACATATATCAACCTATTTTATGCCCTGTAATTAGGCTTTTCCAAAGAGATTTTTGAAGTTTTCTGTAATTTTTTCACCGTAAACATATTCTCTAAAAGCTATGCTTTCATTTATCTCTACAATTAGGAATCTATAATTTAAATTATTAACCTAAGTAACAGGCAATTTTTCTATAATTAGAACTTACACAAAAATCCACATCCTATGCTTTATATATAGGAAGCAAAATATTATCTATCATGTCCTTAGCACTCTCTTCTGTGATCTTACCATGCTGTATAATCTCGTTGATAATCAGCAGCGACGGTAGATTTAAAGCTTTTTGAGAAATAGTATTTACAGAAAGTGAAACCTCATTGCGCTGATTAGCCCTGGTTATAATAGTCTCAATGGATTTACTAATATCATTTTCATTATTGATACTATTAAATAAGTCATAAGATACTGCATTGGAAAACATATCTGAAATCAAATCTCGCAGATCCTCAGGTTTTATAACCTGAAAAATTGGATTTAAGCACTCAAATAGCGCCATTAAGTCTTCTTTCAATGAACCATGATCTCCTATATCAAAGCTTATGGCTGGTGCCTGCCTGCTTATAGCCGCAAAAATAAGATAACATTTTTGTGGCCAGCGCCGATAAATAGCATTTTTATTGGTTTTTGCAGCATGAGCTACATCATCCATAGTCAATTTACCATATCCCTTTTGTTGAAGCAATAACCAAGCCTCATCTAAAATTGCATTTTCCAGCGTAACGCCTCGGCGTCGACTAACATTATCGTTCACTTTGTTTTCCTCCTATTTTTGGTCAACATAATTCCACCATAATATAGTACCATAAACACCAATAAATACTATAATAGAAATTGTCATTCTGCTGACTAAGCTAATTAGCTGAGGATTATTTAAATATATTCCAGGAATAGACCATGGGATATATGGGCCTACAGACTGTGATCCAAAAACAACAGCCATAATTAGAGCTACAAAAGATATACTAACGGGCGCAAGTACACCACGTACCATGCTGGCGATGAGCGGGAACAAGAAGCTTAGACCTATATTATATAGTGTTGCCATGACCAATCGTTTTACAATGTTTCCAGCCAAAGATACATTGAAATCTGCTAAATTAAAACAATACCCTAGTGAGAAAGTCGCCATGATTGCTATCACAGTTATACCTACAAAGCTCAATTCTAAAGCCAAAAACTTTGCAGTAACTAAAGTTGTACGAGGAATTGGCAAGGATAATAGATCTTTATAAGTTTGATCCTGATATTCCCTTCCAAATACCCAGGTGCTTAAAATACTGAATCCTATAAGACCAATTACAGTTAAATACATAAAAAAAGTACCCTTTAAAAATGCTTCCCAGGTTTTATCCTGCATATGAATGAATATTAAAAAAGTATAAAAGGCCAAAATATAGATTGGTATACGACCTCGCATTATTTTATAAAGCTCTATTTTAATCATTGACCATAGCTGTTTCATAAGTATGCATCTCCTTAATTGTTCTAAGAAAGAATTCTTCTAAGCTTTCCTTTACAGGCTGAAAAATCATAGGATTTAATTTCTGTTGCTCTAATTGATGCAATAAAGCAGAATATTGGTTAATTGGTACACCTGAAACAAGTATTTCCGACTCACTTACTGGAGTACACTGCAAGTGTTTTGTATCAAGGTAATCAGTAAGGTTTTTAACAGACTCCTCCACTTTTATATATAGTTTGGATTGCCTGCATCCTTCAAATTCAAGAAAACTTAATTCCCGCAACAGGCGTCCACTAGCCAGTATTCCGATACGATTCACCAGTTTTTCCATCTCATCGAGTAAATGACTTGAAATAAAAATAGTAGTGCCGTTTTTAGCCATTCTTAATAAAGATTGGCGTACAGCCACAAGACCCTCTGGATCTAGCCCGTTTGTCGGCTCGTCTAGCAAAAGAATCTTTGGTTTATGAATAAGTGCCTTTGCTAATCCAACTTTTTGATTGTTTCCTAAAGAAAGATCTTTTACCTTAACCTGTCGGTATGCATCTAACAAAAGCTGCTGTGATATGTTATCAATTCGTTTCTTAATTTCCGAATTGGGGATGAGTCTTTGCTTTGCATATAATATGAGATTTTCTTCAACCGTAAAGTTTGGATATGCATGTGGTGTTTCAATCAAGTACCCCACCTGATTCCAAAACTCAGAAGGAAGCTTTGAAATTGATTGTCCTGAATAATAAATTTCGCCTGATGTAGGTCGAATCATTTTTAGCAGCATGCGCATTGTTGTTGTCTTTCCAGCACCGTTTAACCCTAAAAAGCCGTATATTTCACCTTCGTTAGCTGTCAGGTTAATATTAAAAGCACTGTTTTTCGAACCATAACTCTTTGTTAAATCTTTAGTTTGAATCATTGACAAATGTAACACCTCACTCTCATGCTGTTCATATAGGGTACTCTGGTACCTTATATGAACAGTATAGCACCAGAATTTCAAATATGCAACACGAATTTATTACTTTACGGCCAAAGGAAACATCTTCTTTATATTTATGCATCACTTTATACTGGCACAAAGTCAGTGCCACTCGTAAAACTTGTGGCTTGCTTTCGCCCTTTTTTCATGCTTTTTTTAACTTACGCAAAAAGGAGTATCGCAAGCTACTTTAAAAGTAGTTTTGCGACACCCTCTTCTATATTGTAATATATATTTATAGTATCTATCTTTTTCAAAAAAATCTATGTCATTTATGATAAGGTTCTCCGCAACTATCTTATCGGCGTCAGTTTCAAAGAATAGGTATTTTCTTATATTCTTTTCGATTTAATTCCATGCTAAAAAATAATGAATCAACATTATAGCTGATTCATTATTAAATCTATTTTTTTCTCATATTTATCTGAATATTTATCTTTAAGTTGATACAATACATCTATTAGTGAACTTAGTTCTTCATCTCCTAGTCTTTTTATCGCAGAAATATATGCATTATTAAATGGCTCATAGTTTAATATCATTCTGTTAATTTGCATAAAGCACCTTTTAGCATTAATAAGTATCTTATCTACATTGCATAATATTTCATATATTCCATCCTCTAATCCACATCTATTTGCTATTGTAAAAATGCATTGTATTACATTATCCATTGCTGATGGAGTTGATGTTGAATCGTCCAATACTTGACATAGTTCCTTAATTACACTGTTATCCCCATTTAATGATATCCTATATACAGCCTCATCAAATACGTCTATATCATCATCTTCCCCTAATAATTTCATCTGCTTTAATATTTTAATATCATTTGCTATCGAATGCAAGCGCATCTCTAGGCATTAAATTTAAGTAAAGTTCTTTTCCTCTTCCTTTAAATCCATAAGTGAAAGTTCTTCTATGTCTGCCTCCTACTCCTGGACTTAATTGTTCTAAATTGAATGCTAAACTATCATCCATATCAATATTAAATTTTTCTTTCATGTAATAATTTGACGGCATATGATGACCTGTTAAATTATCAAATGGTATCTTTTCTAATTCTCCATATTGTGCAAATTCTAACTCTTTTTTTAATAAAGCATCGCTAGTTTGAGCAATCTTACTATTTTTCTTTGCAACGAAATCAGGATACATTTCTTTTAATTCAGATTTTGCTAACTCACCTTTATATTTTATATAATTAACATAATTATGTGCTTCAGGGTTACTTACCACCTCAGCAATCCCATTTTCTTGAGCTTTAACCACTTTAAAAACACTTTTAACTTCTTTACCTCCTGCAACAATTGCTTTACCACCAATTTTTACACCAGTTGCCACTGCACCAAGTACATCAAAACAAGTATTTGCATATTTGCCACTTTCTTCAGCAAAAGTTTTTCCAAAAGTTTTTGCGAAGGTAACTGAAGCAGTCCCAACGTCACTTAATGCGCCTTTTACTTTAGGCAATAGGCTCTTCACATTTTCTACGCTTGAAACAGCTATAGATTTTGAGAACGTACCTACTTTACCCAGTAAACTTTCTGCCTTGCTTGCCTTACTAACCGCAACACCAATATCTTCTCCACCTACAAATAGACTTGCCACCGTTGCAGTTGTTTGTCCTATCGCATAAGCATTTCCACTGCGAACCTGTTTCCACCAATTTCCAAGGCTTACACCAAATTGTGCTCTTACTTGAGGATTTGTCAAGTTTCCAACTATATTAAAACTCCTACCAGTTGTCGCCATCGAGGCATGATTGATAGCACTATTAACTCCACCCGCAATGAGCACAACTCCAAAACCTGTTCCCACTCCTGTCACAACAAGGGCTGTTCCTGCACAAATTTGCAGTCCATCCCAAACTAGTCCGATAAGCCCCTCTTTTTTAGCTTTCTCCTTTGCCTCCTCAGCCATTCGTTTCTGGCTAGCAGTATAGTTCTTACTAATACTCTTCCAATCATCCTGAAATGCTTTCTGATTATTCGGATTTTCTGCATAATTGGCATTGGCTATGAAAGCATCCACAAAATTCTTGCTCATAACCTGGACTATAAGAATATCCACGTGGAACCGAAAGAGTACTCTTTAAGAGCGATTTTGTCTGTACAATCAAATCTTGAACTTGATTAAAGCCTGGGTCTTTCTGTTCATAGGAATTCCAGTTTTCCTTGAGATTGCTCACCGTTTTTTTCATAGCGTCCATCTCTTTTGCAACATTGAAAAGACGGTTACTGCCTGCACCGCCTAGCCAGATAATGTCCTCTGCTTCATCTGAAATAGCTTTTAACTTACTGCCAATAGAAGTAAAATCAGAGCGGTGCGAGCTAAGTTTACGCTCATGAGCGTCAAAATCTTCTTTAACAAGCTTGAAATTCTCGCTACTATCCACTTCCAAATAACCTTTAACATACTTGCCAAGTGCCATTTCATAATTGTTAAGCAGCAATTGGAGGGTTTTAATCAATGTCATATGTATTCGCTAATATAGGCTTTCATTGAATCAGCTGCATTACCTTTTATGGCATTAGTTTGGGTTAATTGAGTCAGTGCCTGAGTCAATTCATCAAGGGGTTGCATCCGATTTTTAATTCCTGCTGCAATCCGGATGGAAAGGTCAGTCAGTTGCTCATAATAGAGTTCAGAGTCACTCATCATTTTGCCTCCTTATCCATAATTTTATCAACACTCATTATCTCAGTTTTATGTTCGTCAGTATCAATTTCCACTTTTCTCCCATATCTCTCCTCCTAGAAACTTGTAATGACCAGAGTTTCTGCCTTCTCCAACTTTTCACCATCATAAAACATTTTAGAATATTCAATATAAGATGGACTTGTCCCTAAAGTTCCAACTTCACTCTTAAACAAAGTTATGTCCTCACTAATTATAATATTTTTATATATAAATTAAGGTATGTGATATTTAAATCATTTACTTATTAACTTAATTTCCAATTTATATACTCTTTACTATAATTATATACTTTTTACTATAATTATATTATTTTCAAGGCTGTTTTTCAATAACTTTTAAGTATAATTTAATTTGTTATTTAACTTTATTTTAATTATATAAAATAAATATATCTTTGTGTCAAAAATATTATATATAAGATTATACCCTCCAAAATCTGAACCTACTTTACTTTCAGTTCTTTTAATCATTTCTTCTGGTTTTAACAATATCATTTTTATTAACTACTAGCTTAAATCTATATAATAATTATTATAAGCATATTTTTATATTTACAGGATTTATCATTAACCTTCTTCTTAAAATAAAAGAAGGAGAACCTCCTTCGTCTGGACTTGCTTCTCCTCCATTAGATACATTATTAAATTATCATTGATGTTAAGCTCTATTGATTCTATATCCCTAACTTTATTTATAGTTATTTTTGATATTAACATATGCAGTAGTCTTTTTTGTTGTTCTCTTGTCGTTAGCTTAGATACCCTCTTATGAAAACTTCAAGGTATGCTCTTTACAAACTCATATGAAGCTTCTTGTACACCACCCTCCAAAATATTGACTTTTAGCTAATTTGCATCTTTACTTAATAATCCTACTGCTTATGCTTTTACCTTTACTTTCTATAGTAACCTTTAATTTATTGTGTTGTAATTTCGATGTATAATTTAATAGTTCTTTGTGGGCTACTGGTATCACTTACCTCTTCGTAAGAATGGAGGTGATACATATGAGTAACGATACTTTAATGTTACTATTTCAGGCAGGATTATTTTTAATAGCACTATTAACATTTATAGTGTTACTTATAGAAAAAATTTTAAATTTCAAAGATAATTTTTAGATTTAAAGTTTTACAATATCTAAAGGTGTAAATAGCACTTACTTATGATACGGTTCTCCGTACAATATATACCGTAGACTTTTACTAATTTACCATTACTTTAAAAGCTTATACTTACCTTGACTTAGCATTATTAAACCATTCGATTGTTGCTTTCTCCATATCTTTCGGAAGTATCTTATTATATACCTCATTATATAACCATGCAAGGGTCTTATTTCTTAGGTATTTTCTCATTTCATCTTCTGCCTCTACCATTACAACTTTTATTAAACAAGGACATTTGGTATGTGTATCTGGTAAATTATTCTTATCTAATAATATATTATTTTGTCTAATTTCTGCACATTGAAAAAATGATTCACTTCCCTCTAATGCTTCAACAACATCCCAAAATGTTATCTCTTCGGCACTACGAGCTAATGCATAACCACCTTTTACACCTGGTATAGATTTTATTATCCCCGACTTACTTAATTTTGCATATACTTTTGATAAATAAGTTTCTGATATGCCTTGAAATGTTGCTAAATCCCTTATTCCCACAGATTTACCTTCTTCTGCGTTTACCATATATAATAAGCAATGTAATGCATATTCAACTCCAACTGAAAATTTCATTTTATTCATGCTCCTTTAATATATTATAGTCTTTTATTAATGATAGCCTATTATTAATTCTCATTCAAGATACTTATATAGCATCAAATAAATACTTTTTTACAAAATATTTTATTGACAAAAATAAAAAAACATCATATTATAATTATAGACAATCTGTATCGACGATTAAATTTATCCATAATTCGAGGAGGAATATAAAATGTTTACAGAAAAATTTTTTGAGGTATTAAATCATGAAGGAGTAGTTTCTATTGTAACTTGTTCAAATAATGAAGCTCATGTCTCTAATACATGGAACAGCTATTTAGTTATTGTAGAAGGAAATAAAATTCTAATTCCTGCCGCTGCTATGCTTAAGACAGAGGATAATGTAAATGCTAATCCTAAAGTTAAGTTAACGATCGGTAGTAAAGAAGTAATGGGCAATAACTATATGGGAACTGGATTTTTACTTGAAGGAACTGCTAAGTTTTTGAAAGATGGAGATCACTTTAAGATGATGAGAGAAAAATACTCATTCCTAACAAGAGTATTAGAAGTTACAGTTACTTCTTGTAAGCAAACACTTTAATCAAAGGAGAAAACTATGCCTAGAAGAATTAATAAATTAGATTGTGTTGGGTGTGGAACTTGCCAAAGAGTATGTATTGTTGGGTGTATAACACAAGAAAAAGATAGAAAAAGATTAATCAATGAATCTGCATGCGTTGACTGTGGAGCTTGCCAATACGCTTGCCCTAAGAAATGCATATCCGAACATTAACTTAAAAAGGTAGATTAGATATAGAGTTAACAGAAAAAATAATATCTCCTAAGAGATGTTTTTATTCAATAAAAAAATAGTGCTATCCTTACTATCTAAAGTACTTATTGTTTCAACTAGAAATTAAATTTTCTGAAATAGTTTTTAAGTACTAAAGTTTGTTAGAAAAGTTTATAACTCTACTCCTAACAATTGCAAAAAATAAATAATTAAATTAAGTTGAAGGAGATGACGCAACACTTTTATATAAATAGTTTGTGCATCTCCTCTTTGATATCGTAAAATAATCTATTTCAACCATTATGCTTTTCATTCTTCATTCCAAGTTTTGCTTATTTGTTATGCTATTTTCGTATGAATACCCATTACACTCTAAGGGTCTTATACGACTTTAAAGATTATTTTTCCTTATAAAGCTAGTCATACTAAGGGTTACAAAAAAAGCCTACGTTACTTGTGATACGGTTCTCCGTAACAGTAGCAAGTGATAACCTTTTATAATTTAATATCAATAAAATTTCATTTTGTTATTATTAGTTATCACTTTTTCGATGCTATTATCATATATAATTTTATTAATCTTAGTAACATCCTTACTTGAAATTCTTTCTATATAATACTTTTCTTCATGGTTTTTATTTATTCCAACAGTCATTACTATATCAGGGGATATTGACATAATGTGTACTAGCTTTCCATCTACATTATTACAAATAAAACTGGGATTGTCACTTGTGATAAATTTATTATTACCAGTAGCAATGTAAAACTTTATAGACATTATTTTGATATACATTTTAGCCATATAATATATAATACCAGTATCATTTAAAAACTCACGATATTTCCTAAGTAAAATGGAATGTTCCATTTCTTGTGATGCGGTAGTTAAATAATTTTTTTGTCTCTCTTCAACAGGAATGTTAATCTTGTCCAATCCAATAATATCTGAAATCCACTTATATACCGATTTAAATGCATTATTCGTATGAAATCCACGCCAATTAAAAGCTATCAATGACTTTATTATTAATCCTTTATAAAATTCGTCAATTTTATCTCCTTGGCTATTCAATATTCAATGTTTTCACGAACAATATTCCATTTATCCTCATATTTTTCAGACCATAGTTGTTCTATATCTAATATTTTCACTTTATCTATTTTAGCTCTTAATATATTTTTATTTTTTCGTGAAATATCTATGTTATTGCTCTTAATAACCCATTCAGCAAATTTACAATAATACTTATTATATTCCATAAGATTAGTTAAAAGTCGCCCTTCATAGTAAATCTCATATCCATCTAAACATTTATAAATTTTCTTCAAATCTTCCTCTTCACATATAGGCATTCCAGCTACAATAGAATGAAATTGAGTAATACCAAAATTTTTTTTGATATTTTTGCCTTCAAAAATTCTATTCTTAGTATCAAATACATAAATACTATCTTTGTTATAACACCATGCCTTCAAATATGTTCGTGGAATCAAATGGTGGTATTTTTGATTAGTCATATTGTCCTCCCTTATGCCTTATATTATATAAACCTACATATGTTCCTAACAAAATGATGTTTTCCATATATAGTCCTCAACAAACAATACTTTCTAACACACTATAGCGTTTCTATATCTTTTATGTAGCTTACTCCTACATTAATTACTTCTTCACTATCAAGTAAAATACATATACTATCATCTTCTTCTAAATCTTTACCTAACTCTATGAATGATAGTTTCCCAATAAATATATTGCCATTGCTGTCAGTAACCTTAATACGGTCTCCTAACTCAATATACATATCAACTCCACTCATATTACCTTCTTTTGTAACTTTTATACACGGAATAATATTTGTAAGTACCATCATTATCTCTCCCCTACGTTTTATATTATTACCAAATTATATCATAATTCTATTATTTAGTTTAGATGTTTATTTTTATATTCACAGCATTTATCATCAACCTTCTTCTTAAAATAAAATCATAACTACCCGTAAAACGGGTAGTTTGCTCTAGCCCTATAATGGCATGTTACTGGCAGTGCTACTCGCACACTGAACGGTCTGCCAACCGCATGCCTTTACAGGCTGCACCTAAAAGGTGCTTATTTTTTGCCTTTTTTTACTGTCTCACCCGTAAACGGGTCAATATACTCTTTCAAACTTATCTGTTCATATGCCAAATCTTCTTGTATCTGATTTTTTATATATTCTTCTATGACCTTTTTGTTCCTTCCTACAGTATCAACATAGTATCCTTTACACCAAAATTGCCTATTACCATATTTATATTTTAAATTTGCATGTCTATCAAAAATCATCAGTGAACTTTTCCCTTTTAAATATCCCATAAACTGTGACACACTTAATTTAGGTGGTATGCTTACAATCATATGTATATGATCTTTACATGCATTAGCCTCAATAATTTCTACACCTTTTTGCTCACATAATTTTCTCAATATTATTCCTATATCAGCTTTTATCTTTCCATATATTATTTGTCTTCTATACTTTGGTGCAAATACTATATGATATTTACAATTCCACTTGCTATGTGCTAAACTACTATTGTCCACTTTGGACACACCTCCAATATATTTTAGTTGTGGTTGGCAAACCCACTTCTATTTTATATTGGAGTTTTTCTTTTTTCTACTCATAGCTATAAGCTTTCCGGAACCACAGGTAAAACCTGTGGTATTCTAGATACAAGAAGGAGAACCGCCTCCATCTGGACTTGGTTCTCCCCCATTATTTAAGTACATTATTAAATTATCATTTATGTTAAGCTCTATTGATTCTATATCCCTAACTTTATTTATAGTTATTTTTGATATTAACATATGCAATAGTCTTTTTTGTTGTTCCCTTGTCGTTAGCTCGGATAACATCTTATCAAAACTTGAAAGTATGCTCTTTACAAACTCATATGAAACCTCTTGTACACTATCATCCAAGATATTACCTTTTAGGTCATTTGTCTCTTGCTGTAACATTTCTTCTCTAGTTTTTATATCTTCCATTCTCTCCGAAAAATCTTTTTTATTGATTATTGAATCCTCATAGGCTTCAAATATTTTTTCTTCTTAACTTCTATCTTTTCTAACTCTTTCTAGTTTCTCCTTTGATGGTTCTACCATAGCTTTTCTAGTTGAATTTATATTTGCTACTATATCTTTAATGAGCTTATCATTATTTAAAAACTTTGATAACTTCTTAAACACATAGTCATTAGCTTTATTGACATTGATTGAATTGCTATGACAAACTGCTGTACCTTATATATCCTCCTTAAATACAAAATAGGTTTCTATATATACTTTATCAATATTTTATATGAAACCTACTTTATAATATATATTTATTTTTATCTTCTATTCAGTCTTCTCCTTTGTAGGGTTAACCATATATTTCTAAATTCTCTAACCACATTTTCATCTACACCCATTATTTCAACTAATATTATTTCATCAATTTCATCCACTATTCCCAGTATGTTATCATTACTCCTAATATATCCATCTATTCTGTTAAGTAAATTACTTACTGTTGCATCATCAATTAATTCTCTATTTCTTAAATCTGGCATAATAATTCTTCCAACTTCTCTTGGTAATATTTCTAATACCCCTCCACCATAACTCCTCCCCTCAATTTCAGTGAATGCTAATGCAATACTATTATAATAAGAAAGAAGAATTCTTTCCCTATCATCATGATTATTAAATCTAACCCTATGCATTGTATCTGTACTAACAGCATTAACTTCTTGACTATTCAATACAAATTTAGGATACAAGTGATTTCTCCTTAAGAAAAATGCATCTGGAACCCAAATCGATGGAACTTTATACCACCTATCCCTTATCCTGCATTTATATCCTGAATTTTTATCATTATGTATCCCATACTCAATATACTGTTTATATGACAACTGATACTCATCATATGGTACGTCAGGGAAATCTATTAGATATGTTTTTGCTCCATTTTCAATATTACTTTTCCAATCTTCATAAGTAAATTTTACTCCGTTAATATTAACGCTCCTAGCAATTAATGGTCTACATACTCTTTCTAAATCATATTCTTCTACAACTCTCCTATTCACACAGAAGTAATCATTATTTCCAGTAGTAATTCCAACTTCAACTCTTGCCACATCACTAAATCTTACAAATTTATCGTTTTCTCTAATATTATTAATTAATCTTATATCATTTGCTGATAGAAAATATTTAGTCCATTTAGATTCATTTATTTCTACATCATTAAATGGATATTCATCTAAATCATTACTTTCTGTTAATTCATTTATATCTTGATATTCTACAATTCTAAGTTGATGCTCTCGTGTATGCAATATCTCTTTTTCTACTAACAATAAAACTACTTCTTGTTGAACATTAGGAAATACTAACTCTCTAAACGTTACAATAGTAATGCGCTGAAATGTTCTCATAATAAATCTTCTTAAATCTTCTGCATAAGCTACTTGAAGTAATTCTGCTGGAATAACCAGCCCCATTTTCCCATTGCCATCTAATATTTCTGCACAAGCTACCACAAAGGAAACCCATGCATTAATTAACTTATTAGGTCTCATATTATTCCTTATTAAAATCTTGCTTTGTTCTTCTCTTTGTTGCTCCGATAAATACTGATATCTAATATATGGTGGGTTTCCAACTATAGCCTGAAATCTTTGCCCTTGTAATTCTTGTTCGTACACTTTATAAAAATCATCATTTATTATTACTATACCGTTATTAACTATATCTCCATCATTTCTTAACGCTCTTTGATAATCATAACAATTATTAAATCTTAGGCTATTATCAATTTGCATACTTGCTTCGAATGATACATCTTCATCTATTTCTATTGCTGTAATATTACGACCATCTTCTAGTCTTCTCTCACCTAAACATTCTAGAAATACACCATTTCCACAACTAGGTTCTAGAATTTTATTAATATTATTATCCTGTATTACCCAATCTATAATATAACTTGCTAAATCTTTTGGTGTAAAATATCTTCCTGTCAATCTCTCCTCTGTTGCATCTTTCCTTAATAACATTTTTTATCACCTTTTCTTTTAAGATAAGTTTCTTAAATCTATATTATTTTATCATATTTAATAAAATTTTTATATTTTTTAAAATAATAAAGGATATCAAATCATGTGATATCCTTTATCATTTAATAATTTCTACAAATTATATATATCTGTTACCAATGCCTCAGCATTATTAACTAAATACTTCTTTTCATCTAACAATACTTGCCTTGATGCCTTTGATAAATTACTTTTTAAAGACTTATTAATTTCATGAATTCTTTTAACATTTGTTACAATATCATTATATAATTTAATCTGATATTCATCATTAAAATTAATATTCTTTAATGGAAATCTTTCTAAAATATTTGTTCCTCTTGAATAAAAATCATTTTCAAAATCACTGCCAATTATGGATAACAACTTTTCAGCAAACGGATGAGTTAAATATGCTTGAATAAATTCTAATTGATAGTTACTTTTCTCTTTCTCAGATATTGCACAATATCCAGCAGTCCCCCCTGATGCAATTACAAAATCATTGTCATCATATAAATACATTGCTTTTTTACTTAAAACACCAACAATAAGTTTTACTTTATTATTAAATGCTGTTAATGCTTGGTCTCTTCCGTATTGATACCATGTTTCTTCCGTTGCAAGCGGAACATCTCTTCGCTTACCGCCAATTTGTTTTGGCTCCAACTCTAAATAATTATCCATTAAATAGCGTAAAGTATTAGGATATTCAGTTTCCATTGTATTCAAGTCATATAATTTTCCTTCATGATTATATGGAAAAATTATAAATTTATTAGTATCAAATATATCATAACTACCTAGATTCTTTTCTTTCTTTAATACTGGCTTAAAATATTTCTTTAATATATTTTTTTCTATTATATATTGTTTATCTTTTTTCTTAATCTTAAAATATAACTCAGATTCTTCTAATATTTCTTTGTCACTAAACCAATAAATTGGAGGTCTTTCAGCACTTGTCTGTATACCATTAAATAATTCAACTTCTTTTCCCATTTTTACTGAATTTCTATACATTTTTTTTACTAAGCTCATATCATCTTTATTAGCTACTAATGCCCATGGAAGATTTCCTAGTACACTACTTTCAACTTTTACTTTTTTTGATTCTAAATTAGAAAACCATTTAGAGATATTATCTACTTCAATAAATTTAAACTCCCTTTGTCTTGCTTTTTTAAGAATTAATATTGAACTATATATAGTTTTATTTCTATACTTAAATAATTGTAATGAACCAAAATCAATGTATTCTTCTACGTATTCATTCTTTGAAAGCATCTCTCTTAATGATTCTCCGGATTTAATTTTAGAAAATTTATTAGGTATTATACAACCTATAATTCCATTTGCTTTTACTTTTTCTATCGCTCTTTCTACAAATATAAAGTATTTATCAAATTGTCCTTTAGATGTATTGTATTTACTCTTATATGCTTTTACTTCTTTTTTATTTAATAGATTTATCATATCTTCTGTAGAAACATATGGTGGATTTCCCAATATTACATCAAATAATTCACCATTATTTATGTTTTCCCAATCGAATGGTACTATCTCATTTTTATCTAACTGAGTTAATTTAGAATAACTTATTTTCCCGAAATCAATCAATGAATTTCCATACCTTATATTATTTCCTAAATCAGGCAGAATTTTTTGTTTATCCCTTAATGAAGGCTCTGTTTCTGATTCAAGCAATTTTAATATTAAATTAAATTTTGCAACTTCAACAGCATGAACATCTATATCTATTCCCCAAATACATTTTTCTAGTATCTCTTTTTTTTCATCGAATGATAATTTATAATTACCATTTCCAATGCTCATTAAATGTTTTATATCATTTTTTATATACCACTCTGTTATATATTTTATTATCCAATCATATACTTCTATTAAAAATATTCCAGAACCGCAAGCAATATCAGCTATTCTAAGTTTAAGTATCTCACTAGGTTTTTTATTTCTACAACATTCTTCTAATACTCTATTTACAATATACTTTACTATTTCTAGTGGTGTTGTAACCACATCTCTATGTAAGCTTTTGTCTTTTTTTTGTAATACTACTTGTCCATCCTGAATCACTAATTGTTCAGCTAAAAACAATTCATATATCTCACCTAATATATTAGGTTGAATAAAATTAAATGCATAAGGACTTTTAGGATAATATAACTCTTCAATAGTATTTCTTATTACATCATTATTCAAATCAAATAATATATTTTCATCTCTAAACAATCTTGAATTATACTTTTTATCTGCCTCTCTAAAAAGCTTATCCATTTCTTTAATAAATTCTTTTTCTTCCAATATTTCTTTAAGCTTATGGTAAGTTGGAAGCCTTCTATCTTCACATATTCTCAAAAATATAATCTGATTTATAAATTCTTGTACATAATCATTTATTATTTCTATTTCATATCCTCTTGTTTTATATAATAAATTTCCTATACTTAATCTCCATCTATTTATACTATTTAAAAAATATTCATCTACTGGCAATTGTAATCCTTTATCATATACTTGAAGTCCATATGTATCTAATATAAATTCAAAAGTACCATTATAAACAGATTCCTTTGAAATTAATTCATAAATTTCTTTTATATTATTAACATATTCCTTATAATTATAAATCTTTATTGCCGCAACATTAGAATCATCACCCTCTTTAGGCGGTATGCTTGTATCATATATAATTAAATATTCAAAATTAGTTAAAACTGATATTCTTAAATTTGAATTCCAACCATAGCTTCTTGCCTGAATAGAAGATTTACTATGCTTTTCTACTTCAACAGAAGGTTTTTTAGCTTCAACATGAAACTTTTGAATTCCATTTAAAGTCATCGTATAGTCTGGTCTTCCAGTTTCAGCTTGATAATTTTCAGTTATTACTTCTCTATACTGCGGAGATTTACATTGTTCATTACTAATATCCCAACCTAATATTTTGAAAAATTCATCTATAAATTCAAGCCTACAATTATTCTCATTATACTTATTAGCATCCTTATAGTACACATAATCCTTTTCAAATTTGTCAACCAATTTTTTCAAAGCTATTTTAATATCATTCATTATAACCCCTCCATAAATAGATTATAAATGAATTCTATTAAAATTAACACTGTAAATATTTTATTATTATATAAGATTACTCATTCCAAATATAGTTAAAACCTCATTTACTTATGGTACGGTTCACCCCTACTAATCCTAAAAGCTCTATAAACCTGCTCCAAAAGCATAACCCTAAAAAGCTGATGTGGAAAAGTCATCTTTGAAAAACACAGCTTATAATTAGCTCTAGCTAAAACTGCATCTGAAAGCCCAAGAGAACCTCCTATAACAAAATCAATACTGCTATTTCCTCTTACTCCTAAGTCATCAATAAAAGCAGAGAACTCTTCTGAAGAAAACATCTTTCCTTTTAAATCCATTGAAACTACATATGAGTTATCTTTTATAGAAGAAAGTATTTTCTCCCCCTCTTTTTCTTTAATAAGCTTTTCTTCCTTTAGGGATGCTTTCTCTGGAGTTTTTTCGTCTTGAAGCTCAATTATGTTTAGTTTGCAATACTTTTGAAGCCTCTTTGCATATTCATTTACTGCATCCTTTAAATACTTTTCTTTAAGTTTTCCAACAGTTATAAGTGTTATATTCATTTTTAGCTCCTTAATTTGTATGCCCAAAAAGTGATAGACCGCTTAATCTATCACTTTTTGAATATGTTCTTATTAATATAGTTTTATGTACTAGTTTTTTCCACAACAATTCTTATATTTCTTTCCGCTTCCACATGGACATGGGTCATTTCTTCCCACTTTATTTTTATTTACATATGTTTTTGAGTTCTTCCAGTTGTCCCTAATTTCTTTTCTCTTTTCCTTTGAGAAGATTCCTTCCCACTGAGGAAGATCATATAAATATTCAGCCTTTGCTTCTAACATATTAAAATATAATTTCTCATAGTCAATTTCGAATTTTATATCTGAAGTTACCTCTAATTTTTCAAGATCTAAAGGTTCTTTTATACTTTCATTTATTCCATCAAGAAATCCCATAAAAAATATTGAATCAGATCCATATTCAGAAGCTAGGTTCTCAATAGTTCCTTCAACTACTTTCTTATGACTTGCAAGAAGCTTTTTATAAATATTTCCTTCAACTTCGCCGTAGTCCTTCCAGAAAGCTGCTTCTCCTTTATGTTTTACATAATCTACAACTCTATCTGTCCAATCTTTGTATAAACTCATAATTAATTCTCCTTTTGACTTAATATTAATCTTATTATAATAACAATCCCAAACCTTTTCAATTTACATACAAACCAAAATTTATCACTTTTTACTTATTTCTGGTTATTTGGTCAGCTTTTTTAAATATCTTACACACTTCGTATTGATAGGTTTGAATACGTCCTATTTTCCATTGAAAACGCTAATATATATAACTAATGAAATAATAACATCCTTATTTATAAAATCTTTGGACTATAAAATAACCCTAGGGACTTTTATAAATGACAATGTGTAAATATTCCTAAATTACATATCACGTATATTTATTACTATTTTTTATGGTAAATAGCAATAAATATTAAAGAACTATAATTAAAACTCGATATAATTACTAGGCATATCACGCTTAGCCATGCTAATAGAAATATCTCCATCTATTTCTATCCCGTTTTGAACTAATTCATTAACAACTGTCTTGTATGCTAATTCAGGATAATTATTGGTTCTACTTAAATGTCCTAAGATAATTTTTTTCTTGCCCTTTTTTGCTATATCAACTATAGCTTTACCGCAATCCTCATTTGATAAATGACCAACCTCACTTAAAATTCTTCTTTTTAAGGGGTATGGATACGGTCCAAATTTCAACATTTCTACATCGTGATTACTCTCGAGAAGAATCACATCCGCATCGCTTATTTTACTTTTCACTTCGTCCGCAAAGTGTCCTAAATCCGTTGCAACACATGCTGATTTATTTCCACTTAAAATCTTATATCCACATGGTGATGCAGCATCATGGGGTATTTTGTAATTCAAAATATTCATATCTTTTATTTCTATGTAGTCTTGAGTAATTATCTTTATATTGTCATCTTTTATTTTTCCTATGCTGTTCATCATGGCTTTCCAAGTAAGCTCATTTGCATATATAGGTATATTATACTTTCTAGATAATACACCAACACCTTTTATATGATCCGAATGCTCATGAGTTACAAAAATGCCGTCTATTTCATTAGGATCTTCTTTTATTTCCTTTAAGGCTTTCTCGATGGTCTTTCCTGAAAGTCCTGCATCTATAAGTACCTTTGAATTATCTGAAGCAACAAATATACTATTTCCGCTACTTCCACTGTAAAGCGAACAAAATTTCATAATTATCCTCAACCTTAGACAATGATTGTCCCTTATATTTTTTCTCTTCTTATATTTGCTCCGAGTTCTTTAAACTTATCCTCTATATGAGGGTATCCTCTATCTATATGCTCTATGCATGATATTTCACTTACACCTTCAGCCGCTAATGCAGCAATTACCATAGCAGCTCCTGCTCTTAAATCAGTAGCTTTAACATTAGCACCTGTAAGTTTTTCAACTCCATCTATTATAGCAACTGTTCCTTCAACCTTTATGTTAGCTCCCATTTTCTTAAGCTCGTCAACATGTTTAAGCCTGCTTTCCCATATGCTTTCGTTAACTATACTTCTACCCTGTGAAATAGAAAGTAGTGTACTCATAGGCTGCTGTGCATCCGTTGGAAATCCTGGATAAGGAAGAGTTTTTATGTTAACTCCTTTAAGATTCTTATGCGACTCTATAGTTACATAATCATCTCCCTCTTTTATGTCAGCTCCCATTTCTATTAATTTTGCTGAAATTGATTCTAGATGCTTTGGTATAACATTTTTAATAGTTACACATCCACCACAGGCTGCTGTTGCTATCATATATGTAGCAGCTTCAATTTGATCAGGTATAACACTATAATTACAGCCTTTAAGCTTTTCAACTCCTGCTATTCTTATAACATCAGTTCCTGCTCCCTTTATATTTGCTCCCATGCTGTTAAGAAAATTTGCAACATCAACTATATGGGGTTCTTTTGCTGCATTTTCAAGAACAGTAGTTCCCTCAGCAAAAACAGATGCAAGCATCAAATTAATAGTCGCACCAACGCTCACTACATCAAAATATATATTTGTGCCTATAAGCTTATCTGCTTGAGCCTCAACGGTTCCATGACTTATTTTTACAGTTGCTCCAAGAGCTTCAAAACCCTTTATATGCTGATCTATAGGTCTTACCCCTATAGGACAGCCTCCTGGAAGTTCCACCTTTGCTTTTCCAAATCTACCAAGTAATGCTCCTATAAGATAATATGACGCTCTCATTTTACTACCATCTTCAGTATCTGCATTTACACTTGTAAGATTTGTACTATCTATTTCAACGGTATTTTGTACTCTTTTTACTTTGCATCCTAAACTAGTTATTATTCTTTCAAGACGTTGAATGTCCTGAATATCTGGTATGTTATCAATAACACTGATTCCTTCACTTGCCATTATTGCTGCTGGAAGTATGGCTACTGCAGCATTTTTAGCTCCTCCGATTTCAACACTTCCAAAAAGAGGATTGCCTCCATTAACAACTAACTTGTCCATTACAATATCCATCCTTATTAATTTTTTTATCTATGTAAACTTTTCGTTAAATTCTTTACGCATAATCACAAAATATATTATATCATACTTGAATAATATTTTAAAACATTATATATATTTTTTATTAAATTTCTATCATTTAACATTAATAAAAAAGGTTACCTTAGTTTTTATGCTCTAAGGCAACCTTTTATACAACATTTAACAAACCTATAATTGTTTTACTATTTTTTAGCCTTCCACTTTAAAACTTCCACAATCTGTATGCTCTACTTGCTCAGCTCTGTTACTGTGCTTAACAACTTTTATTTGTTCTAATGTACAATAATTATCATCTTTACAGTGAAATCTACATTCTGAAACAGTACATCCTATACTTGAATTATGATCCATAAAAAAATCCCTCCCTCGAATTTTATTACAGAATTATTATTGCAAAAAATATAGTTTTTATTCCGAGCAAATTATTACTATATATGTTATAATAATATTTAGAAATTTTCTTAAACTATTAGTTTTATTGTGGAGGATACTGATGAAATATTGTTTAATTGCTTCATTTACAAAAGACTCTTACTTAAATGTTGAGGATATTCAAAGAAATGCATGTAAAAAGTACAAATTGTATAAAAGAATTCCAAACCTTCACGTTTCTCTTCAAACTCTGGATGAACCTAATATTGATAAGTTAGATTCAATTATACGTGAACAGCTCTCTATTTACAAAAAATTCAAGGTACAGATAAATAAATCACATTTAGCATATAATTCATCAAGTAAAATGGTATCTTTAAAAGTTGAAAACAGAGGTTACATAAATAGAATAGTTAGAAGCACCAACGAGAAGCTTCATTATGGCGGCTTCAAATTCTCAATGCCTCATAAAGATTCCAATTTATTCATTCCTCTTGCAAACGGAAATTATCAACTTAAAAATATCCTAGAACAAGAATCTGCAGCTACCTGCGAAACTATTCCGGAAAAGGATTATTCATTCTTAAAAATTGAAAGCTTTGATTTATGCAAATTAGTTGGTCATAGAAAAATGTATGTTGTAAAAAAATATCAACTTAGAGATTTTTAAAGTTAATCTTTGAGTAATAATATAAGGCATATAAACACAAGAATATGATTTAGTATTTTTATGTTTGTATGCCTTATACTTCCTAACAATCCATGTAAAACTTTTTATTATTTCAAAAAGTTTTTTATTGTAATCGTTTAAGGGTGCTTTTCTTATTTTCAACTTTAATATAAAATAATAAATATATTAGAAGTAAAAGAAAGGCGGCTCATTTTCATGAATTTAAATAAGCTTTTTCATTTACAAAAAAATTTAGATACAAAAATAATTGACCAAAAAAACTTATCTAGTCAAAATTTATATTCGCAAAAGGCCCTAGCACTTCAAGTGAAGTTTGGTGAACTCGCAAGCAAAACTCGATGCTTTAACTATTGGACTACAGAAGCTCCTTGCGAAAAAAATGCAATTTTAGAGGAATACATAAATTGTCTTCATTTTATTTTAAGTATTGGCCTTGATAAAGATTACATTGATTTTGCTTTACCTAGTTCAAGTTTTTCTACTAATATAGTTGAACAGTTCTTAGGGCTCTTTATAGATATAAATGATTTTGTTATATGCTCTTCAAAGGATAACTATGTAACCCTTTTTCAAGACTTTATAAACTTAGGTAAGAACTTAGGCTTTAATGATTCTGACATTGAAAATAGCTATGTACAAAAGAATGCCATTATAGCGCAAATTTAATATTATTATTTACTTTTTTTGTTAATACAGAGGGGTTTTTCTGCAAGTCAAAAGACTTTACCATGAGTTGCAGGAAAATCGCCGCTTTTTTATTTATATATACTTAAATTTACTTTCAACCTCTCCTATATCTTTCGTAGCATAAGTAATATTTTAACATAAATGTTACTATATTTCAATTTCTTTTCAAAAACTTCATGCTTTCTTACATAATCTTCATTTTAATGATTATCATTCATTTAATGGCATATAATACTCCCAGCGTATTTGCTAATTACCGTAGACAGCTTATTTTGTCGCCCTTATAATATTATTAACAAATTGAAATGTGGAGGCAAACTAATGAAAAAAAAGGGTATTATTATATTAATTTTAGCTTCATTAAGTCTTACTTTTAGCTCATGTACTAACAATTCTACATCCAAAAACACTTCTACTAAGTCAACAAAAATAGAATACAACAGCTCAACTGATCTTCCAAAACAAAAACCTATTACAGCCCATTACCTTTCAAACAACACATCAACAGTAAAAGATTTTAAAAAAGATAATAATTATTCTGATTTAACAAAACTCATTAATAATTATTTGTCCGTAGGAGCCACGTTTGATTATAAAACTGCAAATGAAAACACACTACTTAAAGTTTTAGATTATTCAAGTAATCGTATAAAAAATAATGCTTCTTCAGAGATTGTAAAAGAACAATTAGAGCAAGCAAAGGCTTCGAAAATATCAACTAAATATGTAAAAACTAATATAAATAATGTTATATACGATAGTTATGATAATTCCTATTTTATAGACTGTACATATTATGAATTTATTAAAAGCTACTTAGGCGACTTACCACAAAAAAATAGATACTACCAAAACAAAACATATCTAACTATAATTAAAGAAAACGGAAAATGGGTCGTAAATAATTCGGATGGATATTCACCAGTTAGAGCAGAACAAACCGAAACAATGTATATGCTAGATTTAAAACAATCCAATAGTGAATACATATCAAAGAATCAGTTGAATAGGTTCAAAGATCTTGAAAGTGCGAAAAATACTGTTAAAGAATTTTTTAATGTATATTACTCACAAAACTATATGAACGAAAACAATGTCCAAGATAACTTTACTAATTTTGCATCATCAGCATTTAAAACTAAAATGATCGCTATTGCTAATAATGATATTGAAATCACTAAATCCAGACTCCTTCAAACAAATTTCTTAGATGTTCAGTATAATCTAATTAATTATAGTAGTTACACTAATTCTTATTGGATTACGGCAGTTCCAAAATGGCATTTATCTAGTAAAGATAATAATGATAGAAATTCAACTATAACCTCCTATGTAACATTACATCTAATTAAAGAAGGCACTTCCTGGAAAATTGATAAATTAAGATTTTTATCAGATAATCTAAGACTTAACTAATTAAGTAAAAGGAGCAGAAATCATCTGCTCCTTTTACACTTTTATTAATAATCAAACACCAATCTTAAAAGGTATTATACTATCAGAAACTTTATTTCGACCGCTTCTCTTTGCTGCATAAAGAGCTGCATCAGCCCTTTCTCGCAAATCTTCAATCTCTGGTGTTATTTCCGGGTAAATTGATAATCCAACTGATACCGTTATATTTATAAATTCATCCTCACCAATAAAAAATTTATGCTCTGCTACTTCTTTATTTATCCTACATGCTATTTGAAAGGTTTTTTCTCTAGAACAATTAAATAACAATATACAGAATTCTTCACCACCAACTCTAGCTACCAAATCCCTACCTCTAACATTTTTCATTAGAACCTTTGACAGCTCTCTTAAAATAACATCTCCTATTGCATGTCCATATGTGTCATTTATTTTCTTAAAATAATCGATATCTATCATAATACATGATAAACTTTCATTATTTTGCTTAACCCTTTCACGGGCCGTGGAGAATACCTTATCAAATTGCCTTACATTTGAAAGACCTGTAAGAAAATCCTTAGTGGAATCTCTTTTATACCTTCTATAAAGCTTATTTGAAGTTTTGACGTAATCTAGAAGCATATACTGAAGTATGCCTGATACTAATATTATTATAGAATATTGAACAAGAACATCAATAATTCCATCCACCTTTCTTAACATGTAGTAATCAGTAACATTAATCATAAGTAAGGTAAACACCATTTTATAAAACCATCTTTTTCTCTCTGATTTTATTTTTCTATCAACTATATAGAAAAATATTATATATGATAAAATTCGAAAAGCGGCTACAATAGATGATACACTTACTCCAAAATGAAATACACGATATAGCATAATCATAATTCCAGAGATTATTGTCGGCAATGTTCCAGCAGTATAAGAAGCTATCATTACAGCATAAGCTCTAAGATCTATTAATGTATCTGTGTTCTTAATATGCTTTGAATACATTAATAACAAGATTCCTGCAAATCCACAGAAAACACCTACAATAACCTTTCCCCAAATAGTTCTAACCTTATCCTTAGGTGTCTCTTTTAAAATGCTGCCACCAATAAACGTAAAAGCTATAAGCAGTAATACATTTATAAAAAACTCATTTATCATTTTGTCACCCCACAAAATTCATTACCACTTTATATTTTTTTTGCATATAGTAATTCTCAACAGCTTCAAATATTTTTAATTTTCAGCCCGATTATTGCAATATTATTAATCTGATGCAATTATATCCTATATTATTGCTGTTTTCAACTATATACTCGCTATTGGTAACATTTTCTTGTATAGCTTGTATTCTAATAAAAATAAAAAATGAGAAGCCTAACTTTAATAGGGCTTCTCATTTTTATTTATCAGTTCATATCCATGTTATCTACTAAAATCTGCGAATTTGCGGAAATTTGCTCTACCGTAGCAGAAACCTCTTCTAAGGATGCTGCTTGGTTAGTTGCTATCTCCCCTAACTCATTTATAGTATCTATTATAACCTTAATATTATTACTCATCTGATCAAGTGCAGATAGGATTCTCCTTGAAGACTCTCCACTGTTGGATGCTAACTTTCTCATTTCACCTGCTACTACAGAAAAGCCTTTTCCAAACTCTCCAGCCTTTGAAGACTCTATTGCTGCGTTTAGTCCAAGAAGATTTGATTGTTTTGCTATGCTTCCAATAAGTGCTACAGCCTCATTGCTTTCTCCTATTAGTTTTTTTGTAACATCGGTATTTTCTATTATGCGGTTTAGCTTCTCTGATAACAAAACTGCACTATTAGTAATCTCTGATATGGTTAAATTTGTTTGTTCAAGTGATGATTTCAATTCCAGCGTAGAGTTTTTAACACTTACTGCATTTTCCAAATCCATAGATACACTTACAAGACCAACGACCTCTTTATTTTCATTAATTGCTGGAATCATTGTTACTCTTAAATCTTCACCATGTTCTTCCCTATTAAATATAGTTGTATACGTTTTTTTCTTATTGAAAACAATATCGTACGCACCAACATTTTTAATAAAATCAACATCAAATTTATCTCCGGCCTTAGCTGCTAAAGCTTTCTTATTGCTATCCAATGCATATACACATTTATCCCTATCCCAAATTGTAACAGCTGCCCTTCCACCAAATGCCTCTGCTATAGTTGGTGCAGCATCAATCAATGATTCAAAAATTTTTTCCATATTAAACCCTCCCTATGTACTTAAATCAATACCCATAAATATTATACTATAATTAAAAATAGCTTTCTACTCTATTTGATTTTAATATAATAATTGAAAATACTCTATGTTTTTTTATCCTTAAATTGCACATAATAATAGTTAGTTAAGAAAGAGAGGTGTTTATATGTCGGAAACCATACACAAATCATCAAACAGATTAATAAATGAAAAAAGTCCTTATTTACTACAGCATGCCCACAATCCGGTAAATTGGTACAGTTGGTCTCCTGAAGCTTTTTCAAAAGCAAAATCAGAAGATAAGCCTATATTTCTAAGCATAGGCTATAGCACCTGCCATTGGTGCCATGTTATGGAAAGGGAAAGTTTTGAGGACGATGATGTTGCAGAAGTTTTAAATAGAAGCTTTGTTTCAATTAAGGTTGACAGAGAAGAACGACCTGATATAGACGAAATTTATATGAATGTATGCACTGCCATTACAGGAAGCGGTGGATGGCCTTTAACAATAGTAATGACTCCAGAACAAAAGCCTTTTTTTGCAGGAACTTATATTCCCAAAAACAACAGAATGGGAATGCAAGGCCTGATAAGCCTCTTAGAAAATATTGAATACCAATGGAAAGAAAACCAAAATGAACTTGTAGAAATAGGTGATAAAATAGTATCCAGCTTAAATAAAGATCGTAAAACTACTGCTAAAGAACTATCAGAAGAAGTTTTAGAAGAAGCATTTTCTCAGTTCAAATATAATTTTGATAGAACTTATGGCGGCTTTGGTTCTGAACCTAAGTTTCCAACTCCTCACAACTTAATTTTTTTAATGAGATATTTTTATGCTTCAAAAGACAAAACATCATTGAATATGGCGCTTAAAACCTTGGACACTATGTATAGAGGTGGAATATATGATCATATAGGTTATGGTTTCAGCAGATATTCAGTAGATAAAAAGTGGCTTGTACCTCACTTTGAAAAAATGCTATACGATAATGCCCTTCTAGCTTATGCATACACGGAAGCATTTAAAATAACTAAAAACGATAACTATAAAAATATTGTGGATCAAATATTTACCTATATATTGAGAGATATGACTTCAAACGAGGGAGGCTTCTACTGTGCTGAAGATGCTGACTCCGAAGGTGTAGAAGGTAAATTTTATGTATGGTCTAAAAAAGAAATTAATAATGTTTTAGGAGAAGATGATGGAAAAAAATTCTCAAAATACTTCAACGTAACAGACACCGGAAACTTTGAAGGAGAAAATATACTAAATCTAATTGAAACCGAAAAGATAGAATTTGAAGATGAATTTTTAAACAGCTGTAGAAAAAAATTATTTGATTACAGAGAAAAAAGGATCCATCCATATAAGGATGATAAAATTTTGACTTCCTGGAATGGTCTTATGATTGCTGCACTTGCCTTTGGTGGAAGAAGCCTTAAAAACGAAATATATATTAATGCAGCCGAAAAAGCCGTAACCTTTATTTTTACTAAATTAATAGATGCTAATGGAAGACTTCTTTCAAGATATCGACATGGAGAGGCCTCTATAAAAGGATATTTAACTGACTACTCTTTTTTAATATGGGGATTAATAGAACTATATGAAGCAACTTATAAATCAGAATATATAGAAAAAGCTATCAAGCTAAATAATGACCTTATAAAATACTTTTGGGACGATAAAAACAAGGGATTGTTCCTTTATGGAAGCGACAGTGAGGAGCTTATATCAAGGCCAAAAGAAATCTATGACGGTGCAATTCCTTCTGGAAACTCCGTATCCGCTTTGAATTTTATAAGATTATCTAGATTAACAGGCAGTTATGACTTAGAAGATAAGTGTACAGAAATACTACAGGCATTTAGTGAGGAAATAGAAAGTTATCCAATGGGCTATTCTTTTTCACTACTTTCAGTGCTATTCTTAGGGAAAAAGTCAAAGGAAATAACACTTGTTTCAAATTCCTACGATAATACCTCAAAAGAATTCCTTGAAGTAATAAACGATAAGTATAATCCTCTTTCAACTTTTATTTACTATATAGAGGGTGACAAAACCTTAGAAAACGTATCTAACTTTGTTTCCGATTATCAACCCTTAAATGACAAACCAACAGTTTATATATGTGAAAATTTTTCCTGCAATGCTCCTGTGACAAATATAAGTGATTTAAAAAAACTACTTTAGATATAATAAATTTACTCACCTTAGGTAAAAATATACTTGAGGTGATTTTTTTATGATTGGTATTATATCTTCTATAATCTCTGGTATTTGCATGAGTCTTCAAGGAGTTTTCAATACAAGACTTAGTGAAAAAATTGGATTATGGGAAACAAATGCATGGGTTCAAGGCACTGCTCTTTTGGTTACCCTCGTAATTTGCTTCATATATGGGAATGGTAATTTAAAAATGATTGGAACTGCAAATAAACTTTATCTTACTGGTGGAATACTTGGTGCTATTATTATCTTTACAGTTATGAAAGGGGTGTCCTCTTTAGGTCCTACTTGTTCTATTAGTATAATATTAATTGCCCAACTACTGTCAGCAGCTATAATTGATTTTTTTGGATTATTTCATACTGATAGGCTTACCTTTGATTCAACAAAAATCATAGGTGTTGTTCTTATGCTTGCTGGTATAATTTGTTTTAAGATAAAAGGATAATTTAAAGCTAAACTTATTAAAACTTTAAATAAGTTTAGCTCCTTTAGTGTTTTAATGGCATCCCCCGCATGAAGCGCAATGCCCTGTACAATTGCCACCATTTTTTCCGTAAAACTTTCCTTTATATACCCTTTCTGAATCTTCGCTTCCACACTTTGGACACTTAGCTTTATCATCAGAATTACTTACTATTTCAAAAAACTGATTTCCACAACTTTTACATTTATAATCTATTAAAGGCACTTATACTTCTCTCCTTCCACTTACTTCTATCATAAATAACACAAGCTATACAATAGTTTCCCTATAATTATATTTCAATCAGCTCATAAATTCAAATAAACAATGTCATTTATAAGATTTCTTAATATAATATACTATAGCACTTTATTGAGGAAATAATATGTTGTCTTTAAAAAATAAGCTAGACCCAAATCTTAAAGCTCTACTTGACGAAAATACCTACAAATCCATAAGAGTTATAATACACTGCAAAAAATTTCAAGATAGAATGGTATCAAGATTAAAATCCTATAAAAGTACCGTATTTTATTCTATAACTCATGCAAATTGTATATCAGCAGACATATCCTCAAATGCAATCAGAAGACTCGTAGAATATCCTGAGGTTGACTATATAACTCTTGATGATTTTTGCTTTATATGTGCATCACCTTCTAACTCAAGCTATCCATCTAGTTTAAGAAACAATACTAGTTTTTCTGGAAAAGGTGTGTGCATTGGAATTGTTGACACTGGGGTTTATCCACATTATGACTTAAAATATCCTATGCCTAGGATAGATAATTTCGTAGACCTGATAAATAATCTAGAGTATCCTTACGATGATAATGGTCATGGAACCTTTATCAGTGGCTTGATTGCTGGAAGTGGTGTAAGTTCTAAAGGCGAAATAAAAGGAATTGCTTATAATTCAAAACTATATATGATAAAAGCTTTTGAAAAAAACGGTAGATCCTATGCGTCTTCGATTCTCAAAGCATTAGAAATTTTGATAAACGATAGTAGTGAACATAATATAAAAATAATCTGCTTACCCTTTGAAACCTTCTTTGAAAATGAATTTTTGTTGTCTTTATTTTCAAAAATGTTTAAGTTGGCAGCAGATAAAAATATAGTTATTGTTTTACCAAGTGGAAGCAATAGAAATACTAAAAACTCCATACGAGGAATAGCTGCTTTACCTTACTCTATAACTACATCAGGCATAAATACGCATGAAGGCTTTAAAGCTTATACTTACTCTTCCTCCGGTCCACTTGGTAAAATTGAAAAACCCGACTTATGCGGCCCGTGCGTGGATTTAAGTTCTCTTAATTGCGACATAAAATATATATCCCAAAGGAACAATATGAAATTATATCCTAGAGAACTTAAAACCCCCTACACAACTTACACCGGAACCTCCTGTGCTGCAGCATATATAAGCTCTATACTAGCTCTGCTTCTTGAAAAAAATCCGGACTTATCCTATAAGGATACAATTTCCATTGTAAAAACTTCCTGTAATCTTCTCAAAATCCCAAAATGGCAGCAAGGTTCAGGCATTATAGATGTAAATTCTCTTTTAAATTAAACATGTAATATTTAAAATTATACATTATAAAAATTCCTAATAAAGTATGTTTAACCTTAGAATTTTTTATAAGGCATAATGTACTATACCTTACATCATATACATGATTCATTTTCTTTAATCAGTGAATTAATTGAAGCTAATCTGCACATATTATTTGTAAACAACTTTGCAATCAAATGATTTAACTAGAAAGATTTTTATGTAAGACAATGTAATAGTATTGTACACTCTAGTTAATTCATTTGTCTAAATATTGTCCCCGAAACCTTAAAGATTTCGGGGACCTTATTTATATTATGATCTAAATATAACTTCTTCTCTGCTAAACATATATCTTGCAAAAACAAGTGCTGCTACCATATAAACTATCATCCATCCGAAGGTAATTGCTATATGAGTGTAATTGTGTATGCCTACTAAAAATTCTTTTATAAGGCAGGTTGCATTTGTTATTGGTATATTAAAATAAAACATTTCTATATTTTTAGGGTCTTTCATCATTACTAGGTATACAAGAACCATAGCTATGATAGTTACAGGACTTAAATAAGTTTGAGCTTCCTTAAATGATCTTGCATAGATGCTTATTGCAAGTTCTATAGCACCAAATGCAATTGTACTCATAATTGGTAGAATCATTACAAGTATCATAGTCTCTGCTCCTAAATTAAAGCCAGTTCCATTACCGAACATTCCATTCTTCTGTTTCATAGTAATATACAGTCCAATAAGTGATGCAATTGATATTATTATTCCTACTATACTTATTGCTAAAATTTTCCCCCATAGTATAGAAAGTCTACTTGCTTTAGTTGTAAGAAGTGGCTCAAGAGTTCCTCTTTCTTTTTCTCCTGCTCCTAAATCAACAGACGAACCAATTACTCCTGTAGCACTATAGAGCATAAGTAAAAGTGGTACTAACATGGTAACCATAATTGCTCCTGTTCCGTTATCCTTTTGAGTTGTATTTAAGTTAACCTTTACTGGAGTTAATACTTCAGGATTTATATTTCTTTTAGCAAGTCTTCCCGCAACAATTGACTTTGAATATTTATCTACATACGAATTAACAATGTCATATGCTGTCATAGCATCCGTGCTAGAATTATCATAAGTCAAAGTGATTTTAGTATTAGCATCCATCTTTAAATATTCATCAAAATCCTCTGGAATAGTTACTGCAACTAATATTTTTCCGTCCTTCACATCACTTTTTATATTATTTGACTTAACTATTTTTATATTCTTTTGCTTCCTTAAGTAATTTCCAAGAGAACTGTTTCCCTTATCCACTATAGCAATTTTCAAATTTTCCTTTACGCTTTTTTCGCTCTTATTTACTACGCTAGACATAAAAAACGATATAAGTGGAAGCAGTAGCATAGGTATAAGTATGCTAAAAATAATTGTCTTTCTATCCCTAAATATATCCTTAAGTTCCTTTTTAAAAACTATCATTGTAGTATTTTTCATTTTTTTCCCTCCAATCACTTTATTAACTCTAAAAATACTTCTTCCAAATTATTATTATTGTGTTTCTTTTTAAGCGCCTCAATACTGCCCTCTTCTACTATTTTTCCTTTGTGAATTATGATTACTCTATCACAAAGTTTTTCTACCTCAGGCATACTGTGACTTGAAAAAACCACTGCTTTATTTTCATTTTTACAATGCAATATAAAATCTTGAACTATCCTTGAAGCACTAACATCTAATCCTGTAGTTGGCTCATCAAAAAGTACTACTGAAGGATTATGAACAATTGATCTTGCAATTGAAACCTTTTGTTTCATACCTCTAGAAAACTTACCAACCCTCTTATCAATGTACTCTTCCATTTGAAGACTTTTAGTTAAATTATCTATACTTTTTTTAGCCTCTTCATTTGACATTCCATTTAATTCTGCAAAGTACATTATATTTTCTCTTGCTGTAAGCCTGTCATAAATTCCAACCTCTCCTCCAAAAAGAATTCCTATTTCGCCTCTTACCTTATCAGATTCTTTCTGAGCATCGTATCCATTTATAATTGCTTTTCCATCTGTTATTTTAAGCATTGTAGCTAACATTCTTAAGGTAGTTGTCTTTCCTGCTCCATTTTCACCAAGCAATCCAACTATTTCTCCTTCTTTAACTTCAAAGCTTATATTATCAACGGCCGTTATATCTTTAAACCTCTTTGTAAGCCCTTTAACTTCTACCATACACTTGTCCTCCTTGACTTTATTTCTATAGCTATATTCTACAGTATCTCTATTGATTCCTTGTAGTACTTTAGGTAACTTAAATAATTACTTAAGTCACTTTTTATCTTATATCTGAAACTTATATTTTATTCAGCTTTTAAAATTCAATGTATTACAAAAAAAGAGCACATATTTTTATAAATACATGCTCTTTAATAACCTTATTTATTAGTATTAAGTCCTTTAATTATAGACTTTAAATTATCTGCACTTTTATTTAATTTCTCTACTTCATCTTTACTTAGAGGAATTTCAAGTTTCTTTTCTATTCCATTAGATGTTATTATGCATGGTATACTTAATGCAACATCATTTATACCATACTCTCCCTCAAGTGTTGATGAAACAGGAAGGATACTCTGTTCATTTAAAAGCATTGCCTTTACAAGTCTGCTTACACTCATCGCAATACCTGCACTTGTATATCCTTTAAGCTTGAGAACTTCAATTCCTGAATCTCTAACTTCCTTATCTACTTCATCTTTATCAACCTTATAATGGTCTTTAAAAATATCATTCAATTGATTAAAAGGAATTCCAGCAATATTAACATCGCTCCAAGACGTAAATGAAGAACCCCCGTGCTCTCCAAGAACATATCCATGAACATTTTTACTGTCCACATTATATTTCTTGCCTATAATTTTTCTCATACGTGCAGTATCAAGAAGTGTACCTGTACCAATAATTTTATTCTTAGGATAATCAAAGTTGTTTTGACAATAGTAAGTAGCAATGTCTACAGGATTTGTTACTACAATTATAATTGCATCCTTAGTATACTTACATATATTTTTCATTATTGAATCAGTAACTTTAACATTTGTGTCAGCAAGAACTAGCCTATCTAGCTTATCATCTGGTTTTAAACTTGGACCTGCTGTTATAACAATTATCTGAGCATCCGCACAATCTTCATAATTTCCTGCTCTTACCTTTACGTTAGGACTATATGCAAAAGAAGTGGTATGACTGGCATCAAGCGCTTCTCCTTTGGCTTTGTTATCATTTATATCTATAATTACAACTTCTGATAAAAGATTAAGTGAAAGTACAGAATTCAAAACTGCTGATCCAACCATACCCGCACCAACTACTACTAGCTTATTTTTAACAAAATTCATTGTTTTGCCCCCCTTTGTAACTGATACATATAATTTTAGTATAACGTTGTACCTAAGTCAATATTATTTACTTTTAGATAGAAATGTGTAAAAATATATAATAAGATTTTTAAAAAGTAGGTGATAAAATGTCTACAATAAAAGATGTTGCAAAATTATCTGGTGTCTCACCAAGTACTGTATCCATAATTTTAAACGGTAATGCATCTAAAAGAAATATATCTGAAAGAACTCAAAGGAAAGTTATGGATTCCGTTAAAAAATTAAATTATCACCCTAATATCGCAGCAAGAAAGCTTAGAAGCAAGAATTCTCAAAGTAAACCTACAATAGCATTATATTGGTCATCAGATATTAGTGTTAATATAATATCCAGATTTTTAAGGGGACTTCAAAGTAAACTTGCAAAACAAAATTACAATTATAATGTAGTTATTTGCCCATATAAAACAGATTGCCTTCATCTTGAAAAAGGGATAAGCAAAGAAAACAGCTTTGATGCTGCAATCATTGCCAATATATCAAATTATGATTTAGAATATCTGAATAAAGCTTCTTTAACTTTGCCAATAATATTGTTTAATAGATTATCTAATAAGTATTCTTCAGTAAATGTTGATAATTATAAAATGGGTGAAAAAGCTTCTTTATTATTCGCTAAGAAGAGATATAAATCTGCAGCCGCTATACTTACAGAATCTCTAAATGATGCAATGGATAATAGAAATAAGGGTTTTATAGAAACCTGTCATAAAAATGGAATTAAAATATCTGAAAATCATATAATTGCTGCTGAAAACTCTATCCATGGCGGTGTTGATGCAGCAAAAAAGCTTATGAAATTAAAAAATACACCAAAAGCTTTATTCTGTAATTCTGACAGCATAGCTTTAGGTGTAATTAGCGTATTAAATAAAAGACAAATAAGTATACCTGATGACATTGAAATTGTAGCTATAGGTATGAACGACCGTGAATATACTGAATTTAGTACTCCTCCTGTAACTATAGTAGATATACCTATTGAAGAAATGGCTGGAACCTGCATATCTCTTGTTGAGAAATTAATTAATAGAGATATAGAAAATCCTACTTCTATTTTATTTGATGGTCCATTAATACTTAGGAACTCTTAATTTCTAAAAAATAGCTTTATTTATTTTACCTTAAAGCTATTTTATAAAGCTGTTTTACTATCCATATCTTTCCCCAAAAGTTACCCCTACATTGATTTGTCCATGCCGTTTTTGTCCCGTTTTACATATACTCTTAACATTTACTCGTATAACTAGTCTATGAATTTCAATTTAATTGCTAATTTTTCGCTCCAGCTTTTCATAAACTTTACTACCACAGCTATCTTTATGTCTTTAATGTAATTACTCTATAAAAACTATATTTTATAAAGGAGATTTTCTATGAGATTTAAAGCTGAAATTTTTGACAAATTGCAGTTTCTATTTGAAAGCTATAAATTCAATGATCACGTTCTTCACTGCATTATAACCTTCAATGGAAAAATTAATATTCCACTTCTAAAGAGAGCCCTAATTATTACTGTGAAGGTAGTTCCCATTTTAAAAAGCAGATATGCTCAAAATATTAAGGAACCCTATTGGGAAGAAATAATGGATATAAATTTAGATAATATTATAACGGTTGTAAATACTAAGGGTAAGTTTCATGAATTCATAGTATCTGAAATTGATGCAACCAAAGGTCCTCAAATCAAAACTTGTTTACTTGATTTGTATAATAAACACACTCTAGCCATACTTATAAATCATATGATATGTGATGCTGCTGGTTTTAAAAAATACCTCTACATATTATGTGATATCTATTCAAATTTACTGACGAATGATGAATATTGTCCAAACTTTACTCTAAATGGCAGTAGGAGCATTCAAATAATAAATGATGAATTTAACTTTATCCATAAAATTAGAACCTTTATCTCTCAAAGAAAAGAGAGCAATGGTATTATTAATTTAAAATTTCCAATGAGTTCCGAAAAATCTTTTAATGCCTTTATACTTACACACACAATAGATGCTAATAGATTTAAACGTATTAAAGCCTATTGTAAAGTACACAACTTCACCTTAAATGATGTTCTTCTTGCTGCTTACTATAGAGTTCTCTATAAAACCTTTAATGAAAACAAGCTTAGCATTTCAGTTGCAGTTGATATGCGAAAACATTTAAAATCAAAAGATGTAAATTCGCTATGTAATCTAACTTCTACTGTTATAAGCGTAATTAATTATGAAAGCAATGATACTTTTTATGATACTGCTAAAAAAGTAAATGAAAACATGACTTTGAAAAAGATAAATTCCATTGGACTGAATGGTTTTGTTAAAATATCTCTTCTTTTTAAACTATTTAGCTACACTAGGTTAAAAAAATTATTATCATCACATTTTAATAATCCACTTATAGGAATGACTAATATAGGAATTTTAAATCATGAAAAGCTCTGCTTTGATGGTACAGAAATAGAAAACGCATTTATGTGTGGCTCAATAAAATATAAGCCTTACTTCCAATTAGCAGTAACAACTTATAACAAAACTATGACCTTAAGTATAAATCTATACGGAACAAAAGAAGATAAAAAAATTATAGAAAACTTTTTTACTCTATTTGATAACGAACTCCCTGTGTAACTTATGGCAGTTCTAAAAATCACTTTTTATAAGAAACTGCAATAATGTTATACTTATATAAAACTGTGATACTGGAGGTTATATCAATGATAGATTTATTAAAAACTAGAAGAAGCATAAGAAAATACAAGAATAAAGAAATAGAGAAGGAAAAGGTGGATACTCTTTTAAAAGCAGCTCTTTTAGCTCCAACTTCTATGGGTAAAAGGTCTTGGGAATTTATAGCGGTAACAAATAAGAACTTGATTTCAGAGCTTTCTACAGCAAGAAAAATGGGGAGTCAATTTCTAAAAGGTGCACCACTAGTTATTGTAGTAGTTGAGAACCCTGAGGCTACTGATGCATATATAGAGGATGGTGCCATAGCATCAACTTTAATCCAAGTTACTGCTCACTCCATGGGTCTAGGCTCTTGTTGGTGTCATGTAAGAAATAGGGATAGAATCGATTATGACACCACTGAAGCTTTTATAAAAACTTTGCTAAACATTCCCGAAAACCTAAAGGTTGAATGCATGCTGGGCATAGGATACCCGGACGAAGAAAGAAAAGCTTATACAGACGAAGACTTAGCTTTAAATAAACTTCATTACGACAAATATTCTAAATAGACAAAAAAAGAGAAAATCAGCACAATAAAGCTGATTTCCTCTTTTTTATTATAATAAAAAACTTTATACCCAAAAATAGATGTTTTAACTTTCCGATATCAATTCACCATGGTATTAATTGTGATTAATTATCATCAGTATGTTTGGATAATATAGCTTGGGATAATTCTTAACCGTAGTAGTAAGTTAATTGTGTACAATTTTTTTCTCTAAAAATCATACGGTGTCTATACATATTTATTTCGTTGGGGATGACGATTATATCACCCAAACTACTGCTGACATTAATTCTATATTTTTCAGCCGTGTATACTGAATCTTCTCTTACTATATCTGAACTCTCATTAAATTCTCTTATACTTTTTATATCCGAATCATGTGTATCAATGTTTCCATCTAATTTATTTATCTTATCTTCATTATAAAATTTGCTCTTATATTTTAATATGAAATATTTTAAAGATAGACATAAACCTATAAACTTAGAAAAAACATCAAAATTTTGGGTTCCTAAGTGCCCACCTCCTAGTCTTTTCAAATTTGATTTAAGAATAAGGGTTTTAAAAAGTTTCATTTAGCCACTCCTCCAATAATTAATTCTCTAATTATTGTTGGCAGGTTGCACCACTAACTCCAAATTTCTAAGGTGCCCAAATACAAGAAATTCTTCACAGTCTCCAACGCTTAATTTTTTGTTACCTTATTTAAAACTCTTAACAATATTATTTTCGTATAGTTTTTATTTTCTTTAATAGGTAAATCAAAAAAAATTAATATTTTTTATCATTTTTTGTAGACTAAAGCCGAAAAAGTCAAATTATATATTTTATATCCCATTTTTTTTAATACAATACACTTAAAAACACTAATTAAAAGTCCTTATTATTGTGGTATTAAACTTATTGTGTTATCCGAAGCTATCACATTATAAAAAGGTGATTCTAATTTTGAAGATATAGCATTATTAAAATATCCGCTTATAGTATTACCTGTAATATTATTATAAGTATTCGATGGATCTGGCTGCACCCTTATTCCATATGGGCAATTATTACTTAAATTAATAATAGTATTTCCATATACATTTGAATTAGTAACCATATAGTCCATCATTATTCCTGAGTCATATGTTGTATTCCACGAATCAACTTCGCCTTCCTTTAGATTATAGTTTGAATTATTTATATGATTTTGAGATATTGATAACTTATCCGAATAAAGGACATATACACCATTAAAATCTGTTGAATCTATTGTGTTGCCTGCTATTTCAGATTCTTTTAAGTTACTTGCTTCAATTCCAAAATATCTAGAACCTATTATTGTGTTGTTATCAATTTTTAAGTCATCCGCTCTATAATTTACAGGAGTTACTGAAGGATTTTCTCTTACAACCGAAATACCTGAGTTTGTAGAATTTTCTATTGTATTTCCTATTATTTTGTTATCGTAAGCTGGAACAGCATACCTTATTCCATTAGTTGGAGAATTTTCTATGACATTATATCCAACTTCTGAGTTTCTAGATAAATAAAATGCTACCCTAGTTCCAATAATAACGTTACTGTCTAAAGTTCCATAACTCTGCTTTGAAAAAAATACTCCGTCGCCTGAATAACTTGAATAAATTTGATTTTTTTCTATTACGTTATTTATGTTTAAATTGCTATTTTCAATGTCTGCTATGTCATCTGTTCCATCCTTAACAAAAACTAATGCATGATTATTTTTAGCACCATAAATTTCACAATTCTCTACACTAACATTATTTGAGTTATGACAAGATACTGATATACCTCCTGCCTGATTATTGATATTTAAATTAGAGATCTTTGCACCATCTGCGCTAATTTCTAAAGTATTTCTTGATGCGTTGGTTTGTACTATTTTTGTATTATCCTTAGATTGTCCTTGTATACTTATATTAGGTACATTAAGGTCTATACTTCCATCCAAATTATACACACCATCTGAAATATAGAACTTTGTCTTACCTTGTGCTATTAATGTATTTATTGCATTGTTTAAGGATGTTCCTGAATACGTTGCTGAATCAATTACTGTCCAGCTATTATCAATTTGCTGAGCTTTTAGCTTTCCGCCTCCTGCAATTATCATAATAAATGTAATACAAAATAGTAATTGAATCTTAAGTGAATTCATTTTAATTTTTTTCATTTTTATTTCCTCCATTAATTAAATTTTATATAGAAAAAGCTTGTACAAAAGCAAGTTTTACTTTGTATTTGCGTTGCTAGAAGACGGCATCGTTATTATATTTACCACATTGCCATCACCCATAATATTACTAAACGGAGCATCAGATCTCATTGATATACCATTCTTAAAAAATCCATTTATAATATTATTCGTAATAGTGTTCTTACAATTTGATGCATCCGGTTGTATTCTTATGCCATAAGGACAATTATCCATTGAATTAGTTATTGTGTTTTTATCTAAAGTAGAGTTACTTACCATATAGTCTAGTATTATGCCAGAATTATATCTCTCATCCCAGTTTTGAGTCTTTCCATCTACTAAAAGATAATTTGAATTTCCTATTTGATTTTGAACTACTTGTATGGAATCCGAATATAAGATATATATACCATTGAAATCAATATTATTTATAACATTTCCCTCTACTTCAGCGCCCTTTAAATTATTGATTTCAATTCCAAAGTACCTTGAACCAGTTATTGTATTTCCATCAATTTTAGAACCACTAGCTCTATAATCTGTTGGTGTAACCCATGGCTTTTCCCTTGTCACTAATATACCTGATGACCTAGTGTTTCTTATTATATTGCCTAATATATTGTTACTATAAGCAGGAACTGTATATCTAATTCCGTTAGTAGCTGAATTTTTAATTTTGTTATAACTTACTGTTGAATTTCTGCAAAGGCGAAATGATATTCTACTTCCTACAATAAAATTACTGTCTATAGTTCCATGGTTTTGTTTCGAAAATAGAACTCCTCCATCTGAAAAATAGGAATGTATCTCATTTCCCTCAAGAATGTTACACATATTCAAATTACTATTCTCAACATCTTGTATGTCATTTCCTCCATCTTTAGAAAATACTACCGCTTGATCATTTTGAGCTCCATAAATTACACAACCTTGTACATTAACATTATTAGAATTACGACAGGATACAGCTACACCACCTGACTGATTATTAACATTAAGATTTGAGACTTGTATACCATCCGAATTAATTTCTATACTATTTTTTAATGGGTTGCTTTGTACAATTTTGGTACACTCCTTTGATTGTCCTTGTATAATTACATTAGGTTGATTTAATTCTATACTGCCATTTAAATTATAGACACCATTTAAAATATAAAACTTTCTCTGACCCTCACCTATTAATTTATTTATTACGTTATTTAAAGAAGATTCTGAACATTTAGACGTGTCTATTGTTGTCCAAGTAGCATCAACTTGCTGAGCCTTTAATTTACTTGCATTTAGTCCCACTACAAATATCATACAGGTAAATACCATAACTCCAAAAATGGACATTTTAGTTTTTCTCATTTTTCATACCTCCAAAAATATTTTTATTGTTTGTTAAAGTTTACACTGTTAACTTTAACCTCACAATATATACTTCGTATATTATTTTCTATTTTTAATACTTTTTGAAAAGTTTTTTCATATTATTTATATTATGCTTAAATTAAATAAAAAAAATGAAATTATTATAATATTTGTAATTTTCTTTTTATCTATCAAAAAAATCCCGATGGGCAATTCGGGATTTTTAGGGGAGCTGAGATCTAATAAATCAAACACTGCAAAATTTAATATGCTATCTGGTTTCCTATTTATGATCTCATATATTTATTTTTAATAGGCACAGATATTAAATGCATGCCTACAGATAAACTTATTTTTGTATTTCAACATCTACATTATAGTTGGGAAATAACTTTCCATTATTATTATCTATTGATATGTCCACAGGTATATTAGCTTCTCCGCTGGATGAAGTTTGCATACCTGTACTGCTTGTGCTTGAAAGCACTTCATTTCCTATTCTTGTAACTTTACCTTTTAACTTTACTGATGAATCCGATGTTGGTACTATTGTTACATCTTTTCCTACCTGGACATCTTTTATAAATTCTTCTCCTACTTTTGCCTTTACATAAAGGCTGTTTAAATCCTGTAATTTAAGTACACTTTTTTGTGCTGATAGTATATCTCCCTTTTCATATCCTATATCTGTTACAACTGCATTATCCATATCTGATATTATGTTTTGACCACTTATGTAATCTTCTGATTTATTTGAGTTATACCCATCCATCTCTACAAGAGTATCATTCTTTTTAACTATCTGTCCTTCTTTTACGTCCATCTTACTTACTTTAGTTATTGACTGCATGGAAGAGCTATCTATTACTATATTCTCTACATTTGACGATGCTATAGTTCCTGATGCATCAACTGTATTTTTAACCTTTGGTGAAACTTTCTTTACCGTTTTGTCAGTTTTAGCCTGACTACATCCTGCTGCAAATATCATAAGACCTGTAAGTGCCATTATACTAACCATTTTAATTTTTTTCATTTATTGTTCTACCACCTTTCCATCCTTAACATATATTATTCTCTGTCCATACTTTGCTGCCTCTGAAGAGTGAGTAACCTGTACTATGGTCTTTCCTTCTTCTATATTTATTTTTCTCATTAGTTCCATTACTTCCGTTCCTGTTTTACTATCAAGATTTCCTATTGGTTCATCTGCAAGTATTACATCTGGTTCATTTATAAGTGCCCTAGCTATAGCAACCCTCTGCTGTTGTCCTCCCGACAGCTCTCTTGGAGTATGTTTCCTTCTCTCTTCAAGTCCAACTATCTTTAATATATTTTCTAGTTTATCTCTATAATTTTTTATTTTCTTTCCATCCAGAAGTATTGGAAGCATAATGTTTTCTTCCACATTAAGATTAGGTATCAAATTATAAAATTGAAATACAAAACCAACATCTCGTCTTCTCATTATACTCTGTTCTTTATCATTCATAGTTGAGAGTTCTTTTCCTGCTATTTTAACGCTACCTGATGTGGGTTTATCAAGTCCGCCAAGCAGGTACAAAAGAGTACTTTTCCCTGATCCTGATGGTCCCATTATAGATACAAACTCTCCCTCTTTTATATCTATATTTATATCTTTGAGCACCTCTACATCCATTTTGCCAAGTTTAAATATTTTATTTAAACCTCTTGCTTCTATTACGCTTTTAGCCTCTTCTCTTGCTAACTCTTCCATTTTCTTACCTCCTTATTTACTCATATTTAATAGCTTCTATAATATTGAGCTTAGATGATTTAAGCGATGGAACAATTGATGATATAACAGTTATTAAAACTCCAAGTATTACACTTGTTATAAACGCACCTGACGAATAGTATATCTCCATAGGGAAATTAGATATATCAAGCATAGCTGGTATAACATGAATCATTAAACTTCCTCCAACTATTCCTCCTATACTACCTATAAGACCTATAGATAATGCCTCAATGAATAGCATTTTTCTTGTTTGGTGTCTATTCATTCCAACAGAAGCATAAACAGCAAGATGTCTTTTTCTTTCTATAAAGCTTATAAAGAAATTGTTAATTACTCCAAAAGCTCCGATTATGAGGGCTATTATAGGAAATGCTTTTATTAATGATAACATTGCATTATTTTGCTGCTCATTTTGCTTTTCCATTTTAGCTATTGTCTCTACTCCTATTTGCCTTGTTTTAAACTTCTCAGCAAATAACTTTGCCATACTATCAGGCGATTTAGAGGTCTTAATATTTAAAGTAGAGCATTGATATAAGTTAAAATCTCCTCTTGCATATTTGTTAGGAATAATAACAGAATTTCCATTATACATCATGCTATCATAGGAACCAACTATCTTGTAATCCTTGCTTCCCCTATTTGTTTTAATTGTAATGTAATCTCCAACATTTTTTTTAAATCTTTTGAGATTACTAGTCGTCATTAATATTGTTCTTCCATCCTTATAAGCATTAAATACACTTTTTTCATCTTGAAGAAGCTTTATTTTCCAGAAGTTCTTTATATAATACTCATCCATAAACATAATATCCGAAATCTTATCTGTACTTCCTGATACCTCTATATTTCTTGCTTCATAACCTTCTTGTATTTCTTGAACTCCAGCAGTATTCCTTACAATATTAATGGTTTGCCTGTCTAGAGAATTACCATCATTATTACTTATATACAAATCATGATTAAATATATTGTATGCATTAACAACCGCTTTTCCTATACTTCCACTGATTATATTAAGCATAAATAAGGTTGATATTCCGATGGTTAACAATGCAATATTGTTTATTAAGCTCTTATTTTTCCTAAGGTTTTTTGCAGCAAGACTTCCCTCATTTCCAAATATAACATTATAAATTTTATCAAATATTGTAACAAAGATTTCAGTCATAAACGGAACTACCATTACAACTCCAACCACTGAAAGAATCATACAAATTCCAAGTAAAATAAGCGATGGAGTCTTTCCTAACGCACAATTTTTAGTAACAATAGGCATAGCAAAATCACTCAGTATAAATATAATCCCTAAAATAAGAACCCATAGTTTTTCTTTTTCCATAGTATCTACTGTATTAAGAACAACATCCTTAACAGATAGCTTAGATGTCTTAACTATTGGAATTATAGAGCTTAAAACTGAAACAATTATTGCAAATACGAATGCACTTATTAACTGCTTCGGAGTGTAATTAACAGAGGCTGTAATGCTCATTCCTCCCGAAGCCTGAGCTGCAAGAACTGCCATAAGCAATTTTAAAATTCCAATTCCTGCAAAATTACCTACAACTCCACCTATTATTCCGTATATAATACTTTCTCCAATAAGTACTAGGCTTGTAGACATTCTTGTAGCTCCTATACTTCTAAAGGTTCCTATAACTGGTAGTCTTTCTGCAACTATTACCTTAAAAACAGTATATATAATAAATGTGCTCATCATTAAAACTACTATCATCATAACTCTAAACACCATGGTGATCTGTCCAAGTGCTTGATCTATAACCTTTTCGTCCACTATCTTGGTAACCGAATAATGCTTATATGCTGTTGTCAATTTATTAATTACAGTGTCTATATTATTTGAATTATGAACTTTAACATAAATCTCTGAATACTGATTAGTAACTCCATTAATATTTCCAGCTATAACTTGTGGTACTACAGCTGTCATTGCCCTATCACTATCACTACTGAACAAACCTTTATTATTAGCTATACCTACTATTATAAAATTTTGCTTATCTCCATTTTTTCCAACCATAAGAGGTAACTTCTGTCCAACAGTGAAACCGTATTTATCTGCTGTCTTCTTACTTACTATAATTTTATTTCCGCTAAAAGGTTTAACTCCCTCGCTCTGGTTTAAATCCACAAATCCCATAGTCTGCATGTCTGAATAATCAAATCCACTAAGAGATACTCTTACATCCTTATCAGAATTCTTATATACAGCACTTGCATCAATTTCTCCAATTATGTAATCAGTTTTATCCCTTGCTATCTCAGCTTTGTCTAGGTTGACATATGGTGTAGGTGATTTGCTATTTGCACTTATTATTATGTCTGAACTCCCAGCAAACTGTTTTACAATATCAATATAAGTTGCTTTTATACTTGTACTTATACCGCTAGAAGCAAAGTACAGTGCAGCTGACGCCATTATTGAAAACACAACCAGAAAAGTTCTTAACTTCTTTTCCTTTATATTCTTAAGCATAAATTTAAGAATTATTGCCATTAAAGATTTCACCTCAATCCTTATTTTAAAATTACTATTATGTTAGCAAACCTCTTAGACATATATTAATGTGGAAACTTCTTATATTTTCTGCTTTAAAAAAGCCTCCAAAGTATCCTTAATTTAAATCTATTGTTAAGTTTGCATTTCACGTGTATTACATAAATAGTACACTATTAAGTTATTTTAGTCAATACCATATCCTTACTATTTTAATCTTTTGTAGTTACTCCTTTTTATTTATACTTTCCATGTTTAAAAATGTTATAACACTGTTTATACCCTCTCTCTTTATTTTGTAAATAATTATATTCATTTACTGATTAGATTAATTATAGCTCATTTGCCTGCTTATAAATACTGACAAAAGTCACATTTTTAATAACATTAACTATAATATATCACTTAGTACTAATCATTACAAGGTACTATTTAATATTTGCATTCTATTTTACTATAAAAAATGAGGAGAACTAAATTCCCCCCATTTAAAAATTACACCTTATTCAGTTCTTTGACCTTACGAACAAAAGTCCTTACATTTTCTTTCTCTTCTTGAATTTTACCGTTTGACATAGGCTGTCGTCCTAACCTGTCACATAAAGATAAGAGTGCTATCTCATCAAGAGAAGTTTCCTTAAGCATATTTTTAGAATCTGCAAAAGACATGTTCTTTACAACAAACAATGTTTGCATGTGCCATCTTACAAGTTTAATCACCTTATATATAAAATCTTCATCCTCACTAAAACACTGTAGGAATTCCCTTGACATTGTTTCTCCAACCTTATCATGATTATATGAGGTTATCTTACCTTTTCGAACTTTCGTTGTTTTAGCCTTTCCTATATCATGAAGAAGACTTCCCCACATAAATGCTCTTTTGTCACTACTCTTTTCTCTGTTCTCAGCAGCCTTATCAACTACAAGCAAAGTGTGATTCCATACATTGCCCTCAGGATGGTGTTCTTTATTTTGCTCTGTATGAACCAAATCACTTAGCATTGTAAAAGGATATTTATTTAAATTTCCTTTATTAAGCTGCTCGTTTAAATATTCCGATGGCCTTACATCATTAAGCAAATGTTTTTCTATATCCTTAAAAAGTTCTTTGCTCTCTTCCATAGTTATCCCCTACTTTTATAATATTTTTGCAAGCCTATCATTAGTTTTTTGTATTATTTCATTTGGATATTCAAGATATTTTAAAAGTTTTACAGCATTTCTCGTCTTACATATTCCATACTTCAACTTGTAATCGAATTGAAGACCTTCATCATCTATATCCTCACTAAAGTAACAGCACAAATAATCCTCTTTCAGTATTTCCGTAAGCTCCAAATCATGTGTTGCAACTAGAGTTAATGTGTTATGTTTCTCTATATAATTTAAAATTTCGGCTGAGGCGTTAACTCTTTCAATTGGGTTTGTTCCTCTAAATATTTCGTCAATTATACATAAAACAGGTCTATCATCGCTGCACTGATTTATTATTCTCTTAAGTGCCTCCGCTTCTCTAAAGTAATAGCTTTTTCCTGAAGATATATTATCCTCGGGACTTATAGATGTCATTATCTTAAAAAAGCTTGTTTTATATACTTTAGCTGCACACGTATATATTGTTTGTGCTAAAAGAGAATTTAATCCTATAGTTCTCAAAAAAGTAGACTTTCCAGCCATATTAGTTCCTGTAAGCATTATTCCTTTTCCATCTAAATCTATGGAGTTTGATACTGGGTTTTCCAATAATGGATGATATATCTCGCTGCATTTTATTATCCTTCCATTATCTACAAATTCAGGTTCACAATAATACTGAATCCATTGCCTAAAGGATGCTATGGACATAAGTGCATCTATTTCTCCAAGGGCTTTATATAGCTCCTTTAACTCTTTACGTAATTTTCTTATATCATTTATTGAATTAAAGAATTTTCTTTCTTCAATAGGTAATATATTGTAAAGAGCATCACCTATTATATCTACACCTTCTACCCTCTCTATTCCAGCTGTCTTCTTAGCTACCTTCATAAGCTTAGAAGATGTTGCTTTTAAACTGTCTGTGTAATACTTAATTTCAGGACAATTAATCTTAGAAATCCTGTTCGCTGTGTTTATTATCCCATTTAAATATCCAAGTGATTGAACATATAATTCAACCTTATTCTTAAACTTATTGTGTTCAATAGTGTTCATTAATATAAAGGCTGCTAAGAGAATTATGTATCCATATTTAAGTATTGGTATTGTTAAAATTGATGCTAGTGTACCCCAAAATAAAAAATTGAATACATATTTATATTTATAATCGACCTCAATGTCCTTCCATATAAGATCCGTAACTCCATTTTCTTTTTTTCTTCCAAGCTTAATAAGCTCTAATCCAACTTTTTCTCTAACTTCCTTGTTATTTTGAAATATCTTTATAATTGAATTTCTTTCAAGGAGCTTTTCCTTCGAAAATTCAGGTGTTTTAAATATCTTATAAAGCATCTCTTCTCCTGGTGATGTTAATGTTCTATCTGCAAGTTCAAAAACTTTATTCATATTAAGGTCTTCCCAAGTTTGTTCATCAACATTAAACTCATCTGCATTATCTTCCTTGTGAAATTCAAAAAACTTTTTTACATTTCTTGTGTTTCTTTTCCTCTTTTGAAATTCTCCCCAATACCTTTTAAATCTTTCATAGTTTAGCTTATGAATTATTTTTGCCTTCATGTAAAATGCTAAGAAGATTGCTGCTATGCTTAATGCAGTTCCTAAAAAATAAATATAATTTTTATAGCCTATAGCTAATTGAAAAAATACAAATGCAGATATACCTAAAGCCAGCGTTGCAATTGCACTGTACATATATAATTTATCCTCATCCATAATATCTTCACTTCCTTTCCCAAATTAATGAAATTATATTGCTTAGTAACGTATAAGTCAACCGCTACGGCAAAATTCTCTTTTTATCTCTTACAAAGAAAGCAGCTTCTCTTATATTATCTAAGTTTAACAGTTTGATCGTTATCCTTTCAAGTCCAATGGCAAGCCCACCATGAGGTGGCATTCCAAACTTAAATACATCAAGATAACTTTTAAAACTTTCTACTTTAAGTCCCTTATCAAGCATGCTTTGTCTTAACATATCATAATCATTTATTCTCTGTCCACCGGTTGTAATCTCCATACCTCTAAAAATCAAGTCAAAGCTGTGAGTTAAATTTTTTCCACATGGCATTGTATACATAGGTCTCTTATCTTTTGAATAGTGTGTTAAAAATACAAAGTCAGAATTATATTTTTCTTTTACAAATCTTCCGATAAGCTCTTCCCCTTCATGATCTATATCTGTAGTAAGCTCCTTCTTATTGTACACTTCTCTCAATATAGTGATAGCTTCATTAAGAGGCATTATTGGTACTTCTTGTATTGTAGGTATTTCCACCTTTAAAAGCTCAATGCTCTTACTACACTTTTGCCTTACATTTTGAAAAATATATTTTAAAAGCTCAATCTCGAACCTTATTAAATCCATTTCATCATTTATAAATCCCATCTCTAAGTCCATGCTTATATATTCATTCAAATGTCTTTTAGTATCATGACTTTCAGCTCTATATACATGACCTATTTCAAAAACCCTTTCATAACCGGCTGCCACCATCATCTGTTTATAAAATTGTGGACTTTGAGCGAGATATGCCTCCTTATCAAAATACTTAAGTTTAAATAATTCAGTTCCACCTTCTGCTCCTTCAGAAACTATCTTAGGAGTGTATATTTCAGTAAAACCATTTTTAACTAAAAACTCAGAAAAACCATGTGCTATTTCTGTTTCTATTTTAAATACAGAGTTTACTCTGCTGTTTCTCATACTGAGAATTCTATTTTCTATAAGAGTATCTATATTTAATTCCATATCCTCCTTATTTATTTCAATTGGAATCTTCTCTAAAGCTTTTGATAATGTTTTAATGCTATTTACTTGAATCTCAAACCTACCCTCATTCTCTTTAACGATACCCTCTATCTCTACTACACTTTCTAATTTAAGTTCTTTAACATCTATTTTCTTTGCATCCACAACACATTGAATTATTCCTGTTCTATCCCTTAATAATACGAACGCTATTTTCCCTAGCTTTCTTAGCTTGTGCACCCACCCTTGAAGCTTAACTACTTCTTCTAATTTTTTTTCAGTTTCATTTACTAAGCATCTTTCCATAAATTTACCTCCTAAATTTTCAAAAAATAAAAAATCGCCCCCAAAAGGGACGATTTTAAACGCGGTACCACCCTGATTAATCAATTTATTTAAAATAAAAAAAGCCTCCACTCCAGTAAGGAGTGAAGGCTTTTCACGGTGCCATCCTTTATTTAAAATCAAATAAATTGACTCTCTTTATCATTTTAACGGTAGAAACCGTATTATCCTAATAATTTCAGATAATATGCTCCGAGATGTCTTTCAGCTTGATATTTTACTTGGGCTCACACCATTTCCCAATTCGCTTATAAAACTTATCAAATTTACTTTTCTCTTCTTCGCATCTATAAACTTTATTTTTATACGATTATATACCCAATACATAGCTATGTCAACATATTTGTAATTTTCTTATTTATATTGTATTATTTGTATTAAAAGTAATTATATACTTAGGGGGTATTTTTATGAAAAAAATTATGGTCTCTATTGCTCTTTTACTTACTATCATTTTAGGACTTTCTTTTAATGTAAAGGCTAGTGAGGTTAACTGGGACAGATCCTACTGGGATAGCCTGGATTGTGGCATATACTGGTATGGTATGGACAACAAACCTTACAAGTTCGTTTCAGGTCAAACCAACCCAGCCTTTGACCCTTCCAAACCAACTATAATATACATACACGGTTGGCAGCCTGAATATTATCTATTAAGGCATAGAGAGTCTTTTTACATTTACGGGAAAGATACTGCAGACGACTGGATAAAAAAAGGTTGGAACGTTGGTGTATTCTACTGGAATCAATTTTCTGACGAAATAGGTGTTTTAGATGCAGAAGCCAAAATATGGACAACAAAAGGTCCTCAGGGAATGCGTTGGAGAAAGGGAGATGGTTCATACGAGACTGTAAATACGGTAAACATTCCTGCCTCTCAACTTTTGTATCAAAAATATGTACAAGCTATGAAAGATTATAGAGGAAATGAAATTAGAATTGCAGGACATTCCCTTGGAAGCCAAATGGCTATTTTACTTACACAACAAATAAGCGATAATGTAGACTCCGGAAACATTCCCCATGAACTTTTGCCTAAAAGAGTCGCACTTTTAGATCCCTATTTCTCGAATTTAGGTAAACCATATCTAGGTTTTAAATGGACCGGAGAAGTTTGCAGAGGCTATGTGCAAAATTTAATAAGCACTAAAAATATTCCATTTGAATTATATACTTCTTCCGATTTAACTCGTGGAATTGCTGGGGATGATAATATTGGCCTTCAAAAAATGTGTGCAACTTCTTACATGAAGCCTACTTTTTATAATGATCTTCAACAAATAGAAAGACACTACGCTGCAAAATACAACTACTTTTCTTCTATTGCTTCAAATCCTCCTCTTGAATATGCCAATAATCAATTGACTGGAAACATATCTGCTTCAGCTTCAACACCAACTTCCAGAATAGCTGAAATGATGGGACCAGACTATCATTGGATTCAAATTGGTGGAAATGCAACTACTGATACAAATGATGATATTTATGAAAAGCATGTTGACAGTACAAATTATTTCCCGGTAAATGATTTGACGCTTAACTGTGATAAAACTTCAATTGCAACTGGTGAATATACTTCAATAAAAACAACTATAGCTCCCGAGAACGCTACAGACAAAATTATAATGTGGAAATCCTCAAATGATAATATAGCTAAAGTTTGTGTTGATGGAATTGTTGAAGGTATAAGTCCTGGAAATGCTACTATTACAGCTACAACAACAAATAACATTACAAAAACAATTAGTATTATAGTTTATAAATAATAAAATTATAGAAATTGGGTGTTTTAATGATTAGAAAAAAAGTATTTATTCCTTTAATTATAGTATTTTGCATTGTCGTATTGGTAGGTGGAGTTTACTATGGTTTCTCTAAACATAATAATTCCGTTCAAAATAAAGTGACAAATTTAAATGCCTAAAATTTACACAGAATAGTACCAATGCTAATGATAAAATAGTTTTTGTACAGTTTCAAGGTACAAGAACCATAAAAAATATATATGCTAAGAAGGCATCTACAATAACAATAAAATGCAAACCAAGTATTAGTTCAGGAAATGCTAAACTTTATATTTTAGATTCAAATTACAATATATTGGATACATTTGATTGTAACAATACCGTTAGTAAGAAATTAACACCATCTAAAAAAGAAAAATATATTTTAAGATTACATGGTGATAAATCAAGTGGTTCTGAAATGATTGAAATATCTTCTTCAGGTAATGTAACAATAAAAAACGCAACTATATGGGATTAGTACGTTTTTATATATAACCAGAGGTTAATTCCTCTGGTTTATTGTGTCTTTGCTATAACAGCACCATAATTGTTCATTTTTAATGTATACACCGTTTTCTCTCCACTTTTAGGTTCTATTCCAAAAACATTATACAATACTCTTTCCTTAAGTAATTTCTTTTCTAAATCTTTGTCAACCTGTATTCCATAATTTTTAAGCGAATCCTTCCAGGTTGTAAACTTACATCCACCTTTCCATTCACTACAGTAGAAAGCTTTTGAATTCTCGTATACCTTTCCTCTTTTACAAAATGGACACTCTCCTATAGCCTCAGGAAGTTGTTTGTTCTTTTGAGGAAACTTACTATCATTGTTCTGAAAAACTACACTTCGATTTACCTTCACAGATTCTTGTATTATATATTGAACATATCTTTTTATACTTTGCATAAACCTTTCTGAAGCCATTTTACCTTTGGAAATTGAAGACAAACCTTTTTCCCACTTACCAGTAGTTTCAGGTGATCTCAATTCATATGGTACTATCTCTATTAGCTTCATTCCTTTATCAGTAGGGTGTAGGCTTTTTCCTTTACGCTGTATGTATCCAACCTGTATTAATCTTTCTATTATTGAGGCTCTAGTAGCTGGTGTACCAAGTCCTCCATCTTTAAGCTGTTCTTTAAGCTGTTCATCCTCCACAAATCGACCTGCATTTTCCATAGCAGAAAGTAACGAGGCTTCAGTATAAGAGCTTGGTGCCTTGGTCTTTTTAGCTTTAATTTCGCTATCTTTAACCTGGACACTTTCATTCTTTTTTAACTTAGGAAGCTCATCTGGCTCACTATTTTCATCATCTTTTTCTTTTTTATCATGCTTATAAAATTCCATCCATCCAAGCTTTAAAATAGTTTTTCCCTGAGTCAAAAAATTCTCTTCTACAACTTCTGTAACTATTTTGGTTATAGTGTACTCATAGTTAGGATAAAAAACACATAAAAATCTTCTAACTATAGCATCATAGACTTTAAGCTCATCCTTAGTTAACGTACTCAAATTTGGTTTTACATCTGTAGGTATTATGGCATGATGGTCTGTTACTTTGGAATCATCTATAATTCTTTTGCCCATTGGCAATTTAGATAACTTAAGTATTTCTCCGACATATTTGTCGTATGGATTAATATTTAATCGTCCAATAGTTTTTTTTATTTTGTTCACCATATCGTGACTTAAATATCTGCTGTCGGTTCTGGGATATGTTACCATCTTTCTTTTCTCGTACAAGCTTTGAACTATGTCTAAAGTTTTTTGTGCTGAAAACCCAAACTTCTTATTACAGTCTCTTTGAAGTTCTGTTAAATCATATAAGAGAGGTGGAACTTGCTTCTTTTTCTTATTTTCAATACTAATAACCTTACCTGTTTGTCCTAAGATTTTTGCCCCCAAATCATCTGCTTTCTTTTTATCCATTATCTTAGATTCCTTGGTCTCTTTATCAAACCAAGTTCCATTAAAACCCTCGTACTTAGAAACCACTTCCCAATAATCCTTTGGCTCAAAATTATCTATTTCTTTTTGCCTCTTAACAATTATTGCAAGCGTTGGAGTTTGAACTCTACCAACACTTAAAAGCACATTATACTTTAGGGTATACGCCCTACTAGCATTCATTCCAACAAGCCAATCTGCTTCTGATCTGCACTTTGCAGAGTGATAAAGGTTATCGTATTCTGTCCCTGGTTTTATTGTCGAAAATCCTTCCTTTATCGCTTCATCAGTCATACTTGATATCCAAAGTCTAGAAAATGGCTTTTTACATTCTGCTGCTTCGTATGTATATCTAAAAATAAGTTCTCCCTCTCTTCCAGCATCTGTTGCACATATGAGGGACTCCACACTGTTATCATTCATGAGCTTTTTTATTATATTAAACTGCTTCTTTGTGCCATCAATAGGCTTTATTTTCATAACTTCCGGTATTATAGGTAATGTATCAAATCTCCATTTTTTATAAATTGCATTGTATTCTTCTGGCTCCCATAAAGTTACCAAGTGTCCTACTGCCCACGTAACAATATATTTAGCACCAATAAGACATCCTTCACCCCTAGTTTTACATCCAAGCACATTAGCTATATCTCTACCAACTGATGGTTTCTCAGAAATAACCAATATTTTTCTCATAAGCTTAATCACTCATTTCTAAATTGTATTTACTAGTTTCATCTATTTGCATCATACTTCTATGTTAAACTATCTTATTAAAAACCAACTTAATAATAAGTTTTAAAACATTTCCAATCCGTGATTATAACCGTTACTTTATATATTATACAACTTGCAGAAAAAATTTTTCAACGGCGATTTTAACATAGTATATAAGCCATCTAAAAAATCAAAAAACTGGCAGAGAACTTTTAATTACTCCTTTGCCAGCATAATTCTTTTATATTAGTTATCTTCATTCTCTATGAACTTTCCTATTTGCCTAAACTTATTATATCTATTGTCTAGTAATTCATTAATACCAGTGCTTGAAAGTCCTTCGATTGCTTTTTTAAGATTCTCTCTTAGGGCATTTGCAACCATAGTTATATCATTTTGTGCTCCGCCATCTGGTTCCTTTATAACCTTATCTATTATACCATAACCTTTAAGGTCATCTGCCGTTATCTTCATAACCTCTGCAGCCTCTTTAGCTCTGCTTGAATCCTTCCATAATATACTCGCAAAACCTTCTGGCGATAAAAGCGAATACACTGAGTTTTCAAGCATCCAAACTTCATCAGCAACTGCCATAGCAAGTGCGCCTCCACTTCCACCTTCGCCTATAACAACAGAAATTACTGGAATCTTCAAGTTCGCCATGCTTATTAAATTCTTAGCAATAGCTTCTCCCTGCCCTCTCTGTTCCGCTTCCACACCGCAATAAGCTCCTGATGTATCCACAAAACATATTAAAGGCCTATTAAACTTTTCTGCTTGTTTCATAAGCCTTAAAGCTTTTCTATATCCTTCAGGACTAGGCATTCCGAAATTCCTCTTTATATTTTCGTTTGTGTTTCTTCCCTTTTGCTGACCTATTACAGTAACTGGCATTCCATTAAATTCTGCAACTCCACCAACAATTGCAGCATCATCTCCAAAAGCTCTGTCGCCATGAAACTCCATAAATGAATCAAATATTAAATCTATATACTCAAGAGAGGTTGGACGTTCTAACATTCTCGCTATTGTAAGTCTTTGCCACGGAGTTAATTCCTGTGAATTTTCCATTATATCAGCGCACCTCCTAACTGTGCATTCTTAGGATATTTCCTAAAGTAACTTTTAATTCTTTTCTTTCCACTATCATATCGATAAATCCATGCTTAAATAAGAACTCTGAAGTTTGAAAATCAGAAGGAAGTTTTTGATTTATGGTCTGCTCTATAACTCTTCTTCCCGCAAACCCAATAAGAGTTTTAGGCTCAGCTAGTATTATATCTCCTAACATAGCAAAGCTTGCTGTGACTCCACCTGTTGTTGGGTCAGTTAAAACCGAAACATATAAAAGTCCCGCTTCATTATGTTTTGCAAGCGCTGCGCTAGTCTTTGCCATCTGCATCAAAGAAAACATTCCCTCCTGCATTCTCGCTCCACCAGAAGTTGTAAAGATTATTACTGGAAGTTTTCTTTCAGTCGCCTCTTCTATTGCTCTTGTGATTTTTTCACCAACCACTGAACCCATACTTCCCATCATAAAATTACTATCCATTACTGCTATAACAGTCTTGTATCCATTTATGTTTCCGAGTCCTGTAACCACTCCATCTTTTAATCCAGTCTTTTCTTGCATGCTTTTTATCTTAGCTTCATAGTTTGGAAACTCTAATGGATTAGCTGCCATCATATTTTTATCAAATTCTATAAAAGTTCCTTCGTCAATTATAAATTCTATTCTCTCTCTTGCATTCATTCTAAGATGTGCATTACACTTAGGACATACTTTAAAGTTATCATCAACATCACTTTTATAAAGAATTTTACCGCACTTTGAACACTTTATCCACATTCCATCAGGTATGGTAGGTTGATTTTCAACATCATTATTTTCATCCAAGTTTTTACTACTTACAGTAATATACTTTCTCTTCTTAAATAATCCCACGCTTATGCCCCCTCTCTACATGATTTTCAATGTTTTAATTCTTTTTCTATAAAACTTGTATTATATTTTCCCTTAATAAACTTCTCATTGTTTATTACTTCATACTGGAAGTCTACATTTGTATCAATACCATCAATTATGAACTCTCCAAGAGCTCTCTCCATTATATTTATAGCTTCAGCTCTATCCTTGCCATATGCTATAAGCTTTCCAATCATGGAATCATAATTTGGAGGTATATTGTATCCAGTATATGCTGCGCTATCTAATCTTACTCCAGGTCCACCAGGAACATGGAAGTACTTAATTTCTCCAGGTGATGGCATAAAGTTCTTTTCAGGATTTTCAGCATTTATTCTACACTCTATTGCATGACCCTTAATTTTTATATCACTTTGATTGAAAGATAATTTATTTCCTGATGCTATTTTTATCTGCTCTTTAACTAGGTCAACGCCTGTAACCATTTCAGTTATACCATGTTCAACCTGAATTCTTGTATTCATTTCCATGAAGTAATAATTTCCATGCTTATCTAATAGAAATTCTATGGTTCCAGCATTTTTATAATTTACGGCTTTAGCTGCTCTTACAGCCGCTTCTCCCATCTCACGCCTAAGTTCTTCTGTCATAACTGGTGATGGTGCTTCCTCTAAAACTTTTTGGTTTCTTCTTTGAATTGAGCAGTCTCTTTCTCCAAGATAAACTACATTTCCAAAAGAATCTCCTAATATTTGAAACTCAACATGTCTAGGTTCTTCTATAAACTTTTCCATATACATTGAATCATCACCAAAGGCTGCTTTAGCTTCGCTTTTAGCATTTCTAAAGGAACTTATGAGGTCTTTTTCTTCTCTTACAATTCTTATACCTCTTCCGCCTCCACCTGCTGAAGCTTTAAGCATAACAGGATATCCTATTCTAGTTGCCTCTTTTAAAGCCTGATCTTCACTATCAATAGTTCCTTCACATCCTGGAACTACCGGTACTCCTGCCTTTATCATTATTTCTCTTGCTTTTGCTTTATTTCCCATGTTTTCAATGGTTTCAGCATCTGGTCCTATAAATGCTATATTACATTCACTGCACATTTTTGCGAACTTACCATTCTCAGATAGAAAACCAAAGCCTGGATGTATCGCTTGTGCTTTTGTAAGAACTGTAGCACTTATTATATTTCCTATGTTAAGATAGCTATCTTGAGTTTTCGCTGGTCCAACACATACTGCTTCATCTGCAAGATATACATGCATTGATTCTTTATCTGCCTCAGAATAAATAGCCACTGTCTCTATTCCCATTTCTCTACAGGCTCTTATTATTCTAACTGCTATCTCTCCCCTATTAGCAATTAAAATTTTACTTATCATATTATTCTCTCCATTCTTGTTACTGAAGGATTACTTAGCTAACACTCGCTTCAGTAATCCTAGAATTTCAAAATTTACTTTAGAAGCTATACTATCATAAATGTAATTTCAGCTTCTACTGCCTTTTCTCCATTAACCGTTGCTATTCCTTTTCCTATTCCAGCTGGTCCTTTAACTTTAACTATTTCAATTTCTAACTTTAGTACATCACCTGGAACTACCATTCTTCTAAACTTAGCATTCTTTACTGCTCCAAGTATAGGCTTCTTTCCCTTATACTTATCTAAACTTAAAATTGCAACACCACCAAGTTGAGCTAATGCTTCAATCATAAGAACTCCTGGCATTATTGGTTTACCTGGGTAATGACCTTGAAATATCTGTTCATTAAAAGTAACATTTTTATATCCCACTGCTCTTTTCCCTGGTTCTATTTCTTCAACTCTGTCTACCAATAACATTGGATATCTATGAGGAATAATTTCCATAATTTGTTCTATACTTAAACTCAATAAAAACACCCGCTTTCAATTTACTTCAAAGCTATTTTAAATAATTCTTGACCGTACTCTACCATTTCTTCATTTTTAACAAGTACTTCTACAACTTCACCATCAAATTCAGATTCTATTTCATTCATAAGCTTCATGGCTTCAATTATACAAAGAGTTTGACCTTTTTTTACTTGTGTTCCAACCTTTGCAAAAGCTTCTGAGTCAGGTCCTGAAGATTCATAGAAAGTACCTACTATAGGTGAAGTTACAACTCTTATGTTTTCATCGTCTACGCTAGGCTTATCTATTACTTTTTTATCATCATCATGGGTTTGTGTAGTAACTACTCTCTCTATTTTATTTTCTTGAATCTGAGCATTTTGAACTACACTTGTGCTTTCTTCATTACTTGTGCCTTTTCTCATTGTTATTTTAGTTCCATTTGACTCTATTTCAAGATATGTAAGTCCGGAATTATCAATGGTTTTTATAAGTTCTTCTATTTCTTTATAGTCCATGTTATACAACACTTCCTTCTCAATTACTAATTATTACTTTATTTATATTTTTTAAACAAAAGTGTAGCATTATGTCCGCCAAAACCAAGTGAATTGGATAACACATAATTAACTTCTGCGTTTCTTCCTTCGTTCGGTACATAATCAAGGTCACATTCAGGATCTGCTTCTTTGTATCCAATAGTTGGTGGAATAAATCCTTCTTCTATAGCCTTAGCACATATGATTGCTTCTACTGCTCCCCCTGCACCAAGTAAATGACCTGTCATTGATTTTGTTGAACTTACAGGAACCTTATATGCATATTCTCCTAAAACAGTTTTTATAGCTTGAGTTTCAAAACTATCATTATAAGCTGTACTTGTTCCATGAGCATTTATATACGAAATATCTTCTGGTCTTACATTGTCCTCTTCCATTGCAAGTTTCATTGCTCTAGCTCCGCCCTCGCCATTTGGTGCTGGTGAAGTTATATGATATGCATCACAAGTTGCTCCATAACCTACTATTTCAGCATATATTTTAGCTCCTCTTTTAAGTGCATGTTCTAATTCTTCAAGGATAACAATTCCTGAACCTTCGCCCATTACAAAACCACTTCTATCCTTATCAAATGGAATAGATGCTCTTTTAGGGTCTTCACTTTTTGTAACAGCCTTCATAGATGCAAAACCTGCAAGTGAAAGCGGAGTTATTCCTGCTTCGCTACCACCACTTATCATTACATCTGAATATCCAAATTTTATGTTTCTAAAAGACTCTCCTATGGAATTATTAGCCGAAGCACATGCTGTTACTATAGTTGTGCATATCCCCTTTGCTCCATATCTTATAGCTAAATTTCCAGATGCCATATTTGCAATAATCATTGGTATAGTCATTGGTGATACTCTGCCTGGTCCTTTTGTAATAAGCTTTTCATCCTGTTTCTCTATAGTACCAATACCGCCTATACCTGAACCTACTATAACTCCAAATCTATTTTTATCTATACTTTCAAGATCAAGCTTTGAATCCTTTATTGCTTCATCTGCTGCTACTATTGCAAATTGTGAGAATCTATCCATTCTATTAGCTTCTCTTTTGTCAATAAAATCTTCTGGGGTAAAATCCTTAACTTCTGCTGCTAACTTCACCTTAAAATCTGTTGCATCAAAAGCTTTTATTTTATCTATACCACATTTTCCTTCTTTGATTGAGCACCAAAAGCTGTCAGCGTTATTTCCAACAGGTGTTACTGCTCCAATTCCTGTTATAACAACTCTCCTATTCATTTACTGCACCTTCCTTTACAATATAGTTTACATTACCATTCCGCCATCTACATTTATAACTTGACCTGTTATATAAGAAGAAAGATCTGAAGCTAAAAATAGAACAAGATTAGCAACATCTTCTGCCTCTCCTACTTTATTAAGTGGTACTGCTGCCACTATACTTTCTCTTTGCTTATCTGTAAGTGCATCTGTCATATCGCTTTTTATGATTCCAGGGGCTACAGCATTAACTGTAATTCCTCTACTTGCAAGTTCTTTAGCTACTGATTTTGTCATACCTATAATTCCTGCCTTTGCAGCAGCATAATTTACTTGACCTGCATTTCCTATTAATCCTATAACAGATGATATATTTATTATTTTACCACTTTTTTTCTTAAGCATCACACGACTTGTATGCTTTATACAGTTAAATGCTCCTTTTAGGTTTACATTAATTACACTATCAAAATCTTCTTCCTTCATTCTTAACAAAAGGTTATCCTTTGTTATTCCTGCATTGTTAACTAATATATCAACAGTTCCATATTCATCCAAAGCCTTTTTTATAATAGTTTCTGCTTCATCGTATTTACTTATATCTGCTTTTACTGCTACAGCCTTTGAACCTAACTCTTCAATTTCCTTTATAAGCTTTTGAGTTTCAGCTTCACTACTTCTATAATTTACAACAAGGTTAGCTCCTTCAGCTGCTAATTTCAATGCTATTGCTCTTCCAAGTCCTCTTCCTGCACCTGTAACTACAGCAACCTTACCGGATAATAACTTTTCCATAATATCCTCCTATAACTGAATTTTATTTAAATCTTCAGCTTTTTCAATATTAAATATAGTCATTTTTCTATTTATTTTCTTTATAAATGAACTTAAGGTCTTACCTGGTCCAAGCTCTATAAATGTATCTACTCCATCATCCATCATTCTTCTTATTGTATCTTCCCATCTAACAGAGCTCATGACTTGCTTTTTCAATAAACCTTTTATCTGATCCTTATCTTCTACATAGTCTCCTGTTACATTTGTAATAACTGGTACCTTCATATCTTCTATATTTATATTCTTTAATTCTTCTTCTAATTTTTCAGCAGCACTCTTTAGCATAGATGTGTGAAATGGTCCACTTACTGAAAGCATTACTGTTCTTCTTGCTCCGCTTTCCTTTAACTTAGTACAGGCGCTTTCAACAGCTTTAACTTCTCCTGCTATAACAATTTGTCCTGGACAATTATAATTTGCTACCTCTACTATTCCTTCTTTTGATTGCTCAGCGCATATACCTCTAACTACATCACCTTCAAGTCCGATTATAGCAGCCATAGTACCTATTCCTTTTGGTACTGCTTCTTGCATATATCTTCCTCTTTTTTTCACTAATCTTACTGCATCCTCAAATGAAAAACTCCCACTGCAAACATGTGCAGAATACTCTCCTAAGCTTAGACCTGCAACAACATCAGGTTTTATTCCTTTTTCTTCTTCAAGTGCTCTTAAAGCAGCTATACTAGTAATTAAAACTGCTGGCTGAGTGTTCTCAGTTAAATTTAATTCTTCATCTTTTCCTTCGAAGCATAATTCACTGATTTTAAAGCCAAGCACTTCATCAGCTTTATCAAAAGTTTCCTTTGCGCTTTGGTAATTATCGTATAGATCCTTTCCCATTCCAACATACTGCGAACCCTGTCCTGAAAAAACAAATGCAATCTTTCCCACTTAATACATCTCCTATTTAATTCTATCTATAACTTCTACTGCTTCTTTAAACATGCTTTCAACTATTTCATCACAAGTTTCTTCTTTATTAATTAGTCCTGCAATTTGCCCTGCCATTACAGAACCATTATCCACATCCCCTTCTCTTACTGCTCTTGGAAGCGCTCCTCTTCCTAACTCTTCCATTTCCTCTGGCGATGCTCCTTCTTTTTCCATTAGCTTATATTTTCTAGCAAGCTTGTTTCTAAGAACTCTTACTGGGTGTCCTGTACTTCTTCCTGTTACTTCTGTATCGATGTCCTTAGCTTTCAAAACTTTATTCTTGTAATTTTGGTGTACAGTACACTCTTTTGCTATTAAAAATCTTGTTCCAACCTGAACTCCTGATGCTCCAAGTGCAAATGCAGCTGCAACACCTCTTCCGTCACCTATTCCTCCAGCTGCAATTACAGGAATGTTTATAGCATCTACTACTTGTGGCACTAATGCCATTGTAGTTAATTCTCCTACATGACCTCCTGATTCACAACCTTCAGCTACTACAGCATCTACTCCACATCTTTCCATTCTCCTTGCAAGCGCTACAGATGCTACAACAGGAATAACCTTGATGTCGTGTTCCTTCCACATATCTATATACTTACCTGGATTTCCTGCTCCTGTGGTAACTACCTTTACGCCTTCCTCACAGACCATTTTTGCAACTTCTTCTGCATTATCACTTAAGAGCATTATATTAACTCCGAATGGCTTATCCGTAAGTTTTTTTGCCTTCCTTATTTCATCTCTTACATACTCAACTGGTGCATTTGCTGCTGCTATTATTCCGAGTCCTCCTGCATTTGAAACTCCCGCTGCAAGTGAACTATCTGCAACCCATGCCATTCCACCTTGAATTATTGGATATTTTATTCCAATTATATCACAAAACTGAGTTTTTAACATAATTTACCTCCTGATAAGATCTGCAAAGCAAACCCTTTTTATTATATAACTCTTATTGCTACTTCTTTTTTAGTTGTGCTTCAATAAACTTAACTGCATCTCCTACAGTTTTTATATTTTCAGTATCTTCTATTTGAATATCAAATTTTTCTTCTAATTCAATTATTATTTGAAATAAATCTAATGAGTCAACATTTAAATCTTTTCCAAAAGATGTTGCCATATCTATGGTCTCTTTATCAACACTTATTTGATTTGCTATAACTTCTCTTACTTTATCAAGTACCATAAAATATTCCTCCTAAAATCACATGATGCAAAGTATACTGTATTATTTAGTCCATTTAAGAACCATGGAACCCCAAGTAAGTCCTCCACCAAAACCAACTACAACTATTTTAGCACCTCTTTTAAGCAAGCCTTTTTTATTCATTTCATCTATTGCCAGTGGTATAGTCGCTCCAGATGTATTTCCATAGTTTTGTAGGTTTATAAAAAATTTGTCCATACTTAATCCAAGTTTTTTAGCTGCAAACTCTATTATTCTAATGTTAGCCTGATGAGGTACTATATAATCAATGTCTTCTATATTTAGTCCACTATCTTCTATAACCTTTTTAACTGAGCTTACCATTACCTTAACTGCAAATTTAAAGACTTCTCTTCCATTCATAGAAATCTTACTGCTTGCTAAACCTTTTTCATCCGAAAATGGATTTATCACATTAGTCGCTGGACAATGCAAGAAGTCTTTTCCCGTACCATCTGAACCAAGACATGCTTTAATAATTCCGTTTTCATCTCCGCCTCTTATAATTACCGCACCTGCACCATCTCCAAAAAGTACACATGTACCTCTATCTTGCCAATCAAGTATCTTTGATAGTACCTCTGTTCCTACTACAAGAGCTGTTTTATACTCTCCTGTTTTTATAAACTGAGATGCCGTATTAAGAGCAAATATAAATCCAGTACATGCCGCATTCAAATCAAAACAGGCAGCATTTTTGGCACCTATCTTCTCCTGAACAATACAAGCTACGGATGGAGTATATGAGTCTGGACTTGTAGTTGCAACTATTATTAAATCTATTTCTTCTGGTTTTATGTTTGAGTCCTCTATTGCCCTTAAGGCAGCTTTAGCACCTAAATCTGATGTATTTTCGTTTATAGATATTCTTCTTTCCTTTATACCTGTTCTTGATGATATCCACTCATCACTAGTATCAACTATCTTAGACATATCTTCATTAGTAACTATTTTTTCTGGGACATAGCTTCCAGTCCCTATAATCTCAACACTATTCACTTTATCAGTCCTTTTTACAGTTTTTAATATGATATTTGTCTCTAAAGAATCTATTTAATTTTTCAAGTGCAGAAGTTAGGACTCTCTCTTCCTCTTTACTCAATCCCTTTACTGTTTCCTTTACCATATCAGAATGAAATTTTGCATGAATTCTATATGCAAGCTTTCCTCTCTTTGTAAGGGCTATTTTAACAACTCTTCTATCTTCTTCTGAGCGTTCTCTTTTAACATAACCCTTTTTAACTAAATTTCCTACAGCCGTTGTTAGTGTGCCAACAGTAATTCCAAGTGTAGCTGCAACCTCAGACATGGTCCTGGGAACATACATACCTATAGCTTCTATCGTGTGTACTTCAGTAACAGAAAGGTCATTAAACCCTCCCTGCTTTAAAGCAGTTTGTTCTATAGTTAAAATATCATTAAAAAGTTCAACTAAAGTTTCATTAATTATAGTAATTGTTCTATCCAAATCTCTCACCATTCATTTCATTGTTAAACTTTCAATATTTTAAAATTCACATTCAGCATCACTAATTAATTCATTAATAAGCTCTTTCACCTTAACGATTTTATCTATCTTATAGGATTTAGCACCAGTAAATAAAAGCGCCTCATCAACATTTCCATTTACTGCATTTATAAGCGCCTTAGAAATGCAATAAGGTGTATCCTTTGGATTACATGGTTTTAAACAATTATAGCATTTAGTTATAGTAATATTTTTGTCATTACTTTGTACAAATTTATTGCTTATTGCTCTTCCAGGCATTCCAACAGGGCTCTTCACTATTTTTATATCATCTTCTTTGCAATTTACATAAACATTCTTATAGTTTAAGTTAGCATCACATTCTTCTGTAGCTATAAATCTAGTTGCCATTTGAACTCCTGATGCACCAAGTTTTATATATTTTGCAATGTCTTTTCCGTAAAATACTCCTCCACCGCAAACTACTGGTATTTTAACTCCATGTTTTTCTTCAAAAGGTTTTATTGCAGTAAGTACTCCAGTAAGTATATCCGAAAGTTCTTCATGTGACCCTTTAACTTGTTCTGCTTTAAATCCTAAATGTCCCCCTGCTTCCGGACCTTCAACCACAATCAAATCTGGGATTCTTCCGTGATGCTTATCCCACATCTTACATATTACAGAAGCTGCCTTAGGTGAAGATACTATTGGTGCAATCTTAACTTTACTTCCTTCTACTATTTTAGGCAATGCAGTTGGAAGCCCTGCTCCTGATACTATTAAATCAGCACCTGCGTCAACAGCACTTTTAACATATTTATCATAATCGTTCATTGCTACCATAAAATTAACGGCAATAATTCCTCGTTTACTCTCTTGTTTAGCTTTCTTTATATGCTTATTTAAAGCTCTTATATTTGCATTAAACGTATTAGTTTCGAAATCAGGCTCATCAAATCCAATTTGCACACCTGAAATTGTTCCAACTCCTCCGCAATTAGCAACTGCTGAGGCAAGACTTGATCTTGAGATTCCAACTCCCATTCCACCCTGGATTATTGGGATATCAGCTTTTAAATCTCCTATTTGTAAAGGAGGTAATTTCATTGTAACCTCTCCCTTTTTATATTGATTATCAAATATTTTGATAATCAAAGTATATATAAAAACTTAAATAATGTCAACACAGCCAAAACAATGATGAATAGAACTTATACATGCACTAAAATGCCTATTTTAAGTGTATTTTAATGCATGTATGGTTTAGTAGTTTAACCTACAATAAACCTTACTTTAACTTCATGTACTCATCAATTTTCTCTACCCATACTAATGCAAAATTATATTGCTATCCCTAATTCATCAAATTTACCTTTAAGCTCATATGCATCTTTAAAGACTATCCCGTTAAAGCCTAATTTTATTGCTGCTTCAACGTTCTCTTCTCTATCATCTATAAATATGCTTTCTTCAGGCTTTATACCACAACTATTAGTTAAAGCCTTATATATTTCCAGCTCTGGTTTTAAAAGCTTCACTTTAGAAGATATTATTCCTCCATCTACATCCCTTATAAAATCATACTTATCACTTATCAGCTTAAAAGCCTTTAAGTGATAGTTAGATAAAAGGTATATTTTATACCCTTTCTCTCTTAATTCTTTCATTAATTCCGAAGTTCCTTCTACTGGTACATGCATTTCATTCCAGGTTTCCATAACTTCTCTTATATATTTTGCATTATGTGGATCTCTCTTACAAAATCTACAAGTTGCTTCTTCCTCCGTAATAGTGCCTCTATCTAGCTCCACCCATTCATTACTTTTAAATACATTCTCATACAAAGCCTCAACTAACTTATCATCCTTATATTTGCTTTTTAAAAACTCCACAGGAGTAAACTTCAAAAGCACATTTCCAATATCAAACACTATATTCTTAATCACCCAAATTCCCCATTTCATATAAAAACTATATAATAATTGTACACCTTAAGAGGTTTGGACGCCAGTCCATTATATTCTTGAACTTCAAAATAACCACCTCTTAGCAATTTCCTACCTCTATAAACGCTCTTCTATATCTTAAGAGGTTTGGACGCAAACTCCTTTGACTTAATAAAATATAAAAAATACGAGGTTGGACTTTAAAACTAAAAAATCCAACCTCGTATTTTTTATCTCATATAATATATTGCTCTACTTTTCTTTTCATTATTTATTTTAGCTTCATAGGTTATATTTCTTTTATGATAGGTATCGCCATAATCCTTCTTTTGATTGTCACACACATATGCATCCTTGTGAATTGAATCAACCCATCTCATAAATATATATGTGTGATCTGGCACCTCGTTTTTATCTCCACTTTCTGATGTAAAGCATATATCTCCCTCTTTTAGCTTTTCCAAATCATAATGCTTTTTGAACCCTTTACTTTTTAAAAAATCCATAAGCTCAGTTGTATTTGCAGTCGCATCTGGAACCATCAAGCCGCCATTCCTAAGTGCTCCTGATGCAAAGTAAACACATGTATTTTCACTTTTGCCTCCATTAAGGCTTATGGCAGAACTTAAATTTTCTTCTCTATGATTACTATCTTTTAAATACATAACCGTTCTACTAATTGCCTTAGAATTTCTCTCATATCTAAAAACATTAAATCCAACATAAATAGCTATTATAAAAAGGAAAACTACGGGTAAAATTACTTTCTTATTACCTATCTTCAAAACAAACTCACCTACTCAAACCTAAGAGAATCTACAGGATTTAATTTAGCTGCTTTTCCGGCAGGTAAAAGTCCCGCTAACATTGAAACAATTATAGTAAACAAAATAGTAAATATTATTATTGATGCCCTTATATCTACCATCTTCATACCAGCTTCAATTCCTCCTACTTTATAGGCTACAAGTACCTTATTAATAATAACCGATGAAATTAAAGCTACTATTGTTCCGCCCATTGCTCCTAAAAATCCAAGGCTACCAGACTGCACTATAAACATTCTCTTTATATTCCTTCTTGATGCACCTTGAGCTTTCATTATTCCAATCATTTTAGTTTTTTCATGTACTGCCATAGTCATTGTATTTATAACACCTATAGATGCAACTAAAAGTACTATAGCACCTGCAGCTATAAGAAGTATTTTAAATATCAAATATACATTATTAATCTGGTTAGCATAATCACCTTGGGCAATGTATGAATAATTTAACTTTTGAATTCTATGGCTCACGCTAGAAACAGAATCCATATCTTTTGCTTCTACAGTTACTTTATCATATCCTTTTTCATTGATATAATCTTTACTATTCATATAATATTCCTGAATTTTTGCTGCCATGCTGTCGTTTCCTGTAATTACAATTCCCCCATTTTCATAGAGTTTGTTTACCACACCAGCTACCTTAGCCTTTATAACAAGCGGTGCCTTTTCTGGCATGCCTTCTATTTTAGGAAATTCAACTTTAATCTCGATTTCCTTTCCAACCACACTTTTTTCATTGGTTAAACCTAACCTTTTTAAAAGTCCTTTTCCTACAAGAACCGAATTTTCATCAGTTTTCTTTAAATTTTCACCTGCTATAATAGGCTTATATCCAAATTTTTTGGACTTTTCCTTATCCATTCTAACTTGGTTCTCACTAGCTTTATTAAACACATCATAATCTAAATTATATCCTTCAAAGTCTACCTTCTGTAATGTTTTATTCTCTAATTTAACTGTTGAAACCTGTGTTCCTATACCTGCATTTACACTTGAAACACCCTTTATATTTTTAAACTTGTTAAGAATATTATTATCTATCTTCTTATCTTTTGCGCTTGGAGCTGATTTTCCACTAGCCTTCTGATTTACATATTCATAAGGGCGAACTGTAATAAGTCTCATAGAATCCATTTGTTTAATTTGATCCATACTTATTTTTTGAACGCCTTCTCCAAAGCCTCCCATTAATATAACTAAAAGAGTTCCTATAGCTATACCAAATGAAGTTAATACCGTACGGAATTTTCTCTTATTTAAATCACTAAATGCCATTTTAATGCAATCTGATAATTTCATGAATTTTATCCTCCCTTACGAATTTAATGCATCTACTGGATCCATTCTTGACGCTTTACCTGATGGATACATTCCAGCAAGTACTGCTATAAAAATAGAAAAAGCCAGAGTTCCAATTACAAGCCAGTAAGGCATAACGATATCTAAAGATTCTTTTATATTTCTACTTCTCAGATACGCATTCAATCCTAATTGAACTATTTTAACATTTATAAAGCTAAATATAAGTCCAATTACTCCACCTAGTACTCCCATTATTCCTGCTTGAAGTATAAATATGCTCCTTATTTCTCCTCTATTTGCTCCCATAGATTTCATTATTCCTATAGATTTAGTTCTTTCATATATAACCATAGTCATTGTATTAACTATTCCAATTGCCGCAACAAAAAGTACTATAAGTCCTAAAACCGCAAGTATAGCTTCCATTATCTTATATGAGTTTTGGCTTCTCTTTACAATATCCTGATAGCTTACATAGTAGTATCCCATATTCTTTATTGATTTTCCTATGCTTAGTGTATTCTCGGTATTTTTAGCTATTATAACAATTGACTCATAACCATTGCTTTTTAAATAATCATCCTGAAATGTATAGTAGCTTTTTATTTTATTTGTAAGTTCTATTGACGCCATTATTTGATTATCCGCTTCAAATTTATCGCTTATAACTCCAATTACCTTGCCTTTAACTGTAAGAGGTGCTACTGTTATATTTTGATTTTCAGTTTTGCTCTCAGTTATATCTATTTCCTTACCAACAACAGCCTTGTAATCTGTTATTCCCATAGCCTTTAGAAACTTCTGTCCAACAACTACACCATCTTTATCTGAACTTTTTAAGTTTCTTCCTGCAATAATTGGAACAAGCTTATCATTCTTATTATTTTTTCTAACTGATTTTATAGTACTTTCTGAAAAACTATTATCATTATTATATGAACCCATTACCTGGTTTACATTCTTATTTTCTTTTCCATCTATTTTAATATTATCAACATTAATAATTATACTTGTTGTAACATTCTCTATTCCAGGTATTTTCTTTACCTTTTTTACAGTTGTATCATCTATCTTTTTATACATATCATCTTGATTGAAACTACTCATATCAGTGTTCTCAGGATCAAAGTATTTTTCGTTCATGACATTTATTAGTTTTAACGATGTACTGTCTTCAACCTTTCCCATTGCCATTTTCTCACCTGAAGTTCCAAGACTGACTAAAGTTACTACAAGCATTGTTCCTACCGCTATAGCAAGAGATGTCCAAAACGTTCTTCCTTTTCTTCTAGTAAGGTCCCTTCCTGCCATTCTTAAGCCATCTTTAAATTTCACTCTCATCAACCTCCTCAACCTGTCCATCTTTTATCATGATAAGTCTCTTAGCCTTTTTAGCTTCTTCCATATTGTGTGTTACCATAATTATTGTATAGCCTTTTTCATTTAAATCTTCTAAAAGCTTCATTATAAGAGCTCCATTTTTAGAATCCAAATTTCCCGTAGGCTCATCAGCAAAAATTATTTGTGGTTCATTTACAAGCGCCCTAGCGATACTAACTCTCTGCCTTTGACCACCTGACATTTCACTTGGCCTATGCTTTATTTTATCTCCTAGCCCAACCATCTCAAGAGCTCTTTTAGCCTTTTCTCTCCTTGCGTTTCCTCCTATTCCAGCAAAAATAAGCGGCATCATAACATTCTCTAAAGCGGTTTGAGTGTTTTCAAGGTTAAACGCTTGAAATACAAATCCTATAGTTCTATTTCTATACTTTGACATTTCTTTATCTTTTAATCTACTTATATCCTTATTATCTACACGCACACTTCCTGATGTAGGAGTATCTAATCCACCAACAAGATGCATTAGTGTTGATTTTCCCGAACCAGAAGGCCCAACTATTGCAACAAATTCTCCATCGTGTATTTTAAGATTAACATTATTAAGCGCTGTAACTGTTTCCTTTCCCATTTTATAAACTTTAGAAACATTCTTTACTTCTATCATAATTTAAACCTCCAAGCTTTCTATTTAACAACTTTTTGTACTTATCTATGTATCAATTTTAATAAACCAATCTTACATTTAAATGAAAAGTAATCTTACATTTTCTTAATGAATACCATTTCATAAAAAAATAAGGTCTTTTAACTTTCATTAATAGCTAAAAGACCTTATCTTTAAAACAATACGAGTAGTTTTTTAAGCTCCATATTGTTTATTTGTAATTTTTAAAGTTTAAACTTCTATTATTATAACTAATATTTTCCCCGAAAAGTTATAAAAAGCTTGTTCGCATTTTTTCTGTGGCAAACCACATTGGTGATTCCACCATGTCTACAACTAATATTTTTACTTGCTTAGATTATTTTAATATTAGCAAAATAACCTTTATATCAATTAAATAAACATTCCCAATAATTTTAATAAATTAACTAATCCCTGCCTACTATGTATTGTAAGCATTAACCCTTTAGTGAAAAGTTTTGTTATATCTCTGATGTAATTTGCTAGCACTTACATTTACTATATTATATTAATTTATCAACAAAGTCAATATTTTTTTAACAATTGTATAAATAAATGCCTTGATATTTAATGTTTACACATCATGTATTGATTTATATATTTTTAACATATAATGCTGGTAATTACAAAAATAGATGCATACAAAAACATATGCATCTATCTTACATCTAAAGATTAATTATCTCTCTTCTAATCCAATCAATTACTGCATTTACAACTCTATTTCTAACCGTTTGCCTATCTCCAGGCATATTAAGTTTTCTTGTTTTAACCTTTCCATTTATACATAATCCTACATACACAAGACCTACAGGTTTTTCTTTTGTGCCTCCGCCAGGTCCAGCCACACCTGTTGTAGAAACACCTATATTTGTTCCTGCCGTTTTGGCTATTCCTTTAGCCATTTCCGCTGCGGTCTCACTGCTCACAGCTCCATAACTTTCGAGGGTTTCCTTTTTTACACCAAGGCGATTCATTTTAGCTTCATTACTATAAGTAACTGCTCCTTCCATAAAAACCTCTGATATTCCAGGATAATTTATAAGACGTCCCGATAAAAGGCCTCCTGTACAGGATTCAGCTGTAGCTATGGTAAGCTTTTTTTCTATAAGCATTGCTCCAAGTACATCTTCTAATGAAGTATCACCTACTCCGTATACATTCTCCTTAAGTCTCTCTCTTACCTTTCTTTCCATAGGCTCTATGAGTTTCATTGCTACTTCTTCACTTTCTGCCTTTGCAGTTATTCTAAAGGTAACCTCATTATCCTTAGCATATGGTGCAATAGTCGGATTAGTCTGATTATCTATTAAATCCTTAAGCATCTCTGCAGCACCGCTCTCTCCAATACCACAAACTCTTAAAACCTTAGAAACAATTGTTCCTTCCTGATATTTTCTAAGATAAGGGATTACATAATTCCTAAACATAGGTATAATTTCTCTTGGCGGTCCTGGAAGTAAAATAACTACCTTGTCATTTTCATCAATTATGCATCCAGGTGCTGTTCCATGATCGTTCTTCAGTATTGTGCATCCTTCTGGAAAATAAGCCTGTTTTTTATTATTCTCACTTATTTCCTTTCCTATTTTATTAAAAAACTTAACTATTTCATCATAGGACTCCTTATGAAAAATAAGCTTTTTATTAAAATATTCAGCTGCCGTTTCCTTTGTTAAATCATCGTCAGTTGGTCCAAGTCCACCTGTTGTTACAACAATATCTGCTCTATTTATAGCAAGCTCAAATTCTCTTTTTAGTCTTTCTACATTATCTCCCACTACTGCTTGGTGATACATTGAGAATCCCATAGCCCCAAACTCTTTTGCCAAAAATTGAGCGTTAGTATTTAAAATATCTCCAAGCAAAAGTTCTGTGCCAACACATAATATTTCAACTTTCATGTTAAATCCAGATTTATAGAAATTCTATATCTGGTACTTCACCACCATTCTACTTTTAAAATTCATTCTTATTATACTACATTTATACAAACTTTCTATTTCATTTATAATTTTTGCCATATACATCTATACTTTCCTAAACATTTTAAGCTTTACTTAAATACACTAATTGTAATGTATATATATGTCCTATATAATAATATTATCGCATTTTAAGATTAAATGTTATAATTTAATTATATAATTTCATTACGAAAGGCGGCACCACTATGAGCACTTTCATGTTTAAAACTAAAACAAACGAAGTAACACCTATTAGCAATATATTCATAGAAAACTATATGACAAAAGCACGAGGTGAATACGTAAAGGTATATCTGCTAGGTTTAAAATATTGTACCTCAGGTGAACCTGGAGTAAATTCTTCTATGATGGCTTCAAAACTTCACCTCTTGGAAACAGATATAATAAATGCCTGGAACTACTGGAATGACGAAAACGTAATAAAACTTATCCCTATAGATAACAAAGGAAATTTCAATATTCAATTTCTTGACTTATCAGAAGAATCTCCTGAGGATGAAAAAGTGGATTTGCTAAGTGAATTAAACAATACCTCCATAAAGGGAATGCTTCAAGATATAGAAAAATTGCTTGGAAGAACCTTATCTCCAAAAGAGATGTCTACATATATAGGCTGGCAGAAGGAATTTAGCTTTTCTCCAGAACTCATACTTCTATTAATACAATATGCTGTATCAAAAGGCAAAACAAATTATAGATACATTGAAAAAATAGCTCTTTCATGGCATGACTCAAAAATAAAATCTATAGAAGACGCTCAAACCTATATAACAAAACATGAGGACAAATGGATAAAAATACGCAAGGTTCTAGACTACTTAGGAATAAAAGATGCCGAAATCATGAAACCTCAAGAACAGATGCTTACAAAATGGTTAGAATCTTTTAGTTTTCCTCTCGATGTTATATTTAGAGCTTGTGACATATGTTTTGAAAGAATAAACAAGGCTGATTTTAAATATATAGATGCCATATTAACCAACTGGTTCAAAGCAGGAATTAAAACATTGGTAGATGTAGATACAAAGGATTTAAAAAAATCTACATTTAATAAAAAACAGCAAAATACTAACTTTAAAAGCAAAGATAATTTTAATAATTATGAACAAAGAAAATACGATTATGACGATTTAGAAAAAAAATTGTTAGGATGGGATAGTGACGATGATTAAAGGATATTCTGAAAAAGTAGAAAAAATTTATTCTAAACTAAGAAAAACTGAAGAAGATAACTTAAAAAGCAGAAGAGAAGAAATTAAAGACAAATTACCAAAGATAATAAAGATAGATTCCGAGATAAGTAGACTTTGCCTAAAATTATCTACAAATATATTTAAAAAGATAAATAATCGTGATGAATATATAAAGTCCTTAAAAAATGAAATAACAAACTTAAGAATGGAAAGATCTGAACTTCTAGTTTCTAATGGATACCCTATGGATTATCTTCAAATGCATTATAACTGCAGTAAATGTAAAGATACAGGATATATAGGTGCACATAAATGTTCCTGCTATAAAAAATACTTAGTTCAACTTTACTATGATAATTCTGATCTTAAAAGTCTTTTAAACGAAAATAACTTTGAGAATTTTAATATAAACTATTATTCAAATAGAAAATCAGAAGATGAGCCAAGAACTCCTAGAAAGAATATGGAAAAGATTCTTTCTTTATCTTTAAATTACATCAAAAATTTTAGCGATTCAAACGAAAACCTATTGTTCTATGGCAATTCAGGAACAGGAAAAACCTTTTTATCACATTGTATAGCAAAAGATTTATTAGAAAGAGGTTTTCTAGTAATTTATAAAACCTCAGCAGATTTAGCACAAGAGCTTAAACAGCTTCAGTTTGAACCTAATCCTACTCTAGAAGATTTAATAATAAACTGTGATTTACTTATAATTGATGATTTGGGTACAGAACAGATAAGTGCATTCTCAAAAACTTGCTTCTTTAATCTAATAAATAAAAAGTTGCTTTCGCAAAAGAAAATGCTTATATCTTCAAATTATAATTTAGAAGAACTGACAAGATTATATTCAGAAAGAATTACCTCTAGATTATTTGGCGATTTCACCCTATGTAAATTTTATGGTGACGATATAAGAATAAATAGAAACTTAAAAAATAAAAAGATATAAAAATAAAACTGTTTCGATAATTCGAAACAGTTTTATACTGGTGCTGGCAATAGGAATTGAACCCATAACCTACTGATTACAAGTCAGTTGCTCTACCAATTGAGCTATGCCAGCTTATAATATTGGCGACTTGGAAGGGGATCGAACCCTCGACCTCTGGCGTGACAGGCCAGCACTCTAACCAGCTGAGCTACCAAGCCGCAATTTGTGGTGGGCATTACAGGGCTCGAACCTGTGACCCTCTGCTTGTAAGGCAGATGCTCTCCCAGCTGAGCTAAACGCCCACAAATTAATGTTTAAAAGTGACCCGTACGGGAATCGAACCCATGTTACCACCGTGAAAGGGTGGTGTCTTAACCGCTTGACCAACGGGCCTTATTGTTTTACTGGTGCTGGCAATAGGAATTGAACCCATAACCTACTGATTACAAGTCAGTTGCTCTACCAATTGAGCTATGCCAGCTTATAATAGTATGGCGACTTGGAAGGGGATCGAACCCTCGACCTCTGGCGTGACAGGCCAGCACTCTAACCAGCTGAGCTACCAAGCCGCAATTTGTGGTGGGCATTACAGGGCTCGAACCTGTGACCCTCTGCTTGTAAGGCAGATGCTCTCCCAGCTGAGCTAAACGCCCACAAATTAATGTTTAAAAGTGACCCGTACGGGAATCGAACCCATGTTACCACCGTGAAAGGGTGGTGTCTTAACCGCTTGACCAACGGGCCTTATTATGGGGAATCGCATTGCCTCGCGACCCGACAAGTAATATAATACAAAAAAAATCATCATGTGTCAACATATTTTTTATAAAAACTTTTATTTTTATATTTTTTATAATTTTAAAAACTTTTAAACTGTTGAAAACAGTGGCTTTTGTGGATCTTATAAAAGATAAAAAATCTTACTAAATTATAATAAGTATATTTAGCAATAATCTATATTGTTTAATAAAACCCACAACTTAACATAAATTCCTTATCTTAATTTCCTATATTCTTTAAAACAAATTTGTTTCTTATTTATATATTGTGATACTTCTTCAGTTTTATACATTATATTCGTATATATTAAGTAGAAAAAATTAAAAATCACCGAAAATCAATTTAAATTGTTGATTACATATAAAAAAAACGTTTACTCGGTCATTATTCAATAGTGCAAAAAATGAGTTTTTGTGTTATTTTTATACTGACTGGTAAGTACAAAAATAACGAAGAAAGGGGACAAATTTATGAAGTTACAGGAACTTAAATCGAATAAAAACTTTATGTGGAAAATTATTGCCATAGTTACTGGCGCAATCATGTTTATTCCTATGATGTATTCACTCTTTTATTTGGGCGCATTTTGGGACCCATACGGTAACTTAAGTCAAGTACCTGTTGCCATCGTGAATCAAGATAAATCTTATTCAAAAGATGGTAAAACATATACTTTGGGCAATGATTTAGTAAAAAAACTAAAAGATGATGAAAATATGAAATGGGAATTTGTAAGCTATAATGAAGCAAAGAGAGGTGTCGATGGCACCGATTATTATGCCATGATAGTTGTTCCTAAAGATTTCTCTAAAAAAATTGCCAATTCATCTAGTGGTGATTTTAAAAAACCGAAGTTAACATACATTGCAAATAAGGGTAAAAACTATATATTTTCCCAGCTATCTTATAAGGCAGCTGAAAAATTAGAAACAGAAATTTCAAATAAGATTACAAAAGAAACCTCACAGGTTCTTGTTGATAAATTATACGATGTAAAAAGTTCACTAAAAGATGCTAGTGATGCTCAAAACAAAATCCAAGATGGAACACAGAAACTATTTAATGGCAGTGGTGATCTTTCGACTGGATTAAATACTGCATATAATGGTTCTCAAACATTATCATCAGGATTAAACACTGCTGCAACTGGCTCACAGGCATTAAAATCAGGATTAGATACTGCTGCAAGTGGTTCATCTACACTTGGAAACGGAATTTACCAATTATCAAACGGTAATACAACAATAAAAAATGGTTTATTCTCTGCTTTATCTGGCTCCTCTAACCTTAATGGGGGATTAAATCAACTATTAGACGGACAATCTCAAATAGTTAAAGGCTCCAAAGATTTGCTAGATGGTTTAAGCCAATTTAAATCAAGTCTTTCAAATGGAAGCGATATGAGTAGTTTATCTACTGCTACAGGTGCTATTTCTAAAAGTTCGTCGGCTATCTTACAAAATTCTAGCCAAACTGCTAGTAAAGCTGGTGATGCTAACCAAAAAATACAGGATGCAATGGATGCGTTGAATAAAGGAGATACAGCAACTGCATTAAGTAAACTCCAAGATGCTAAAAGTGATGCAAGTACTATACAAAGTTTAAATTCGCCTCAAGCACCAGCACCAAATAAAGCTCCAGACAATATTACAGCAGCCGCTACTATAGGTAAGATTTCTGATGCTATTCCTGAACAAGTAAAAGCTTCAGTAACTGAAACTCAACAAAAAGCTGGAGCTGCAGTTGATCAATTTATCGCTGGTACATCTAAACTTAAACAAGGAAGTAAACAGGTTTATGATGGTTTAAGTTCAGCTGCCTCAGGGTCAAAAGATCTTTCATCCGGCTTAACGCAACTTTATGACGGTTCAAATAAACTACAAAATGGTCTAAATTCAGCTTATGCTGGCAGCCTAAACTTAACAACTGGTCTTAACACTGCTTCAGCAAAAACTGGAGAATTATCAACTGGATTAGGAACATTAAATAGCGGTTCTCAAGCTTTAAATAGCGGTATAGGCACACTAAATACTGGTGCTCAAACATTGAATAACGGCATAGGAACATTAAATGACGGCACTACTAAATTAAAAGACGGATTAAATGATGGTTATAATACACTTAACAACAAATTAAAGTTCACTTCAACTACTATGGGTAACTTTGTATCAAGTCCTATTAGTTTAAGTGATAAATCAATAAATACAGTTAGCAAATATGGAGAAGGACTTGCTCCTTACTTTATATCCCTTTCATTATGGTTAGGTGCTATGTTTATAAATCTTATTATATCCGTAGTAGGAATGCTTAAATTAACAAAAAATAAATTCTTAAACAGCTTCCTAGGAAAACTTCTTGTTGGAGTTGGTTTAGTTACAATACAATCTATAATGCTGACCTTCTCATTGCAACTTGTTTTGGGCGTAGACAGCGTAAACACAGCTTACTTATATCTTAACAATGTGTTTACCTCAATAGTTTTCTTCAGCATTATGTATGGATTATCCACAGCATTTGGAATAATGGCAACACCTATATCTTTTGTATTACTTATTTTGCAGCTATCTGCCTGTGCAGGTACCTTCCCTATAGAAACAGCTCCTGTGTTCTATAGAATGGTTAATAAGTTTATTCCAATGACATACACCGTTAAAGTTATAAGAATGATTCTTAGTGGTATAAATTATTCAGACTTATCTCATAACCTACTAATACTACTTTCATTTATTGTTATTTTCTTAGTAGGTGGATTTGGAATAAAAACATTAAGATTAAGTATAAAAAAGCAGGTTAGTTCTGAAGCTGCCGAAAATATAGCTTAATAAAAAAGAGAGGATTTAGTTCTTCTCTTTTTTTTATATTCGTTAAAAGCCTAATGATATAATTTGATTAATAATAGGCAAACTACTGATATATAGCTTTAATGTTTGTTTTGATGTAAAATATATATGTTTTTAAATGTAATAGATTAGTTAAGGAGTGTTTTTATGAAGGTTATTGTAATTGGCGGCGGTGCATCTGGAATAATGGCAGCAATTTCTGCTAAAGATTTAGGCTATGAGGTTTCTATATTAGAGCGAAACGATAGAATTGGAAAAAAGATATTAACTACTGGAAACGGAAGATGCAATATAACCAATGAAAATATTATAACGAAACGATACCACAGCAATAATCCAAATTTCTTTGAACATGTTATTAATGAGTTTACAGCGGAAAACACCATAAGTTTTTTTGAAATGCTAGGTCTTCCACTAATATCTCTTGAAGGTGGAAAGATGTATCCTTTATCTCTTCAAGCTTCTTCTGTTTTAGACATTCTTAGAATTGCATTGGATGAAAGAGATATTGAAGTTATTACAAATTCTAAAATAACTAAAATAATACGAAATAAAAGCTCCTTTAAAATAATTTCTTCAGACGGTGCTGAATACTTTGCCGACAAAGTCATATTAGCAGCTGGTGGAATGTCTGCTCCTAAAACAGGTTCTGATGGCTTAGGAATGACTTTAGCTGCTTCTTTAGGTCATAGATTAATAAAGACAGTTCCAGCTCTTGTACAGCTTAAATTAGACTTTAAAAGCCTTAGAGCTTTGTCTGGTATAAAATTTGACGGTAACATAAAAATACTAGTTGATGGTGAAGAAAAAAGATGCGAATTTGGTGAAATTCTATTTACTGATTACGGAATATCTGGCCCTCCAATACTTCAACTGAGTAGAATAGCCTCATATGCAGTTGAAGAAAAGAAAGAGGTTAAAATAGAAGTAGATATGCTTCCCCATTACTCCAGGGATAGCCTTAAGGCCTTTCTAGAAAATCATTGGGGTACATTTTCTTATAGAAGTGTTTACGATTCTTTTATAGGTATTATAAATAAAAAAATGATCCCAATTCTTTTAAAACAATGCGGAATAATAGATATTCACAAATACTGCTTTGATTTAACTTGGGAAGAAAAAGAAAATATATTTAATTATTTAAAATGTTGGAGTTTCAAAGTGTGTGGTACAAATTCCTACTCAAACTCACAAGTAACTGCTGGTGGAGTTGATACTGTTGAAGTAAATAATATAACTCTTGAGTCAAAACTTGTACCAGGCTTATATTTTTGTGGAGAAGTACTCGATGTAGACGGAGATTGCGGCGGCTTTAATCTTCAATGGGCATGGAGCTCCGGATACATCGCTGGAAAATGCTTATGATTTAATAAAATCAGTCTTTATTAAAGTTAAATTTTCACCTTGAGAATTAGTTATTAAGTGATTGAAAGAGCATTTTCCTTCACTTTTTTTCATTTCTGTTACTATATCAATCGTTTCTCCGTAGGCAGTTTCCTTTTGATACATAACCTTCAAATCTGAAATTTCATAATCCTTCATAACCTCCAAAGGTATATTTTCAAGAACCCAAGATACATACTTTACATTATTCACATGCCTATTAGTATCTATATCACTGTATCTTACCTTAAATCTATTTTCAAAACTTACTTCTTTAGGTTTACTTAGCTTCTCAAAAGGAATTTGCTCATCATCTTCCTCTGTGAGGTTATATATTTTATATATCTCTTCTGTTACTCTACAAGGTCTTCTTCTCTCTGTGTCAATTAAAAACCATAAAGAATTAGCATATCCTATTTTTTCTCCTTTGTTAAATAGCTCATATTTTCTATAAGCATAGAATTTCCTTATGGAATAAGGTATAGTAGCCACCTCAATTGTATCACCAAGTTCTGGATACTTGTCCATATGAATCTCCCACTTATATACTACCCATGCAAGCTTATTATCTATTAGATATTGTACACTCATACCAAGATTATCTGTTTGATAGGTAGCTATATCTTCTAAGTAACTCATTATCGACGTAATAGTTGCCTTCCCTTTAAAGTCTACTTCGTAAATATGGGTATCATAATTTCTTTTAGTAACAACCTTTGACAATAATATCACCTCTACTATATAAATTAAAAAGTACCATCAGAAAACACATGACGGTACTTTTTTAATAACATTATTAGTTATTTTCTTCTTTACTGTAATTTAAGCTTTTTATTATTTCATCAGCATCTATACCATGAACCATTGCAGCTTCTTCAATTGTTTCACCAAGAGCTGAAGGACAGCAAACGCATCCCATTCCGAAACTCATAAGTATTTCAGCTGCACCGGGATTTTTCTGTATAACTTCGCCAATAGTCATATCCTTAGTTACCACTTGCATCTACCTCTTTTCGTTCTATAGTAATATAGATAAGTAATCCTAATTGATTATGATTATTAATTATCTATGTTTTAATTATACATTAGTTTCCCCTGTTGTCAAAAGATTTTTTATCCATAAATTCTAAATGATGTATTGTTATTTATATGTCTGAAACTTCAATAGTATGATTTCTTTCTGGTCCAACAGAAACTATTGATATTTTAGTTTCTGTAAGCTCTTCTATCCTCTTTAGATATTTCTTTGCATTAAGAGGAAGCTCATCATAACTTCTAGCATCAGCTACACTTTCATCCCAACCATCAAACTCCTCGTATATAGGTTTGCATAAAGCTAAGTCTTCAAGGCTAGCTGGAATATAATCTATAGTCTTACCATTAAAATCATATCCTATACACACTTTTACCTTATCTATTCCTGCAAGTGTATCAATTTTTGTCATTGCAAAACTTGTAAGTCCGGAAACCCTAGCTGCTTGCTTTAATATAACAGTATCAAGCCATCCACATCTTCTTGCTCTTCCAGTGGTTACTCCATACTCAAATCCTGCTTCTCTTATCCTATCTCCCATTTCATCAAGAAGTTCTGTAGGGAAAGGTCCTTTACCAACTCTAGTTGTGTACGCTTTAGCTATTCCCACTGCACTAGTTATCATAGTAGGTCCTATTGCTGCTCCTGGGCAAACTCCTCCTCCTATGGTATTTGATGATGTAACATATGGATAAGTTCCGTAATCTATATCAAGAAGATTTCCTTGAGCACCTTCAAATAAAACCTTCTTACCATTCTTTATTTCATTATAAACTATAACAGAGGTATCCTTAACAAATGGTTTTAATTTCTCACCAAATGCAAGGTATTCTTCACATATTTCATTATAGTCAAATGCATCCATACCATATACTTTAGTAATTATAGCATTCTTTATTTCTAAATTTGATTTTAACTTTTCCTTAAATACTTCAGGATGAAGTAAATCACATACTCTTATTCCTGATCTTTCAGCTTTGTCTGTATAACAAGGTCCTATACCTTTACCAGTTGTTCCTATATCATTTTTTCCTCTATGTTTTTCGCTTGCTCCATCTAGTGCTCTATGATAAGGCATTATTAAATGTGCTCTATCACTCACAATTAGATTTTCAGGAGTTACTTCTACTCCCATTCCCTTAAGATACTCTACTTCTTCAAACATAGCTTTTGGATCTAGAACAACACCATTTCCAATTACATTAACTTTATTTTTATATAATATTCCAGATGGTATTAAGTGAAGTTTATACTTCTTATCTTCTACTTCAACGGTATGTCCTGCGTTATTACCACCTTGAAATCTAACAACCACGTCAGCTCCTTGTGCAAGATAATCTGTCATCTTACCTTTTCCTTCATCTCCCCACTGGGCGCCTAAAACAATAAATGCTGACATAAAAACTCCTCACTTTCATAATTTAAAAATTGCTATAGAAAATTACCAAAACTAATATACCATAAAAAAAGTAATTTGTCTTTATTTTCGAAGCAAAAATTCGAATATTATTGCTTATTACTAGAATATTGTTCGTATGATTTGCACTAAATTTCTCTTTTTTACATTCCTTCCTAATAGTACCTTGTTATAAATATCCATAACGCTTTTTCCAAAGTTCTCCGTAGAATATTCACACGACTTTTGTTTTGCATTAGATATAATTTTTCTTCTTAGTATTTCATTTGATTTTAAACTCTCTACTGCCTTTACAAACTCACTTGTATCCGTATATGCAAATCCAGTAACCCCATTTACAATTAAATTCTTAATGCATGGATCCCATTTGCATATAACTGGACATCCGCTCGCAAGCGCTTCTATATAAGTTAATCCTTGTGTTTCACTTTGAGATGCAGTTACAAATGCAATTCCCATTTTATAATATTTATACACTTGATCACTATCAACCATCCCTGTAAACTTCACAATATCTTCTATTCCGTACCTTGAAACAAGCTCTTTCAGCTGTGAAAGATATGGCCCTCCACCAACTATGAGGAGCTTAATATCCTTCAATTCATTTAAGCCCTTCTTAAATAAATTTATTATTTCATCTATATTTTTTTCTTCCGCTACCCTTCCAACATAAACTAAAATCTTATCTTTAGTTTTCCATCCGTAATGATTTAAAATTTTTTCTCTCTCTTTACTTGATAACTCCTTTTGAAAAGATTTTATATCTATTCCTGTTGGTACAATCTTTATATCTTTATAGACCTCGTACTCTCTAAGAACATTCTTTACCTTTTCAGTTGGAGCTATGATTTCGTCGAAGGTATTTAATAAAATTTTCAACAATTTAGCCATTGTACCTTTACGTATAACCTTACCACCTAAAAAGTATTTAAGATAATCTTCGTACATTGTGTGATAAGTATGAACCTGAGGTATATCAAGCTTTCTCTTTATATATTTAGCAACTAACATTGTAGAAAATTCTGTCTGCGAGTGTATAATCTCAGGTGACCATTCTACTATTTTACTTATTACTTTATTTCCAAATGGCTTCATTATTCTTGCATCTGGATATACTTTTACAAAGTGGGAATTTAAATAGTATATATCACCCTCTATATATTCTCTTCCGTTATAGGACAAGGTAAGAATTCTAACATCGTGCCCTGCCATTTTTAATTGCTTATATAAATTATTAGTTGATACCACAACTCCATTTATCATGGGGTAATAAGCATCTGTTGTTATTAAAATCTTCATTTTACCCTCCATTTTAGCTTTAATATATGAAGTGGTATGTTTTAGAAATATGTTTTAAGAATTACGTACTATAACTATACCTTATTTTTATTTTACCTATACTTCTCAGCAAGTATTCTTGCTATATAAACGCCACTTGCTGCAGCTTGGGATAGTGAGTGCGTAACCCCCGAACCATCTCCTAAAATATATAATCCCTTAATCTTTGTTTCTAGATTCTTATCTACTTCCACTTTAGAATTATAAAACTTAACTTCTACTCCGTAAAGAAGAGTATCCTCATTTGCTGTTCCTGGTGCAATATTATTTAATGCATATATCATTTCTATTATGTCGTCTAACTGTCTTTTAGGAATGACTAGCCCTAAATCGCCAGGAGTAGCCTTAAGAGTTGGGGTTGTAAAACTCTTCTCCATCCTATGTTCATTGGTTCTTCTTCCATTAACTAAATCACCAAATCTCTGAACAAGCACACCTCCTCCAAGCATATTACTCAGCCTCGCAATAGATGCACCGTATTCATTGCTATCCTCAAAAGGTTCAGTAAAATTATTCGTTACTAATAACGCAAAGTTAGTATTTTCTGTGCGAAGTTCTGGATTAGCATAACTATGGCCGTTAACTGTTATTATTCCATTTGTGTTTTCATTAACAACCTCACCATAAGGGTTCATACAAAATGTTCTTACCATATCATTATACTTCTTTGTTTTATAAACTATTTTGCTCTCGTAAACAGCATCTGTTATATGTGAAAACACTTCTGCAGGAAGTTCTACACGAACTCCTATATCCACCCTATTACTTTTGGTTTTTATTCCAACCTTAGCACACATATCAGATATCCATTTAGATCCAGAACGCCCTGTAGCTAAAATAAGCTCCTTAGAACTAAAGGTCTTATTAGAAGTCTCAATATTAAATAATTCATCACCTTTATATATATTTAAAACCTCTGTATCAAAGATTATATCCATTTTATCCTTTAAAAAATCAAAAATGTTTGCCATTATAATAAGATTTCTATCTGTTCCTAAATGTCTTACCTTTGCATCAAGTAAATGCAAGTCATATTGGAGAGCCTTTGCCTTTAGTTTAGAATTTTCAGTTGAATATAGCTTAGCATCTTCTCCCCCCATACTACATAGAACGCTGTCAACATAGTTCATTAAGTCTATTGCTTCTTCTGCTCCTACATACTTGTGAAGATCTCCCCCAAAATTATTTGTTATGTTATATTTACCATCGGATAAGCTTCCTGCTCCTCCGTAACCATTCATAATATTACATACGCTGCAATTTATACAAGCTTTTATTTTCTTTCCATCAATAGGGCACTTTCTTTTTTCTAAGCTATGTCCCTTTTCTATCATTAATATATTAACTTTCGGATTTTTCTTTACTAATTCATATGCAGTAAAAATACCGCTTGCCCCAGCTCCTACAATAATTACATCATAACTCATGTATAATCTTCCCCCTCCATTTTATGCCTCTATCTTTCATCTTAACAAAGCACTTTAATGTAGTCAAATAAACTTTTTGTTGAATTTAAACATTATTATTTGTAATAAACTATTGAAATTTTATTCATTTCGTGATAAAAAGTATTTATCCTCATATTTTAGTTTGTATATGTAAATAATATTCTAAGAAATATTAGCAAGAGGTGGTAAACATGAATATACCAAACTTACTCACCCTTTTCAGGTTTTTTTTAATACCGTGTTTTATATTTGCTTTTTTTTCTCGTTCAAATGATTCTTTAATTAATTCGGCAATAATATTTTTTATAGCTGGTTTTACTGATATATTAGATGGATATATCGCAAGAAAATTTAATGAAATAACTAAATATGGGACTGTAATGGATCCTCTAGCAGATAAACTCATGCTCTTAACAGTTCTATGTTGTTTAACTATAAAAGGCTACATACCATTATTAATATTGCTAATAATGCTAGCAAAAGAATTTTCTATGATTATAATAGGTGTATTTCTCTACGGTAAAAACATAATTATTCCTGCTAATATATGGGGTAAGTTATCAACCCTTATTTTTTATGTTGCTATTTTGTTTTTTACATTTAGCAAGTTCCTAGGAACTTATCTATTATACATAGCTATTCTTGGTGCTGTTGTTGCCTATATAAATTACTTTTTGATTTTTTTATCAAAATACAGACAAAATGCTACCAAATAAAAAGGTTTCTCACGGAAAGGAAGCGAGTTTTCACTGCTTTTCCAAGAGAAACCTTTTAACTTATATATTATTATTTCCTATTTGAAATATCTGTTTAATAAACCTCTGAAAGCAGAACCGTGTCTAGCTTCATCTTTGCACATTTCATGTACTGTATCATGAATAGCATCATAGTTAAGCTTTTTAGCTAAAGTTGCAAGCTCTTTCTTTCCTTCGCAAGCTCCTTTTTCAGCATCAACTCTCATTTGAAGATTTGTCTTAGTATCAGCTACTACAACTTCTCCTAAAAGTTCAGCAAACTTTGAAGCATGTTCAGCTTCTTCAAATGCAATTCTCTTATATGCTTCTGCAACTTCAGGGTATCCTTCTCTATCTGCTTGTCTTGCCATTGCAAGATACATGCCAACTTCTGTGCATTCTCCTGTAAAGTTAGCTCTTAAGCCTTCAAGAACTTCTTTATCTACACCCTTAGCAATTCCTATTTTATGCTCATCTGCCCAACCTTCGCCTTCATCTTTAACTTCTACAAATTTATCTTTTCCAGCACCACATACGGGGCATTTTTCTGGAGCATCCTCTCCTGTATAGATATATCCACAAACAACACATTTAAATTTTTTCATTTTCAATTTCCTCCTTTAATCTCTTTCACATAACTATTTTCATTTCACTCTTATATTTTTGCTAATCTTATTTTCTATTTAAAATATCTATTTAATAAACCTCTGAAAGCAGAACCGTGTCTAGCTTCATCTTTGCACATTTCATGTACTGTATCATGAATAGCATCATAGTTAAGCTTTTTAGCTAAAGTTGCAAGCTCTTTCTTTCCTTCGCAAGCTCCTTTTTCAGCATCAACTCTCATTTGAAGATTTGTCTTAGTATCAGCTACTACAACTTCTCCTAAAAGCTCAGCAAACTTTGAAGCATGTTCAGCTTCTTCAAATGCAATTCTCTTATATGCTTCTGCAACTTCAGGGTATCCTTCTCTATCTGCTTGTCTTGCCATTGCAAGATACATGCCAACTTCTGTGCATTCTCCTGTAAAGTTAGCTCTTAAGCCTTCAAGAACTTCTTTATCTACACCCTTAGCAACTCCTATTTTGTGCTCATCTGCCCAGCCTTCGCCTTCGTCTTTAACTTCTACAAATTTATCTTTTCCAGCACCACATACAGGGCATTTTTCTGGAGCATCCTCTCCTGTATAGATATATCCACAAACAACACATTTAAATTTTTTCATTTTTAATTTCCTCCTTTAATCTCTCTCATATATTTATATAGTATTTTAGTTTTATATATTATATTTATTACTTGCTCTCCATATTTTGCTAACTTCTCTTGACAATTGTTATTATATAATAATTATTATTTGTTTGCAATAGTTTTTTTAAATTTTTTCTAATTTTTTCTTTAAATATGTGTAATATATCGCTTATATGGTAATACATATTTAGCCTTTTCCCTGCTTATTGCCACACTTTACAAACTATTTACTAATAAAAAATATTACTAAATTTCACTATATCAACTTGTAAACTGTTTTAAAGTTGAAACTTAATTTAATGTATGATAAACTATTGATAAAATTAAATTCTTACCTAGGGTAAAGGTGCTGTAGTTATTATTATTTATTCTTAGCTGGCAAGCTTTGAGGGATAAAGAAAGGAATTGCAGCCGAAGAAGGATTTCCGGCAGGAACTTTTTCTGGTTTTGTATAAAATATATGCAGAACTGTCACTATTCTTTTATAGTGGAGAGCTACAAGGTGCACGTGAGATGTTTATAACAACAGCAAAGTGTTCCTTTGCTGTTAATTTTTTTGTACCAAATAAAGCCCCTGGTAAGGGAAAGAGGGATTAAATGAAAATCGAAGGTGTTTTAATACCATTAATTACTCCTTTTAAGGATGGCAAAGTAGATTTAGCTTCTTATGAAAAACTTATTAGGCACTATTCAAAAAAAGGAGTCGCTGGCTTTATGCCTCTTGCAACCACAGGCGAAACTCCTACATTATCAGATTATGAATACCAAAGCATATTAGAAAAAACTGTTGAATGCAATGAACTTAATCTTCCTATATATGTTGGTTTTGGCGGAAATAATACCGAAAAAATGACCAAGGATATCAAAATGCTTGATAAATATAATATTAAAGGTATTTTATCAGTATGTCCTTATTATAATAGACCTGACCAAAGGGGAATATACGAACATTTTAAAAGAATATCTGAATCAACTTCCTTAGATATAGTATTATACAATATACCTTACAGAACCGGAAGAAACATAGAAAATGACACTATAAGAAGGCTTTCTGAATTAGATAATATAGTTGGAGTAAAGGATGCTTGTGGTGATTTTACTCAAACCACAGAGCTTTTATTAAATCGTCCAGATAACTTTTCAATACTTACTGGCGAAGATGCCTTCTTCTACAGCACACTAATGCTTGGAGGAGATGGCGGTATAATGGCATCCGCTCACTTAAATACTGAAAAATACGTTGAAGTATTTAATAAATCTAAGCAAAATGACTATAAATCTGCTCTAGAAATCTGGAAACAAGTAGCTAACATGATTCCTCTGCTATTTGAAGAGCCAAATCCTGCACCAATAAAGTACTGTCTCTCAAAAACAGGAGTTATAGCTTCTGAAGCTTTAAGGTTGCCTCTAGTACCTATCTCAGAAAATCTAAAAGAAAAGTTAAATAAATTTTTATAATAGTTATCCACATTTATGCTAAAATAAGAGGTATAAATGTGGATTTTTTTTTATAAAAGTGGATAACTTTTAATATTTTAATTGAAATTGAAGGTGATTATAATGACAGAAAATAAAATACAAAAATTAACCCCTCTAGCAGAAACAAAATTTCTAAGTCTTTATGATATTGAATACAAAAATAAAAAACAAGATACAAGACACTGGACTGTAGCTTCAAGGAAAGATTACAAAGCTCTTAGTGATCAATATCTTAATGGTGCTGCTGAAAAAACCGATGCGGCAATAATTGCAGCTTTTCATGAAGATACACACAAAATAGTCTGCATAAAACAATTCAGAGTACCCTTAAACGACTATGTTTATGAGCTTCCCGCAGGACTTATAGACGCAGGTGAAGATTTTGAAGCAGCTGCTCGACGTGAGCTTAAAGAGGAAACAGGCCTTACACTTTTGGATATAAACTATGAAAAAAGTAAAAAGCGTGTTTATGCCTCTGCTGGCATGACTGATGAATCTGCAGCAATGATATTTTGCACCTGCAGTGGAACCTTATCAAAAGATTATCTTGAAGATGACGAAGATATAGAAGTTATGCTTCTTTCTAAAAATGAAGTAAAAAAATTATTAAATGACGATGTAAAAATGGATATGAGAGCTTTTATAACTCTTCAAGCTTTCACCGAACTCGGCGAAAAACTATTTAAATAGAAGGAGGTTATACTGTGATTGATATTGTAAGTAATGTTATTAAAGAAATGATATTATATTTTGATGGAGATGTACGACGCATAAACCATGCTTTAAAAGTTTATAGCTTTTCAAAAACAATAGGTCAATTAGAAAATATACCTGAAGAAATGTTTAAAATTCTTGAGGTTGCTGCTGTTTTGCATGATATTGGTATTAAGGAAAGTGAAAGAAAATACAATTCATCTGCCGGAAACTATCAAGAATTAGAAGGTCCCGCTGTTGCCAAAAGCCTTTTAGAAAAGTTTAACTTAGAAGATACCTTTGTTAATAGGGTTTGCTATCTTATAGGTCATCATCATACTTATACTGAAATTGATAATTTGGATTACCAAATTTTAATAGAGGCTGATTTCATTGTAAATATATTCGAAGATTCCATTCCTAAGGATAATGTCGATATAGTTAAGAAAAAATACTTCAAAACCACTACTGGAGTATCCCTCATAGACAGCATGTATAAATAATTCTAAATTAAATCCAGAGGTGATAAATTAATATGGAAGATGGTAGAACAAGCGACAAGGTACTAGAAAAAATCCAGGAAAAAATCTTTAGTGGAGAATGGAAGCCTGGCCAAAAAATTATGTCAGAAACAAAACTAGCTGAAGATTTAAATGTAAGTAGGGTATCTGTAAGAGAAGCTATTGAAAAATTAGCAGCTTTTAATATAGTAAGTAAGAAGAAAGGTGGAGGCACATTTATAAATGATTTAGGTCCATCCGTATACTTAAATAGCTTACTTCCAATGCTGATTTTAAATAGAGATAACTATTTAGAAATATTGGAATTTAGACTTATTACAGAACCAGAATCTGCTAAGCTCTGCGCTGAACGCTGTGATGATGAGCTTATAATTTCTCTTGAAAAAATCTATGATAATATGAAAAATTATAAAGATGATATACAAAAGTTCACTAAGGAAGATTTAAATTTTCACACAAAAATAGCAGAAGGTACTAAAAATTCATTAATAATAAAAATAAATGAGCTTCTTATGAATATACTTGAATACCATCAAAGAGGATTATACGAAACATTGGGTCCTAAAGGTGGTATCTGTGAACATAAATTTATTCTAGATGCTATAAAAAATAGAGATTCTGAACTTGCCTTTATATATTCAAGAAGACATGCAGAAAGAACAATAAATGATCTAAAGAAACTACAAACCTAAAAAGCGCAAATGTGCTTTTTAGGTTTTTTTATTATTTAAATAGTATAACCTTATTAATCTTAGTATAACTTAAAATTAAATTTTAAAACTCTATTGACTTAGAAACGTTTTCATTGTATTATACTATTAAAGTTGTAATACAACTTTAATAGTATAATGTATTTTTACAGCGTTAAGTAGCTTATTATTATATTTTATCTTAAAGTTGTAATACAGATTAAGATTATGAGGTGATTTAATTGTTAAAAAGTCAGGAAATAAGACAAAAGGCTCCTGAGCTTGATTCCCTTAGATTAGGTTCAGGATGGAAATCTGAAGAATTGAATAAAGCACAGATTATAATTGAAAGCAGTTTTGGTCATAGTCATCCTGGAAGCGCCCATCTTGATACTTTAGTTGATGAAGCTTTCAAGTCAATTGATGACAATGGAGGACGGGGGGCTAAGTATTTTGTTACGGATATATGCGACGGTGAAACTCAAGGTCATGATGGCATGAACTATTCTCTCGCTTCAAGAGATATAATGACAAATCTTATGGAGATACACGTACAAGCAACGCCTTTCGATGCAGGTATATTCATAGCTAGCTGTGATAAAGCTGTTCCAGCTCACTTAATGGCAATTGCTAGACTTGATATGCCATCCATACTAGTCCCAGGTGGTATTATGAATGCTGGTCCCAATATGCTTACTTTAGAACAAATCGGAACCTATAATGCACAATATGAAAGAGGAGAAATAACGAAAGAGCAGTACGAACACTATAAACAAAATGCATGTCCTAGTTGTGGCGCCTGCTCATTTATGGGAACAGCCTCCACTATGCAGGTTATGTCTGAAGCCCTTGGTATAGCTCTTCCTGGAACAGCTCTAATACCAGTAACCTCAAAGGAATTAAAGCTAGCAGCCAAAAATGCTGGTAAACAAATACTCAAACTTATTGAACTAAATATAAAACCATCAGAAATAATGACTAAGAAAGCCTTTGAAAACGCAATAATGGTTCATGCCGCTATCGCAGGTTCAAGCAATTGCCTTCTTCATATTCCTGCCATAGCCCATGAACTTGGCATGGATATAGAACCTGAACTATTTGACGAAATCCATAAAAAAATCCCATACATTTTAAATATAAGGCCAAGTGGTTTTTATCCAGGTTCATACTTTTGGAATGCAGGTGGAGTTCCTGCAATAATGGAGGAAATTAAAGAGTTTTTACATTTAGATGTTATGACCGTTACAGGGAAAACCTTAGGAGAAAATTTAGAGGATTTAAAAAACAGTGGATATTACGAAGAACATGATAAACTAATAACTTCACTTGGAATAAAAAAGGAAGATGTTATAAGAACTAAAGAAAATCCTATTCAAAGTCAAGGCGCCATAGCTATATTAAAAGGTAACCTTGCACCAGGAGGCGCTGTAGTTAAGCATTCTGCAATATCAAAGAAACTAATGCAGGTTGTCTTAAAAGCTAGGGTGTTTAATTGTGAAGAAGATGCGATTAAGTCTGTTCTAACTAAAAATATAAAGCCTGGCGATGCCGTATTTGTAAGATATGAAGGACCAAAGGGTTCTGGAATGCCTGAAATGTTCTATACTACAGAAGCTATAGCCTCAGATCATGAATTAGTAGACTCAACTGCTTTAATAACTGACGGAAGATTTTCAGGTGCAACTCGTGGTCCCGCTATAGGTCACGTTTCTCCTGAAGCAAGTGAAGGTGGACCAATAGCTTTTGTTCAAGAAGGAGACCTTATAAAAATAGATATTCCTGCAAGAAAGCTTGACATAATAGGAACAAACGGAATAGAAAAAAGTGAAAAAGAAATTGAAAATATATTAAAAGAAAGAAGCCAAAATTGGGTAAAACCAGCACCTAGATACACTAAAGGCATTTTAGGTCTTTATACAAGATGTGCTTCATCACCTATGAAGGGTGGATACATGGAATAGTAAAAAACTTTATGTTTTAAACTTGCAATGATAGCTACAAATAACTATCATTGTGAGCTTTACATAAAACAATTATGCGAATTTTCAAAATTTAAGGAGGAATACATATGCCATTATTAATTGTTGTTATTGGCGTCGCATTACTATTACTACTTATGATTAAATTCAAAGTAAACGGATTCATATCCCTAATTCTTGTAGCTTTGGTTGTTGGTATCGCCGAAGGTATGAATCCTGCAAAAGCTGTTTCTTCAATTCAAAACGGTGTTGGAAGCACCTTAAGCAGTTTGGCACTAATTTTAGGTTTTGGTGCTATGTTTGGAAAATTAATAGCTGATTCTGGTGCTGCTCAAAGGATTTCTAGAAGTTTAATTAATAAATTTGGTGTAAAAAAAATTCAATGGGCTGTTGTATTAACGGGTTTCATAGTTGGCATTGCTATGTTCTATGAGGTAGGTTTTGTTCTACTTATACCTCTTGTTTTTACTATTGCTGAATTCACAGAACTTCCTCTTTTATACATAGGCGTTCCTATGGCTGCAGCTTTATCTGTCACTCACGGATTTTTACCTCCTCACCCTGGACCTGTTGCAATAGCTACAATATATGGTGCAAGCATTAGCATGACTCTTGTATATGGAATTGTAATAGCTATACCTACAGTAATAGTTGCAGGACCTGTTTTGACTAAGTTTTTAAAACGTTTTGATCATAAATCTTCAAAAAACCTTTTTAAAACTAAGGTCTTTGATGAAGATGAAATGCCAAGTTTCTCATTAAGCGTATTAACTGCTATTGTTCCTCCTATTCTTATGGCCTTTTCAGCTGTTTGTGAAATCACACTACCAAAAACATCTCCTATAAGACATTTTGCAGAATTCGTTGGAAGTCCTATGATGGCAATGTTTATATCAATCATTGTAGCTATCTTTACTCTTGGTATAATGCGCGGAAAGAAAATGGAAGAAATAATGAGAACTTTAGCTGAAGCCGCAAGTTCCATTGCAATGATCCTTTTAATAGTAGCTGGAGGTGGTGCCTTCAAGCAAGTACTAATAGACAGTGGTGTTGGAAAATATATCGCTTCTATTATGGTTGGAAGTAATATATCTCCTCTAATCTTGGCTTGGGCGATTGCAGCAATTTTAAGATTATCTCTTGGTTCTGCCACTGTTTCTGCTATGACTACTGCCGGTATAGTACTTCCTCTTATTCCTTCAACCCATGCAAACCCAGCATTAATGGTTTTAGCAACTGGCGCAGGTAGTCTTATTTTCTCTCATGTAAACGATCCAGGTTTCTGGATGTTCAAAGAATATTTTGGACTTAGCATAGGAGAAACAATGGCTTCATGGTCTACTTTAGAAACTATAATTTCAATTATGGGGTTAATTGGTGTTTTAGCTTTAAATATGGTTGGATAGATAAAAGCTTGTTCCTGAGTATGGTAGCTCTAGGGACAAGCTTTTAATTTATATTTAATCATTTGCTTTTAGCCTACATTATAGTTACTTTATAAAATCAAACGTATCCTCATCTGCATCTAAAATCTTTATAAGTGTTTCTTTAAATGCAGTTAACTTCAAGGACATATCCTCCTTTTTCCACTTAAATAAATCCTCATCCAAATAAAAATGTGAAAGCGTTAATATAATTTCTGCTGTTTCAAGTGGATACTTTACCTTAAAAACTCCCTCTTCATTACCCTGTGATATTATATCTGCATAAATGGGAGCAAAGTATTTTATAATAGCCACCATTAATTTTTGATGAAATATTTTATTTGATGGACTGTTGATTTCTTTAACTTGTTCGTTAACACTAGTAATTTTTATTCCCGCTAAGAGTATTTTCTTTAATCTTTCTATAGAATTTAACCCTTCTTCACTTTCCTTTAAAACCTCGTTACTAAAAAAAGCTACTCTATTTTCTATTGCAGCATCTGCACACTCTTCTTTAGAAGAAAAGTAATGATATAAAGCTCCTTTAGATATTCCTAACTTATTAATTATAAATGCAAGTGTGGTATTTTCATAACCATTTGCAATAAATATATCCCATATTTTATTTGCCAATTCGGTCCTTTTATTATTAAAATTTATATTTGTTCTAGACATGACGTTTTACCTCCATTGTATAAACCATCTGTCTTAGATTGTATTAAAAATTAAAATTAACGTCAATTATTAAAGTAATTTACTTATCATTTCCATATTAGGAATACTCATATTTAAATCTTTTCCTGTTTTAAGCATTCCTTTAAAGTTATCCTTCATTTCATCTATCGCTTTTAATGCATGCGCAGTATATCGCTGCATTATTGGATTTTTCTTAAAGTTACGTCTAAACATTGGATAGAGCAGAAAAAATGGCATAGACATCATTTTTACTTCTGGATAATCTTTTAGATTGACACCTTTTCTTTCACATATTTTGTACCCTTCAATCATAGCTCTAAAGCATATTTTTGTTAACTTTTTATCCTTTAAAAGCTCATCTAAGTTATTATATTTTGAGAGTCCAACCCCAAGAGGGGCCGAGCCAACATTATGCACCCATAACCAATGAAGTATATTTGATGGTATCTCAGGTTCAATTCTGCAGTCTTTAAAAGCTCTTACTACAACTTCTAATAATGGTTTTTGAACTTCATATACGCTTCCAAGGGATATATCATTACCAATATTGGCCCAAAGTAAATCTCCCTTAAAAGTTCCACCCCCTCCAGCATAGCCCATAATATATTGTTCTTTTCTTAATAATTTATCTATTTCGTAAGTTCCTCCCCAATTCAAAGTAAAGATTAAAAACTTTGCGTTAGATGCTTTCTTAACTAATGTCTTAATTGCCTCCTCTAATTGATAAGTATTTACTGGAAGTATTATAAAATCATAGTTTTCAGTTACTTCTGTGACGCATTTATACGTGTATTCTCCTTCAGTATTCATATTCTTTTTATCATTGCGTTCATCTATAATGTCATAAGGTATCGTCTTACCATTCATAACCTTCATCTTATCCTCTCTAACAAAATGAGTAACATCATGATGTTTTGAGAGTGCATATGCATATAGTGTGCCAATAACACCTGTACCTAATATTAATATTTTCATATTCTTTCCTCCCAATATTAAACCGACTGTTGGTTTAATTATATATTAAAAAAATATTACATTCAAGTTATTAACAAATTAAAACATATGTTAGCATATCATTATAGCTTCTTTTAATAACTTAAAAAATATAGCTAGCGAAAACTTATTTAATTTATCTAATACCAATTATAAATAAAATTACAGGAGTTACTTCTTTGTTTAATAAAATAGATTCCAATAATATAGAATAACTCTACCTAAAATATTTCTTTAAAATCAACCGTTATAATCAATCTTTCGGTTGATTTGTTTTTTTGTCACAAATGATACTATAAAATTACACTTAAACCGAAGGGAGATAAAACATGGAAAATATAATTGAAGTTAAAAACTTAAAAAAGAGTTATAAGAACTTAACTGCTGTGAATGAAATAAGCTTTTATGTAAAAGAAGGTGAAATTCTAGGTTTCTTAGGACCTAATGGCGCTGGTAAAAGCACCACAATAAATATTCTTTCAACAGCATTAAAATATGATAGTGGTCAAATTAATTTTATGGGTAAACCAATTAAAGATGACATGATAAATATAAAAAAAAATATAGGCATTGTACCCCAGGATTTAGCCATATATGAAGATGTAAGCGCAGAGAAAAATGTAAGATTCTTTGCAAGTCTATATTCCCTAAAAGGTAATGCTTTAAAAGAAAAAACTAAACAAGCGCTTGAGTTCGTTGGTTTATATGATAGAAAAGATGATAAACCTAAAACCTTTTCTGGTGGTATGAAAAGAAGGCTCAATATTGCTTGTGCTATAGCCCACAATCCTAAACTTATAATAATGGATGAGCCCACCGTTGGAATAGATCCTCAATCAAGAAATCATATTTTAACTTCTATAAAAAAGCTTCAAAAAATGGGAGCGACTATAATATATACAACTCACTACATGGAAGAAGTTGAAGAAATATCTGACCGCATAATAATAATGGATCATGGTAGCATAATTGCAGAAGGTACAAAAGAAAAGCTAAAGGAATCTATTGAAGATGAAAAAGTATATGTAATATCTGCTGATAATACTGATGCCCTTAAAAGTACTGACTTCTTTCAAATTGAGGGAGTTAAAAAAGTAACAATATCTAAAAACTCTGTGGAAATAATCTGTCTAAACACTGTAGAAAACTTAGATAAGATAATCATAACTATGATAAACAAAAACTGTAAGGTGAGTAATATAACTACCAATACCTCATCACTTGAAAGAGTATTTTTAAATCTTACAGGAAAAAGCTTGAGAGACTAGGAGGATTTTTTATGAATTTATTAAAAATAACCAAAAGAGATTTTATTAATACAGCCAAAAATCCTACATTACTTCTTTGCAATACAGCTTTTGCACTTCTTTTAATAGGCATCTTTGGCTTTATAACAAAAAATAGCTATGGAAACACTGTAACTTCATATGATTATTATGGAATAACTATGATAGTATATTTTATTTTTATGATTCCCCTAACCACTTCAAACACCTTTATGGAGAAAAAGATAAAGCCTGGTAACGTAAGACTTGTTTATTCTCCTACCCATACCTCTATCATTTTTTTATCAAAGATACTGGCGTCTTTCATATTTGCAATTTTGTGTTACACCTGTTTGCTATTGATGGAAATTTATCTTTTAGGCATAAACGTTGGAGGGCATAACTTTATATACCTCATAGTAATTGTTATATTTTTTACATTCGCCTTATGCTGTTTTGGTGCTTTTATGTGCTGCATTTTTAAAAGTGAGGAAGCTGCAAATAAAATTATGTCACCCATTATAACTTTATTCTCTATATTTGGAGGTATGTTTTTTCCAGTAGACAGCCTTGGTAGTGCTGTGAAGCTTCTCTCCTATCTCTCCCCTGCAAAATGGGTTACTGAGTGCATATTCAAAATAATTTATGATAATAACTTCTCTCTGTTTTTACCATTTATATTGGCTTGCATAGTCATTTCTTTAATTTTTATTTTCTTATGCAAAATAATTTTTAAACCGGAGGAATATATATAATGATTATAATTAATATATTTAAAAATAATTTATCTAGACTACTTTGTAAAAAAGCTATACTACTGACATCCATTATTTTTATTCCTCTCATGATAATAGGTGGTGTATACTTTACTTCAAAAATGGACACCAAGGCAAATATAGCTATAGTTACTAAAAATAAAAATATAACCTTTAATAACAAGTATGTTAAAATAACAACCTTAAGTGAAAAACCAGCTTTATCAGAGCTTGTTTTGAATAAATACGATGCTGTAGTCACTTATTCAGATAATATCCATTTTAAAATCACCACAATAAAAAGCAATAAACTAAAGCATGAACTTAATACATTTTTAAAAAATCCTAAGGCAAAATCTAATTTTAAGGAAGCTAGTGCAGGAACTCGCGGCACAGGAACTAATATACTAGGTTTTTTGATTCTACTACTTGCAACGCAGGAAATTCAGTTTATGCTACTTTATCCTGAAGACAGAGATCTAGGGACCTTTAGAAGGATATTAATTTCCCCTACTTCTTTTATTAAGTATTTGCTTAGTGAGGGTATCTTTGATTTTGTAGTTGCATTCATTCCATCCTATATAGCTATATTAATTACTAAGGAAATTTTTAAGGTTACTATAGGTTTTAATTATCTTGCGTTAGCTGGTCTACTTTCATTATTATTAATCTTTGGTACTTCCTTTGCCTTATTAATAACCTCTATTATAGATGATGTTGACAATGCGGCCATGCTCGGAACCTTCATCGTACTTCTATGCTCTATTTTATCTGGAAGCTTCTACTCCTTTACTGACGATAACAAAATTCTATCTGCCATAGTTAGTGCAATTCCGTATAAGCAGTATTTAACCTTATCACAAGGTATCGAAAGTGGTAGAAGTATTTCTAATTACTCTAGTCAAGTTCTGTATATTATATCAATTACTTTGGTTTTCTTCATTCTAGGAACTTTGGTTACAAGAAAAAATTTGCAAAACGGAAAGTACTAGCTTGTATTATTAATTCTTAGATTATAGAATATAAGTATCAAAATTGGATTCAAGGGTGATTAAATGAATAATAATTTAAGATTTATAAAGACAAAATTTGTTATTCCTTCTCCAAGGAAAAACTATATAAAAAGAGCGAAACTTATAAATGAATTAAATAATTTATTTGACTACAAGCTTATAGTTATAAAAGCCCCTGCCGGTAGTGGTAAATCTACACTAGTGTCATCCTTTATAAAGGAGAAAAAACTTTCTAACGTTAAATGGATAAACCTAGATGAAAGTAATAATGAAATTTATTCATTCTTTAGTTACCTTATTTCTGCATTATCGCCTTATCTTGAGGATAAAACAGATGCTTTAATACAATCCATTAGCTGCATGACGAAAAAAGAAGATATCCTTGAGATAATATCTTTTTTAGTAAATGAAATTTCTTCTTATGAAAAGCCTATTATACTCGTATTTGATGACTATCACTATATCAAAGAGCCATTTTTAAATTCTACTTTAGAGAGGCTTATAAAATACTCTCCAAGCAACATTCACTACATTTTTATCACAAGAGAAAGCCTCCCTATTTATCTTGGAGAAATGAGAATTAGAAATGAAATCTTAGAAGTAAATGAAAATGAACTAAAGTTCTCAAAAAAGGAATGCTCTGATTTTATAAAAAGTACACTAAACACTCCTCTTGAGTCTTATGATATTAATAAAATTTATACAATTTCCGAAGGCTGGATAGGTGGAATACAGCTAACCTCATTAGCCTTTAAAAATAGTAAAGATCTTTCCATAAAGGTATTAAACAAATACGTAGTTGATTACCTTACAGAAGAAATATTAAAAGGCCTTAGCAACTCTGAAAAAGACTTTTTAATAAAAACTTCTATTATGAGCTATTTCAACTCTGAGCTATGTAATGAGATTTTACAAATAGAAAATTCAGATGAAATAATAAATTCTCTCTTAAATAAAAATCTATTTATAATAACATTGGACGAGGAAGATGGTTTATTTAGATATCATCATCTTTTTAAAGAATTCTTGAATACTAACTTTAATAAGCTACCTGACAGTACTAGAAAGCAATTCCACTTAAATGCTTATACTTCTCTAAAAAACAGTGGAGATATTAGTGAAGCCATTATTCACCTAATTAAAATAAAAGAATACCAAAAAGCTTCCTCTGAGTTAGAAAAGAATATTGAAGATACTAGCTGCATTTCTTTAATTAGATTGATCCCATTAGATGCTTTAATTAATAGTAATGAGCTTATTATTCAAAAGATCTTTTACCACTATTCAAATATGCAAATTGATGAATGCAAAAGTATTATTAGCTATTTAGAGAGCTTTAAAAAGCCTGAACTTACAGCCCTTGCAAATATATTTAAATTATATGTATATGATTTTTGTAATTCCATGACCCTGGAAGATTTAAATATTGTTAAGACCTTCAAGCTAACTGATATTACAAAAGCAATACTATATTTAAACATCTCACCAGCCTTTATGATTCAAGGTGAATATGAAAAGATTTTATATTATTCCAAAGAAAGTGATAAAATAGCTACCAAATATAATATTGTATTTTTAAGTGTATTTTCTAAATGTCTAATAGCCTCCGTACTAGAAGAACAAGGTAAGCTTTCTGATACCTTAAAAGTCTATAATGATTTAGATACCTTGATAGAGAAGAATAAATTTATTAGCGGTTTTAAATTTCTGGTACACTTAGGGGTTGCTGGAGTTCATATGAAAAAATATGATCTTGAAAATACCGAAAAATTTTTAAACCTATCTTTAAGTGGTCTTAAACTAAACTATCCTTTTATAAGCAGAGCTATACTTTACAACTTAATGGAATTGTATTTTTTAAAAGGAGACCTTGAAAAAGGTAGCCTAACGAAAAGAGATTTGGTAGATAATTATTTAAACTCTCACTCCCTTTTACCTTGCCAAATTCACTCTGCCAAGCTTAAATACACTTTACCACAAGGTAATTATGAATTAGAAGAATTAAAAGAATATAAATCTTTAGTGGAAGATACAATAAATATGTCACATATCTATTTAACACCTGAAGACAATGTTGTTTATTCAAGAGTACTATTTATTCTTGGTGAAAAAGAAAAGGCACTAGCTCTTTTAGATAAAACCTTAAAGGATTGCAGACACTTATCAATATTAATTCACCTTGTAGAAGGCCTTATAGTTAAAGCTCTAATCTTAAAAGAAGATTCAAAAGTCCAAAAAAGAGAATTGTTTAATGTTTTAAGAGAGGCTCTACATTACGGTATTGAAAGTGAATACTTAAGAGCATTTATTGTTGAAGGAGAGAAAATTTTAAAAATAATTAAGCTTCTTCAAAACGATGTAGACATAACTCTAACAAAAAAGGAAAAGAACTTCATTGATAAGATATACAAATTAGTAACTCCTATTAAAGAATGCATTTTAAGTGAACGTGAGCTTGAGGTTCTTGAAGTTCTTTGTGATGGAAATTCCAACAAAGAAATTGGCAGTATATTAAACATTTCCCTTTCTACTGTAAAAACACATATGATAAATATATATTCAAAACTACATGTATCAAACAGACTTCAAGCTGTAGAAAAGGCAAAAGAACTTAATCTATTGCAAAGATAATAAAAAAGGTTGCTAAGGCTACTGCAACTTCTCATACTAAATATGATAAATAACTCTCATTGTCATCACCAGCTTTTGCTGGTGTTTTGTTTTATTATACAATTATTTTTAAATATCCATGAATAAGCATTATAATCGGTTGATCCTCACAATAGAAAACGTTTTTTCGCCCTCCTCCCTTTTTTTCTATATATTTTAATCTTTTCAACTATATTCATTTATTGACAATTTTATTCATAAACTCTATGATTTATATAGGCATTATTACTTTTTTTGTATAATATTGCCTATATAATAAAAATTAAATGGAGGTATTTTAAATGAAAAATTTGAAAAAAAAATTATTGAGCGCAGGAGTAATTTTATCTGTTACATTAGGTGCTTCTTTACCAGTACTTGCAAATAACTATGTTACTTCTGATTATTTTGTATATGGCAATGGTTCAAACTGGCAAGCTTCATTAACAGTAGAACCAGGACAAGCTCGTACAACAACATATGCAAATCCAGGAACATCAGTCCATGTATATACAAGATGTACAGCTAGTAATGGAAATACACTAAATGCATTTGGTGAAATGAATGGAGCTAACGCACTTGTTGCAACTACAGGATACGTTAACGGAACTGCTTGGAATGGATACCACGGTGTTTATGATTTGAATGGAACTGTTCATGTTGCATCTCCAGCCGATGGGGAATTCTGGCAATAACTTTGTATATGCGTTAAATATATATACAAATAGTAAATAAATATATTTGAACTTATATTTATAGAAAGCTATTGATATTAGTAATGCTATCACAGAAAAGTACTATATAACATTGTACCTTTCTGTGATAGCATAAATATTTTTTTATTTATATTTAAACTTTGGAGGTTTATCAATGAAGAAAAAAATTCTTATTTTATTAGTTATATTAATTCTAATACTAACTAGTGTAGGATGTAAGAAAACAATACCAAGTTCGCGTAATGCCAATATTTCAACCCTAACTAATACTCAATCTAAAAGAAAAATAAGAACTGCGCAAGCTGGATTCGTATTTAATAACTCTAGCGATTTTAAGAATGATATATATAATCTTAATACTGATATTATAGATGGAATTTTCAAAATTAATATTAATATAAACACAGAAATGAACTTATTAGTAATGATTGATTATCATCCAGTTACCTTTAAAGTAAACGGTACAGAAACTTCCTTATATAAATTTATAATTAATAACAAAGAACAAGATATACCTTTAAGCGTTAATACCCAGGGATTAAGCAATGGCACCCATCTTTTATCCTTTGCTTATTATGCTACCAAAGAAATCACAAATTTTAATTCCTTATTTATTTCTTACAAGGTTATTAAAGCATCCTCTGAAGGTTCAATTAAGATTAACGAAAATAAATTAACACAATTTGAAATCCTAAATAAAGAATATGGATTTATGAATATATCAAAGGAAAATTTAGAAGATAAGAAATACAATAATAGAATTAAACAGATAATTGTAAAAAGGGGAGAAGAAACATATATACCTCTTGTGTGTGGTGGTTGTAGTAATCAGAGTTCATATGCTTTTCAATTTCTATTAAATGGTCAAATATATTCTATAGATGATTCAGAATACAAAACAGTAGATATACCAAAGGGCAAATCATTATATAAAATGGTGAAAATCAAAGCACCAACACAACCGGGCAGCTATCACGGATTTTTCGTTTGCTATGCTAATCCATTAAATACTAACAAATTTTATCCCCAGGCATTTTTGGCAGATAAAATAAATATTATTGTGGAGTAACGTATATGAAAGAGAAAAAATCGTTTATTTTACTATGGGGTGGCTATATTATAGGTTTCATAGTATTGTTGCTTGCACTTAATGCATATGAAGGTGCAAAATACATTGTATATTCTAGGTATAAAGACAATCCAACAATAACTAGAGAGATTCATTTTGGCAGCTTACAGAGTTTGAAAACATCGACTGTAAATGAAATTTGTAATATGTTAGGTCAAGACTCTAAAATTCATATAGATAGTATAAATTATTTTGTAAATGTAGAAAATTCACATAAACAAAAAAATCGCTATAAAGTAGACTTTCTTAATTATTCTAAGGATAACTTCTTCAAATTCAAATTAAACTCTGGAAGGTATTTTACAGTAGATGAAATGAAAAATAATACAAAAGTTGTTTTAATAAACCAAGAAGTATATAAGTTTCTAAAGATGAGTAGTTTAGATAATTGCTATATTACTATTAATAACGACAAGTTTAAAGTAATAGGTGTATTAAATAATGTGGGAACATATATATACCTACCTGTTAAAAACTTAAACGTGGTAAATCTAAATGATGCTAATGGTAGTTATTTCTACTGTAATATGGATGTAGCTAATTTGAATGGAAATATAGATAACTTGTCTAAATTAATTGGGAAAAAATTACAAAACGAGTACAATGGAAATATATCAATATTAGTTCCTGAAGAAGAAGTAGCTGGTGATATCGCTATTACCTATAAATCTTTGTCACTGTTTTCTATAGCCATATTATTAGTATCAATAATAAACAGTAGCAGTTTATCTCTAATCTGGATACATAATAAGTCAAAAGAAATTACAATAAAAAAATCATTGGGTGCGCCTAATATTATATTGATTATTGAGATTGTTAAAATGCTTTTTATAATTTCACTTTTATCTATTATTATAGGGATTGTTTTAGATTACTTTTTAATAAACAACGTTATTAGTAGTATACAAGAACTAAATTTAATTTTAAATTATGAGGTAGTTATTAAATCTATAGTGGTATCTTTTGTAGTAGGAATTTTATCTTCCATTACAGCAGTCATTAAAATTTTAAGATTTAATATTGCTTATAATCTAAAGACTAATTAGGTGGTTTTTATAATGATTGATTTAAATATGATTATTAATTCAATAAGAAAAAGAAAATTAGCAAATTGCGTTATCATCATTCAGTTTACTATAGCCTTTTTTGCTTTAATTATTTCAATTGGACTAGTTATGGATATTGTAAATAAAATATATATGGCAAGAAAAATGGCCAATTTCAATTCATACATACTTCAAGATAATGGAGATAATATATTAGCTAAGCGAGAGTTTTATGATGAGTTGAAAACAAAAAAAAATGTCGATTCCTATGGCTTTTATTTTTATCAGAGAGAATCTATAAACTACTTAAATATTAGTGCTGGGATGTTAAATATGTTTAATTTTAACGTTAAAAGTGGAAAAAATTTAAGCAAAAAAGATTTCAAAGGAAATGGCGAAATTTCGGTAATTATTACACCAGATCTCAAAGAAAAATATCCAGTTGGTACTACTCTTAAAAGACAATATTTAAATCAGGTGATTACATATAAGGTTGTAGGAATTGTTGATAATTCATTTAAGTTTTGGTATAAATCTGACAAACTTGTGGAGACACCTAAGAACACTATAATATGTCCAAGTAACCTGGATGATTATAATATAAATAGCGCTAACATTATTATAGCTTTAAAAGATACACACAAGGTTAAAAACTTGGAAGATAGTTTTAAAAATATACTTAATAACACCAATAAAGATGCTAGTCAAATAGATGATACGAATAGTCAAAGAAATTCAATAATTAATTTAAGAAAATATATGCTTTCAGTCGTACATGAAAAAATTCAAACTATAGTATACTCTATATTTTTTTCCATAACTATAGTATTTTTATCAGTTACAGGATTGATAATTAATTTAAGTCTTCTTTTAACGAAAAGATTAACTGAGTTTGGTATAAGAATCTCCTTAGGAGCAACTATAAAAGATATTTCAAAATTAATATCAGCTGAATTATTAATTGATTTTATAATAGCTTATATTATATCCATTATACCTACAGTATTAGCTAATGTTTATCTTCCTAAAAGTGGCGGCATATTGATTAATTTATGGAGTCTATTTATAGTCTTTGTAATAATTCTGTTTTTTACCTTTTTAATTTTCAAAAATATACTAAGGATACTAAAAAAGTATCAACCAATAGAGTTAATTAGAGGTGCTTAATATGGACATTATTAAACTAAAAAATGTATCTAAAATATATACTGATGGTGATAATAAGTTATATGCATTAAGTGATATTACTTTATCAATCCAAGAAGGAGAAATGCTAGCAGTGATGGGTGCATCTGGCTCAGGTAAATCAACATTGTTAAATATATTAGGATGTATTGATTCATTAACAGAAGGCGAATATTATTTTAAGAACAATTTAGTTAATAGTAAAAAAAGCGTTGAATTATCAAAGTTAAGAAGAAACGATATAGGATTTATATTTCAAAATTATTCACTAATACAAAAATATAATGTTGTTGAGAATGTTATGCTATCTCTTCAATATAAAAATCTTTCTACTCATAATCGCATAAGCAAAAAAGAAATAAAAAATAAGGCGATAAAAACTCTTATAGATTTAGGCCTTAAAGAGAAACTTTATAAGTTGCCATCAAATTTATCTGGTGGTGAACAACAAAGAGTAGCAATAGCTAGGGCATTGGTTGGTGATAAAAGAGTAATACTAGCAGATGAACCGACTGGAGCTTTAGATAAAAAGAATGGACAGCAACTAATTAATATTTTAAAAAAAGTAAATGAACTAGGTGTTACGCTTGTTATTGTAACTCACGATAAAACTGTAGCAAATAAATGTACAAGGACTATCTATATTGAAGATGGAAAAGTTGTTAATAGTATTTAATATTTTATGCATAAATAATATATTAAAAATTCACGATTATAAATTTATTGACAACATTAAAAAATCTTGTTACAATTAATGTAATTTAAGAGTAAATCCTTTGATAAGGAAGAGTAGCCATAGAATTTAGTTAAAGAGAGCTGAGGGTGGTGTGATCTCAGTACAATAATTGTTGGTGAATGGACCTTTTAGGAGTAAATCGAAATCCAAACGGAGAGTAGTGGTTAACGTTTGCCGTACGTTATAACGGATAGAGTATGTTAGTACTTGAAATAAGCGATGCTTTTTTAAGCATAATTTAGGTGGTACCGCGGAAGTATCTCCGTCCTAATTAATAAGATTAGGGCGGAGTTTTTTATTTGCAATTTTAACAAAATAACTATTCTAGAATACAAACATACTATCATGTTATACATATCAAAGCCGATTTAGTCTGAAACTTTTGAATATTAAAAATATAAGGAGAGATTTATTATGAGAATGAACCTAAAAAAACTAATCATTAATTCTTTATTTCTTGCCGTAGGCGTAGTTTTAAACCAAATTACACCGCCAATATTATTTGGAATGAAACCTGATTTTTCATTGGCAATGTTATTCATAATAATACTACTAAATGATGACTATAAAACATGTATATCTACCGGTGTCGTAGCAGGTTTACTTGCAGCAGCTGTTACTACCTTTCCAGGTGGACAACTACCTAATATAATAGACAGAATTGTTACTACAAGTTTAGTATTTATAGCTTTAAGGCCTTTTAAAGATAAAATAAATGATAAAATCCACATGATAATAACAACTATAGTTGGTACAATTATAAGTGGTTCAGTATTTTTAGGTTCAGCCTTAATAATTGTAGGTTTGCCTGCAAGCTTTAAAGCACTATTTATTACAGTTGTTCTTCCTGCAACAATTATAAACGCAATAGTTGGTACAATTATATTTGTGGCCGTAAAAAAATCTATGAGAGTAGTATTCAGACAATAGAATATATTTATAGTTTTAAAAATAGAGAGCTGCTTCACTAATTTAGTTAAGCAGCTCTCTACTATTATAATATTTTATTTAAAAATTCCTTAGTTCTTTCTTCTTTGGGATTTGTGAATATCCCTTCTGGAGTATTCTCTTCAACTATTTTTCCACCGTCCATAAATATTACTCTATCAGCAACTTCACGTGCGAAGCCCATTTCGTGAGTTACAACTACCATTGTCATTCCCTCTTCTGCAAGCTCTTTCATTACACTTAAAACTTCTCCTACAAGCTCCGGATCTAATGCAGAAGTTGGTTCATCAAACAGCATTATGTCAGGCTGCATACAAAGCGCTCTTGCAATGGCAACCCTCTGCTTTTGTCCGCCTGACAGTTTTGAAGGATATACATTCATTTTATCACTTAACCCAACCTTATAAAGTAATGCCTCTGCCCTTTTGCGTACCTCACTCTTATTTTCTTTTTTAACAGTAATTGGAGCTTCCATAACATTTTGAAGTACAGTCATATGTGGAAATAGATTATAACTTTGAAAAACCATTCCTGTTTTCTCTATTATCTCTCTATACTTCTTCTTATCCTTATGGTTTAAAACCTCTCCTTCAATAATAACCTGGCCTCCATTTGGCTCTTCAAGATGATTTAAACATCTTAAAAACGTACTTTTTCCTGAACCAGATGGTCCTATTATAACAAGAACTTCCCCCTTTGAAATATTAACATTTAGATCTTCAAAAACAGTTAACTTTCCAAAGGTTTTTGTTAAATTTTTAGCTTCAATCATTAACATACGAAAACACCTCTTAATATACGGATAATTTTTTCTCTATCTTTGAGAATATCCCTGTGAATATAGTTGTCAAAATTAAATAGAATATTCCTGCAAACAAGTAAGGAGTAACTGCATCACCAGATGAGGAAACCAAAAGTTGTGCTTTTCTTAAAAGTTCCTCCATAGTTATTACTGAAACCAAAGAAGTATCTTTTATCATTGCTATGAACTCATTACCACAAGGTGGAATTACTACTCTTATTGCTTGTGGTAATATAATTCTTTTCATTGTCTGTCCATATGTTAAACCCAAAGCTTTTGAAGCTTCAAATTGTCCATTATCAATAGCAAGTATTCCACCCCTTATTATCTCTGCAATATACGCTCCAGAGTTCAAGCTTAAGCCTAATATTGCTGCCTTCATTGGAGTCATAGTGAGTTTATCACTCAAAAATGGTAGTCCATAATAATAAACATATAATTGCAGTAAAAGAGGCGTTCCCCTTAAAATCCATGTGTAAAACTTACCTATAAGATTTAATACCTTAACTGATGAAGTTTTAAACATAGCTATAATAGTTCCTATAATACATCCAATAATTATTGAAGAACAAGTTAGTAGTAAAGTAATACGTGTTCCATCTAGTAAAACTGGAATTACTTTATTTAAAGAGCTTATATCCATTAAAAAATTCCCCCAATTAGTGTTTCTTTATGAGTGCCCATTACTAAAAATAAAGTGGAAGCTATTAATAGACATCTATTCCAAACCATTTCTTTGATAGCTTTGACATAGTTCCGTCCTTTTTTAGTTCTTTTATAGCTTTATTGTAAGCATCTCTTAAAGATTTATCTTCTTTTCTAAAGGCAACTCCTATAGGTTCCTGTGTAAGAGAAGATTCCAGTTTTTTAAACTTCCCAGGATCTGTAACATTATAATAATCTCCAACCATAGGGTCACTGACAACTGCTGCTATTCTTCCGTTTTGTAAATCCAAAAATGCATCTGTCATAGCGTTATATTTCTTAACTTCTTTTATTCCTGATATTTTAGCTAAAACATCTTGAGCAGTAGTTCCAACCTCACAGCCTACAACTTGATTATTAAAGTCTTTTTCATTTTTAATAGTAGTGTTGTCTGATTTTACAAAAATTGCATTTCCACCATATATATATGGATCCGAAAATATCATTGCTTTCTTTCTCTCGTCCGTTATACTTATGCTTGAGTGCACAACATCAAATTTCTTAGACTTTAATGCAAGAAATATACCATCAAATGAATTAGGAACAAATTTAGTTTTTACTCCAAGCTTTTTGGCTATAGCATTTGCCATATCTATATCAAAGCCAGAAACCTTGCCTGTAGCCTTGTCCTTAAATTCCATTGGCGGATAGGTGTCATCTATCCCAATTACTATTTCCTTTGCTTTCTTCACTCTCTCAAGAGAATCATCTTTTGATACTGTAGCTGATGTACATCCTGTAAAAATGGCAAGTGTTAATACCAACACAACTGATAATGAAAAAATCTTCTTTAACATAAAACCACCTCTGCCTTAATAATTGAATTTTATTGTAAATCGTTTTATTTGTCAATGAATAATTATTAACAGCGTTGTATCATTTTAATATTATCAAGAGTGCATTTTGACTATTCGAACAATACAATCGTGTTTTAATTAACAATATGTTAACACATGTGTGTACTAATTACAATAAAATTAATATTTATGCATGATATTTTTTCTGCAAAGTGCATGAAAAAAATATGTTTGGTTATTATAAACTCGGAGGCGATTATTTATGAAAGCATTTGTAGATAAAGAAACTTGTATTGGCTGTGGTACATGTCCCGCAATCTGTCCTGAAATATTTGAAATGGAGGATGATGGCAAAGCTGTTGCCTCAGATGCAGAAATTGCAAACGATCTAAAAGAATCAGCTCAAGATGCAGCAGAATCCTGTCCTGTGGACGCCATCATGGTGAGATAAAATATTTGGATTTATATGTAGGGAAACCTGTTATACTCTCAAGTTTCATATTGGTTTCCCTATAAAACCCTCTTGACGCATAATAAATTTAAGTTTAAAATATTCATGATAAATAAAAAGAAAACATTTTAATTAACTAACTGTTTAATGTTTTCTTGTAATAAGACAGTTCGCAATCCATCCTGTCTATAAACAAAACCAGGGCAATATCTACCGGGTGAGGTAGGTTTTTTTGTTTATAGGGCGGATTACGCCCTTTTTTTATTATAAATTATGGAGGAAATCATGAAAAAAATAGGTCTGACTACTACGGTACCAATCGAAGTGTTACTATCAGCTGGTTATACTCCCATTGATTTAAATAACATTTTTGTAGGGTCTAAAGATTATTCTAAATACATTGATATTGCTGAAAAAGACGGCTTTCCAAAGAGCCTTTGCGCATGGATAAAGGGAATATACGGAGCCTGTATTAGTAATGATATAAAAGAAATTGTAGGAGTTCACGATGGTGATTGTTCAAATACAAAAGCATTGACAGAGGTTCTTTCTATGAAAGGAATAAAGGTATATCCATTTTCATATCCCTCAAGTCATAACATAAATGATGTAAAAGATGAGCTTGATGCCTTCATGAATTTATTTCATGTAACTTTAAATCAAGTTGAAAAAATAAGGACAAGATTAAATAAACTAAGAGAACTAGGTATAGAAATAGATAAACTAACTTTTGAAGATAACAAGGCAACTGCACTTGAAAACCATATATGGCAAATATCCTTCAGCGATTTAAATGGTGATATTGATGCCTTTAACAGCGATTTAATAAAAACTATAGCTGACATAAAGAAAAGAGAGGCAAGCTCATCAAAGCTCCGCCTAGGCTATATAGGCGTACCTCCTATGACGCCTGACATATATGAGTTTGTTACAAATTTTGATGCAAAAATTGTGTACAATGAAGTTCAAAGAGAATTTGCTTTTCCAAGGAGCTCAAAAGCAAAAGACATTTATGAACAATACTTCGACTACACTTATCCTTATGATGTTTACTTTAGAATAGACGAAATAAGTAGGCAAATTGAAGAGCGCCATATAGATGGAATCATCCACTACACACAAGCCTTTTGTTATAGGGCAGTCCAAGACATAGTAATAAAAGAAAAGCTCAGGGTACCTGTTATAAATATAGAAGGAGATAGATTAAATCACCTTGATGCAAGAACAAAACTCAGACTTGAAGCTTTTTTAGACATGCTTCTTGATTCTAAGGAGGGAATCTTTTGAAAACTTTAGGTATTGATCTTGGAAGCAGAGAAGTAAAACTCGCACTTATGGAAAATAATAAAATATGCAGTACCTTTAAAATAAGTACTATAAGCTTTTATAAAAATTATTGTTCCTACAAAAATAATAAAATTGAAGTTGATTTAGAAAAACTAAATTTAAGTGATATACTAAGCGGAGTTTCAACTGGTTATGGCAGAAATAATACAAATTTATCACTATTCAAGCCAATAAACGAAATTAAAGCTCATGTTTACGGCGTTATGTATCAAACAAATCTTAAGGATTTTGTACTCTTAGATATCGGGGGACAAGATGTTAAGGCAGCAAAGGTAGAAGGTGGCTTCATAAAAGATTTAGAGCTTAACGAGAAATGTGCTGCTTCTTGTGGACGTTATCTAGAAAATATGGCAAATGTTCTTGAGATACCTCTAGATGAAATGAATTCCTTCTATGAAAATCCAGTTAAACTAAACTCAACCTGTGCTGTTTTCTCTGAATCTGAACTCATAGGAAAAATAGCTGAAGGAACCTCTATAGAAAGACTCTGTGCTGGAGTAAACTACTCTATGTACAATAAAATGAAACCTTTGCTTACAAAATTCATGGCAAAAACCTTGGTACTTACAGGGGGAGTTGCAAACAACTATGCTATTAAAAAATATCTTTCCCACGACTATGAAAATATAATAGTTCCAGGAAACCCTCAGTTTAATGGTGCCATTGGGTGCTGCTTCTATGGAAGCAAATTATATAGTAAGGAGTAATTTAACATGTATATTTTAAAAATAGAACATAGCTTTGATAGCGCACACTTCCTTAATAACTATAATGGTAAATGTGCAAACATTCATGGACATAGATGGAGAGTAGAAATTGAAATACAATCTGAAACTCTCATTGATGATATGATTGAAGATTTTACAATTCTTAAGAAGAGGATTAAAGAAGTCCTTGATTTTTATGACCATGCTTTAATAATAGAAAAAAATAGTCTTAGAAAATTAACCTTTGACTGCCTTATAGAAGATGGCTTTAAAATAATAGAATTGGACTTTAGACCAACTGCCGAAAACTTTTCAAAATTCTTTTTTGATGAAATAAGAAAATTAAATTATGATGTAAGAAAAATAACAGTATATGAAACACCAAATAACAGTGCTTCATATGTAAAAGAGGTATAGAAATGAACTATAAAGTGGTTGAAAAATTTGTGAGCATAAATGGAGAAGGATTAAAATCAGGACAACTTTCTGTATTCATAAGGTTCGCAGGTTGTAATCTAAATTGCAATTATTGTGATACAAAATGGGCTAATGAAAAGGATGTAAAGTATACCTTGATGACAGAAAAGGAGATACTTTCATATATAAAAGAAACAGGAGTAAAAAACGTAACCTTAACAGGTGGCGAACCTCTTCTTCAAGATGGTATAGTCGAACTTTTAAACCTTCTATCTTTGGATAGCACTTTAAGAGTAGAGATAGAAACAAACGGAAGTGTATCCTTAGAAAACTTTTTAAACTTCAAAAATGCCCCTTCTTTTACTATGGACTATAAGCTTCCTGATAGCAGTATGGAAAATTTCATGAAAACCTCAAATTTTAAGTTCCTAAATAAAAAAGATGTGATAAAATTTGTAGTAAGTTCTTTAAAAGATCTCAAAAAAGCAATGGATATAATAACAGAATTTAATCTTTCAAAAAAAACAAATATTTATATCAGTCCAGTGTTCGGAAGGATTTCTCCTGAGACCATTGTTGATTTCATGAAGGATAACAAACTTAATGATGTAACACTGCAAATACAAATCCATAAAATCATATGGAATCCAAATAAAAGAGGTGTATAATCTATGTCTATTGATACAAAAGCAATTGAAAAACACATAAGAGGAATTCTTATAGCGTTAGGAGATGATCCTGATCGTGAAGGTCTTAAGGAAACACCAAAAAGAGTAGCCAAAATGTATGAAGAAGTATTTAAGGGAATGGAATACTCAAACGACGATATAGCAGAAATGTTTAATAAGACCTTTGAAGAAGATTTAAAAGAAAGTGAAGAGGATAACATAGTCCTTGTTAAAGATATCGAAATATTTAGCCACTGTGAGCATCACCTGACGCTTATGTATAACATGACTGTTGCAGTAGCCTATATACCAAACAAGCGTCTAATTGGCCTCAGTAAAATAGCTAGAATCGCTGATATGGTTTCAAGAAGACTTCAGCTTCAAGAGAGAATAGGTAAAGACATTGCTGAAATAATGGAAAAGGTAACTGCTTCAAAAGACATTGCTGTAATTATAAAAGGCGAGCACGGCTGTATGACCTCAAGAGGTATAAAAAAGCCTGGAGCATTAACTACAACAATGACACTTAAAGGAAGATTTAAAAATGATGATTCTTTAGTAACAAAACTTATGGCTTTATACAAGGCATAAGCTGTAATATGAAAGGAGATTTATATGGAAATAAGTATAAATAAAGAGAAAGCTCTCGTAGTATTCAGTGGAGGACAAGACAGCACAACCTGTTTATTTTGGGCAAAGAAAAGATATAAAGAGGTTGTAGCTGTATCCTTCGATTACAATCAAAAACATAAGCTTGAACTTGAATGTGCAAAAGATATATGTAAAAAACACGGAGTTGAACATCATATTTTGGACATGAAGCTTCTAAATCAACTAGCTCCTAATTCCTTAACTAGAGCTGATATGAAAGTAGATGAAGATGCACCTAAAGACGGTCCTCCTAACACTTTTGTAGACGGAAGAAATCTGCTCTTTTTAAGCTTTGCAGCTGTATTTGCAAAACAGAGAGGAATAAATAACATAATAACTGGGGTATCTCAAAGTGACTTCAGCGGTTATCCTGATTGTAGAGATGTGTTTATAAAATCTCTAAACGTAACTTTAAACTTAGCTATGGATTATCAATTTGTACTAATAACACCCCTTATGTGGATAGACAAAGCTGAAACCTGGAAACTTGCCGATGATTTAGGCGTTTTAGATATAGTAAAAAATGAAACTTTAACTTGTTATAATGGAATTAAGGGCAACGGCTGTGGAGAGTGTCCAGCTTGTAAGCTCAGAAAAAACGGATATGTAGAATTCAAAAGACTATATAAGTAAAAAAAGCCCTGCAAAATTTGCAGGACTTTTTTAATATAAATGACAGCTCACAAAGTGTCCTTTTTCAATTTCCTTAAACTCTGGTTTCTTTTCAAAACAATCGGGTTTTGCCTGTTTGCATCTTCCTGCAAATCTACATCCTGGTTTAGGATTAATTGGACTTGGCACTTCTCCCTCAAGCTTTATTCTCTGTCTAGTTTTTTCAACCTTAGGATCTGGTATTGGTATTGCTGACATTAAGGCTTTAGTATATGGATGTAGTGGATTCTCATATAGGTCATGACTAGCAGCAAACTCCACCATTGTTCCTAAATACATTACTCCTACTCTATCAGAAATATGCTTTACCATAGAAAGGTCATGGGCAATAAATAAATAAGTTAAACCCATCTCTCTCTGAAGCTTAATAAGAAGATTTACTATTTGAGCTTGTATTGAAACATCCAGCGCTGATATTGGCTCATCACAGACGATAAACTCTGGATTTATAGCAAGCGCCCTGGCTATACCAATTCTTTGTCTTTGACCACCTGAAAACTCATGTGGAAATCTAGATGCATGTTCTCTATTAAGTCCAACATGATCTAACATTTCATATATTTTTTTAGTTCTTTCTTCACCCTTATATAAACCGTGAACATCGATTCCTTCTGCAATTATATCTCCTACAGTCATTCTTGGATTTAGGCATGCATACGGATCTTGAAATATCATTTGAGCCTTTTTGCTAAATTCCTTTTTTGCCTTACCTCTTAAACTATGTATGTTTACTCCGTCATAGTTTACTTCTCCCTCTGTTGCCTGATATAATCCTAAAACAGTTCTTCCACATGTAGTTTTACCACAGCCTGATTCTCCAACAAGTCCTAGAGTCTCACCCTTTTTAATTGTGAAGCTTACATCATCCACTGCTTTTAATATTGCATTATGACCTACATTAAAGTACTTTTTTAAGTTTTTAACTTCAATTAAAACATCGCTTTTATTACCTTCAGCCATTATAGCGCACCTCCTCTTGTAATAGGTGATTCTACTTTTGGTGCTCTAGAATCCTTAAGCCAGCAGCTAACTGAATGTGTTTCTGATAATTTAGTCTCTTCTGGCATTTGTTCCTTACAAATTCCCATGCAATACTTACATCTTGCAGCAAACGGACACCCTGCTGGTGGTTTAAGCAAATCTGGAGGAGTACCGTTTAATGAATACAGCTCACCTTTGTTTGCAGTATCTAGTCTTGGCACGGATTGAAGAAGTGCCCAAGTATAAGGATGCTGTGGATTTTCAAAAATATCATCAGTAGTTCCTCTCTCAACAATAATACCAGAATACATTACTTGAATTCTATGTGCTACACTTGCAACCACTCCTAAATCATGAGTTATAAGAATTATAGCTGTTCCTAGTTTTTCTTGAAGTTCGTGCATAAGATCCATTATTTGGGCTTGAATAGTAACATCCAAAGCTGTTGTTGGCTCATCTGCAATTAATATTTTAGGCGTACAAGCTAGTGCTATTGCAATCATCGCTCTTTGTCTCATTCCACCAGAAAATTGATGAGGATACTGGTTTGCTCTCTTATCCGCATTTGGTATATTAACAGCCTCAAGCATCTTTATAGCTTCCTTAAAAGCTTCTTTTTCCTTAAGTCCTTTATGAATCATAATACTTTCAGCAATTTGCTTTCCAACCTTCATTGTTGGATTAAGCGAAGTCATAGGATCTTGGAAAATCATACTTATATCTCCGCCTCTAAGCTTGCTTAATTCCTTATCATCCATCTTTAAAATATCTTTATCACCAAAAAGAATCTCTGAACCCTCTTTTATTTCTCCTGGAGGACAATCTATAAGCCTCATTATTGATTTAGATGTAACAGACTTTCCACAGCCTGATTCCCCAACTATTGCTAAGGTTTCACTTTTATTTAAATGAAAGCTTACACCTCTCACAGATTGAACCTCTCCAGCATAAGTATGGTAAGAAACCTTTAAATTTTTAACCTCTAATACTTTTTCCATAATAGTTACCTCCTACTGTCTCTGCTTAGGATCAAGCGCTTCGGATAAACCATCACCTAAAAGATTAAACGTAAGCATTATAAGACATATAATAAGTGAAGGCCAAAAAAGTTGTGCTGGATAGAACATCAAATTTGTTTGACCACTAGAGCACAATGCTCCAAGGCTTGTACTTGGCGGCTTAACACCTAAACCAATATAACTTAAAAATGCCTCTGCAAAAATATAGTTTGGAACGGCAAACGTAACGTCAACTATCATTACCCCAATAACATTAGGCAGTAAATGTTTCATTATTATTCTTAAAGAGCCTGCACCTAATGTGTGAGCAGCAAGTACATATTCCTGTTCCTTTATAGCTAAGACCTGTCCTCTTACAATTCTAGCCATGCCTACCCAACCAGTAAGTGTCATTGCAATAATTAACGGTACTATACCTGTGCTATTTAAAACTATTATAACTATCAATACTAAAATTAAGTACGGTATACTGTTTAATACCTCGATAATTCTCATCATTATATCATCAACAATTCCACCGAAATATCCTGAAATTCCACCATAAATTGCACCTATAACAAGCTCTATTGCAGCTCCAACCACACCTATTATTATAGATGACCTAGTTCCAATCCAAAGCCTAACCCACAAATCTCTTCCAAGATCATCAGTTCCAAGCCAGTGAGTAGAATCTGCTCCCATATTCTTAATAGAGTTATTTACATCATTAGTTCCGAATGGCCTTAGCATTGGCCCAACTATAGCTAAAATTATTATTAATATCAATATACCTAAAGAAGCAATAGCAACTTTATTTTTCTTTAATCTTCTCCATGCATCTTGCCAATAGGTTACGTTTTTCCTGACTATCTCTTCGGAATTATTATTTTCGCATCCAATAATTTCAAACTTTTTACTTGAAGTTTCAGCCATTTTTTCCCCTCCTATTTTTTGTTACTACTTAGTCTTATTCTCGGATCTACAAGACTATATAATATGTCCACTAAATAAACGGATATTATGTATACGACGGCAACAAAAATAGTTGTCCCAAGTATAATAGGATAATCTCTATTTGTTATTGAAGTTACAAAATACCTACCTATTCCTGGTATGGAGAATACTGATTCAATAACAAAAGTTCCAGTTAAAACAGCTGCAATTTGTTGTCCTAATATAGTAATAGCAGGTAAAATGGCATTTCTTGTAACATGCTTCCATATAAGTGGTACCTTGGAAACACCCTTAGCTTTTGCTGTCATTATATAATCCTGTCCTAAAACATCTATACAACTACTTCTCATGTACCTTGCATAAACCGCTATTATTCCTAAGCTTAATGAAAGTGCTGGTAATATTGTATATTTAAAGCCACCCCATCCTGAGGTAGGTAATATTTCTATTTTTACTGTTAAAAAATATTGTAATAAAGCTGCTAAAACAAATGACGGTATAGCTATACCTAAAATTGCTATTATCATCACAAGATAATCCTGCCAATGATTTCTTTTAAATGCTGCTATAATTCCAAATGTCATACCAATAACTAGAGCAAAAATCAATGCTTCTGCTCCAAGCGCTGCAGAAACCGGTGCCCTCTCTACTATTATGCTATTAACAGTTAGGCCTGGATAAGTATATGATTCTCCCAAACTTCCATGAAAAACAAGGTTCTTAAGAAATATTGCATATTGAGCAGGCAATGGCTTATCTAAACCATATCTCTTATTTAAATTAATTTTTGTCTGTGGAGATAATGATCTTCCGGTAGAAAACGGATTACCTGGTATAGAGTGCATCATAACAAAGGTTATGGTGATAACTATCCAAATGGTTATTATCATGTACACAAATCTTTTAAGCGTATATTTCAGCATCTTTAATCCTCCTAAATTAAAATATAAATATATGTTTATACGGCAGAGACAATAAAATATCTCTGCCGTAATCTCATTATATTTGTTTGCTAGTTAAGCCTTAGAATACAGTGAGATTATTTATTTTTTCCTGAAATATAAGCGTATTTAAATTCTACATCTCTTGATCCGCTTGCTCCAAATTGTGGTGTTTGAATGCCTTTAACATATTTATATGCAAATAGATTTTCTCCTTGGCTGAAGGTTGGAGCAATTGCTGCGTCCTTATTAACAAGTAAATCCTCTGCTTTTTTAAAGTCATCTAATCTCTTAGCTTGATCCTTTTGAATTTTTGCATCTTCTATTAATGCATCATATTCTTTGTTTGCATATCCATTCTTAGTCTTTGCTGCATCAGTTTCCCACATATCCATAAATGTCATAGGATCATTATAATCTGCTGACCACATTTCACCACTTTGCATTTCATAGTTTAAGTCCTCTTCATCTTGCAAGAACTGTTTCCATTCTTTATAATCAACTTTTAAAGTTACTCCAAGGTTTTTCTTAAATGCATTTATTAAGTAATCGCCCTCTAATTTATGTCTTTCATCTGTTCCAGCCTCTTCATCATTTAAAACAACCTTGCTTAAATCTGTATCCATTCCGAGCTCTTTTAATCCCTGTTTAAATAATTCTTTAGGATCTTCTTTACTGTCCTTTACGGATACATTTGCTTTAGATCTGTATGATTCGTCTCCTATATCAATAGCTTTTGGAACCCATGCATTTGATACAGTTCCAATATTATAGCTTGTAGTTTTAAGATAATCTTTTCTATTTAATGAAAGTGAAATAGCTTTTCTTATTTTAGCATTTGTTAGTAACTTGTTTTTGTCTTGATTATTAAATTCCAAATATGAGTTAGTTGGAACATTTCCAGTTACTTGATTGAACTTTCCAGTCTTGTTAAATCTACTAACCCATTCAGGTCTAAGTGTATCTGCAATATCAATTTGACCACTTTGAAGTGCATTTAACATTGTATTTGCATCATCCATAAAATACATTGTTACTTTATCAAGTTTTACACTTTTCTTATCCCAATATTGATCATTCTTCACAAGTTCTATTTTATTTCCGCTTACCATTGAAGTCATTTTAAAAGGTCCGTTATAGACTAAAGTATTTGCAGCCGAGCCATATTTTGATCCTGCCTTTTTAACCATATCCTCTCTTTGTGGTATAAAGAATTTGAAGTTAAGTAATTTCTCAAAATATGCGCATGGGTGTGATAAATTTATTACAAGAGTTTTTGAATCTGGAGCACTTACTCCCAATTGATCAGATGACATCTTCCCCTTATTTATCTCATCTGAATTTTTAATTCCTGCCCCTATTAATAGATATGCATACTCTGAAGCTGTGTTTGCATCTAAACTTCTTCTAAGAGCATACACATATTGATCTGCTGTAACAGGTTTTCCATCTGACCACTTATTATCTCTCAAATGGAATGTCCAAGTAAGACCATCTGAGGATTGGCTCCAGCTCTTAGCACCAGCTGGTACCACTACCTCTTTACCATTTTTCACTTCATCTCTAGAGAGTGCCTCCATGGTCTCCTGTAGAACGTATGCAGAGTAACCATCAGATCCCTTTGATGGATCAAGAGTTTTAACATCAGATGTAGGGACCTCAACATTTAAATGCTGATCCTTATCAAGTGCACCAGAAGCCCCTGCTGAGGTTGAAGAACTACCACAACCAGATAAAGCAACTGTTGAAATAACCGCTGCCGATAGTATTACTGACAATAATTTTTTACTTTTCATTGAAATTTCCCCCTTAATAAATTTATACTGTAAACGCTATTTTTTAGTCTAGCTGTATTACCCATTTTTTATATTGCAGAAAAAAACACCCTTATTTTACATTGTATTAAATTACTTATATTGAAATCTATAGCAGTAACAACTATTAACATGTTATGTTTAACATTTTCTTAATATTAATAAAATTACTTATATATTTTGTATAAACTACAGTATATGTTTTTGATTCCATTAATTATATTTTATTGTATGCATTATAAAAGCTCTTTTCAAGTATTAATCCAACACGTTTTTGATGTTTTTTTTGTGTTTTTATTAAAAAACTGCCTATTTCCTTTAAAATAATGCGTAATAAACACTTATTTAAAAAAAATGGTATATTAAATTCAAATATGCACCGATTATAATATATGTAATAATATAACACGGTAAATTAAAAGTACTACAAAACTACTGTAAATAGTTGTGTAGTACTTATCTTTTATTTATTTTTTAATATAAGTATTATTGAAGTATACAAATCCAAGTGGTGATTTGTGAAGATCTTTAACGTACGGTTTTACTTCAACTACATTTGTGTATTCATATATAGGAATTACAGGTAAATCTCTCATTGCAGCATCCTCGGCCTTATGCATATCATCGATTCTCTTATCTGCATCATTAGTTGTTTTAGCATCTTTAATTAATGCATCATATTCTGGATTACTGTAACCTGAATTATTGTTTCCCGAATCAGTTACAAATAAATCCATAAAAGTCATAGGATCATTATAGTCTGCTATCCATGAAGCTCTGCAAATTTGATATTGCTGCTTAGTTAAATTATCTAGTTGAACTTTTCTTTCAACGCTTTGAAGTGTAAAGTTTATATTTAAGTTCTTCTTATACATATCTTGTAGTGCTTGAACTACATCTTGATTATTTGAACCTTCATTATACATTATCTGCATTGAAGGAAAGCCCTTACCGTCTGGATATCCGGCTTCAGCTAACAATTGTTTAGCCTTTTTAACATCACCTTTTGCAGGATAATAATCTTTATTCTTAAATGTCTTTCCGTTAGGAAGCTTTATTGAGCTAGGTACAAATGAAGTTGCAGGTTTTTCTCCACCCTTTGTAACATTCTTTACAATTGATTCTCTATCTACAGCAAGGTTTAATGCTTCTCTTACTTTTGGGTTTTTAAGAGTTTTTGTTATTTCAGCTCCATTAGCACTGTCTTTATCACCTACATTTATATCAAAGAAGTAAGTTCCATAGTAAGGATATGCCTTTGCATCACCTTTTTGAATTAGCGATGATTTTTGAACAGCTGGTATTAAATCATTGATATCAACCTGTCCGCTTGTAAATGCTGCTGTAGCGCTAGATTCTTGCGCCAACATATAGTAAGTTATTGAATTTAACTTTATAGTATTCTTATTCCAATAGTTTGGATTTTTACTAAAGGTCATTGTTGCTTTCATTTTCCAATCTGTCATATAGAAAGGTCCGTTACTTACATAGTTTTGTTTCTTAGCTGCCCAACCCTTGTTATCCTTACTAACTATATCTTCTCTTAATGGCATATATGTTGGAAATGCAGTTAGACTTAAAAAGTATGGAGTAGGTGCTTCTAAATTAACCTTAAGAGTGTAATCATCTATAGCTTTAACTCCCACATCATCTTTACTAGCTTTTCCGTTATTGTAAGCTTCACCATTTTTAAGATAGTAAAGTTGATATGCATAGTCTGAAGCTGTTTCTGGTGCTAATGCTCTTTTCCATGCAAATTCAAAATCTTTTGCCTTTACTGGTTTTCCGTCTGACCACTTAGCATTTTTTCTTAAATGAAATGTATAAGTAAGATTATCTGCTGAAATATCCCATGATGATGCTACTCCAGGAACAACTTTTTCATTTTTATTTATGTCCACTAATCCTTCAAAAGCATTCTCAATAACTGTACCACCTTCAACTGAATTATTTAATCCTGGATCTATTGTTTGTGGATCTGCACCTAAATTATAGCTTACCTTCTGCTCTGTGCCCGATGTACTACTTGAAGAACTACTACCACAGCCAGCCAAAAGACTGCTCGCTAGTGCTGCTGATACCAAAACAGCGCTTAGTTTTGTTAACTTTCTCTTCAACATATTGTTATTCCTCCCCGAATATTTTTTATATAATTTAGCAGTTTAACCTACCAAATACCAAATTAATGATGCTTTATTTATATAGATAACAAGCTACTGAATGATTCTCCCCTATATCCTTAAATTCTGGTGCAGCATCCTTACACTCAGGCTTAGCATATCTGCATCTACCTCTAAACTTACATCCCCTTGGAGGATCTATAGGTGATGGAATCTCTCCTTCAAGTATTATTCTTTGTCTTGCTGCCGCTTCGTCCGGATCTGGTACTGGTACCGCAGACAACAGTGCTTTTGTATATGGGTGAAGCGGATTATTGTAAAGCTCTGAACTTTCCCCTACTTCTATGAGGTTTCCTAAATACATTACTCCTATCTTAGTGGAAATATGCTTAACCATTGATAAATCATGTGCTATAAAGAGGTATGTAAGTCCAAGTTCCTCCTGAAGCTCTTCAAGCATATTTACAACTTGTGCCTGTATTGAAACATCAAGGGCAGATATAGGCTCATCACATACTATAAACTCAGGCTCTACAGCCAAAGCTCTAGCTATACCTATTCTTTGTCTTTGACCACCAGAAAACTCGTGCGGATATCTGTTTATATGATCTCCATTTAGACCAACTTTTTTAAGAAGGTATTCTATTCTTTCTTTTCTCTCCTTACCGGTCCACAACTTATGAATATCAATTGATTCTCCAATTATATCCCCTACTGTCATTCTTGAATTTAATGATGCATAAGGATCTTGAAAAATCATTTGCATTTTTCTTCTATATGGAAGCATTTCTTTATAACTCAACTTTGCAATATCTTTTCCGTTATATATTATTTGTCCAGAAGTTGGCTCATAAAGCTTTAATATTGTTCTTCCTGTTGTAGTTTTCCCACAACCTGATTCTCCAACAAGCCCCAAGGTTTCTCCCTTTTTTATCTGAAAAGACACACCATCTACTGCCTTTACATTACTGACGTTTTTACCAAAGAAACCTTTCTTCACAGGAAACCATTTCTTTAAATTCTTTACTTCAAGTAATACTTTATCTTGTGGCATTGTCTTCTCTCCTTTCATTAATTGGATTAACCTTTGGTGCATCCGGATGATTAAGCCAGCATGCAGCTTCATGGTTTTCGCCTATTTTAAAAGATGGAACAGGCATTTCCATACATATTTCCATTGTATAAGGACATCTTGCTGCAAAAGGACATCCCTTTGGTGGATTTAAGAGGTCTGGTGGATATCCATCTATTGGAACAAGCTTTTCTTTACTATCCTTTGTAGGATCTGGTATACTCTTTAAAAGCCCTAAGGTATATGGATGCTTAGGATTATAAAAAATTTCTCTTGCATCACCTTTTTCCACAATTAGACCGCCATACATAACGTTTATTTTACTGCATAAATTGGCAACAACACCTAGATCATGAGTTATTAATATTATTGATGTATTCATCTTTTCTTTTAATTTTTTCATAAGTTCAAGTATTTGAGCCTGTATTGTTACATCAAGTGCTGTAGTAGGTTCGTCAGCAATTAGAAGCTCAGGTTTACATGCAATTGCCATAGCAATCATAACCCTTTGTCTCATACCTCCTGAAAATTCATGGGGATATTGCTTCATCCTCTTTTCCGGGCTTGGTATACCAACTAATTTAAGCATTTCTATAGCACGTTTAATCGCTTCACTTGTGTTCATATTAAGATGCTTTTTTATACCTTCTGCTATTTGATTTCCTATTGTAAGAACAGGATTCAGAGAAGTCATAGGGTCTTGAAATATCATTCCTATTTTATTTCCTCTTATTTTTTCCATTTCTTTTTCAGGTGCATGAGTAATATTCATACCATTGAATATAATTTCACCTTCAACTATCTTTCCATTTTCTTGAAGAAGCCCCATAACTGACATCATCGTTACACTTTTTCCACTGCCCGATTCTCCAACAATGCCGAGAGCTTCTCCTTTATTTAATTCAAAGGAAATTCCTCTTACTGATTTTACTTCACCAAGATGAGTAAAAAATGAGGTGTTTAGATTCTTTATTTCAAGTAATTTTTCCATAGTTATATCCTCCTATTTTCTCATTTTAGGATCAAGAGCAGTACTTAAACCGTCACCTAAGAAATTAAAACCGAACATAGTTATACATAGTGCTAAAGCAGGAAATAAAAGTTGATATGGAAATAACTGATATGAGCCAAGTGCATTCGAGCATAAAGTTCCCCATGAAGCCTGTGGTGCTGGAACTCCAAGTCCAACGAAGCTTAAAAATGCTTCTGTGAATATTGCATTAGGTATATTTAAGGTCAAATTAACTATTATAGGTCCCATAGTGTTTGGTAACAGATGTTTTATAAGTATTCTTTTAGACGAAGCACCTAGTGTTTTAGCTGCAAGTACAAACTCCTCTTGTTTTAACTGAAGAATTTGCCCTCTAACTATACGTGCCATATCAACCCAATAGGTTAATGCTATAGCAATTATAAGACTGGTCATTCCTTGACCTACAATGACCATTATTAATATTACATAAATCATTAAAGGAAGTGAGGAAACGCCTTCAACTATTCTCATCATTATATTATCAACAGTTCCTCCAAAATATCCCGATATTCCACCGTATATAATTCCTATTACAAAGCTTATTACACTAGCAACAAGTGCTATAGTAAGAGATATTCTTCCACCATACATAACCCTTGTAAGAATATCTCTTCCTAAGTTATCAGTTCCAAATAGATGTATTGAATTAGGTGATAAATTTGCTGATGCGTAATCATTAGTGTAGTAGTTAAACTTTGAAAAGAGTGGTCCAACAACAGAAAATAAAGTGACAGCAATTATAATAACAAGGCCAACAATAGCTAATTTATTGGACTTAAATCTTCTCCAAACATCCTGCCAATAAGTAAAACTAGGTCTTGCCTTCTCATGTGTTTTCTTTCTATCTTCACTTACGGTCTTAAATAAATCCTTACTTATACTTTCCATATCTCATACCCTCCAAACTAATTTTGTAACTTTATTCTAGGATCAATTATTACGTACAATATATCCACTATTAAATTACACAGTATGAGAATAGCACTAAAGAAAACAGTAACGCCTATTATGGTTGTATAGTCTCTATTGTCAATGCTGAGTACGAACTCTCTTCCAAGCCCTGGTATTCCAAATATGGATTCAACAACGAAACTTCCAGTTAAAACCCCTGCTATAAGTGGCCCTAAATACGTTACTACTGGAATTAAGGAATTTTTAAGTGCATGCTTATAGGTTATTATGTTCTTGGACAATCCTTTTGCTTTTGCTGTTCTTATATAATCTTGACCTAAAACATCAATAAGCATTGAACGCGTATACCTTGTTACAAATGCCATAGGGAATATACCAAGTGCAAGTGCGGGCATAATATAATTAGATGGAGTAGAAAAGCCTACCGCTGGTAATATTTTAAACTTTAATGAAAACAAGTAGATAAGAAGTGTTGCAAGAACAAAACTAGGAATAGTTACTCCAAAGGTTGAAATTAAAGTGCTTAGTCCATCTTGCCATTTATTTTGGTGAATAGCACTCATAGCGCCTAAATATACACCGACTACAACTGCAAATAAAATAGCCACTGCGCCAAGCTTTGCTGAATTAGGAAATGAATAAGTTATTATATCCTTAACCATTCTTCCTTCATATTGCATTGACATACCTAAATCGCCCTTAAGCATGTTAGTAAGATATGTTGTGTACTGACTACCAAGTGGTTTATCCAATCCAAACTTAGCTTTCAAGTTAGCCTCAATGGCTGGTGGTAATTTCTTTTCGCTTGTAAATGGCCCTCCTGGTATTGCATGAGCTAACAAAAAAGTAAATGTTACAACTATCCAAAGAGTTACAATACTTGCAATAAACCTCTTTATAATATACCTAAACATTTTGTTTCTCCCCTCATGATTAATAATTATTAACTCTAAGCTATGCTCTTATCTATACTGTCAGGATCTATACCTAATTCTTTTATAATTGCTGATATGTATTTTTTACCTGTTCTTTCACCATGAAAAACCAAATCTAAGTATTTAGTGCTAGATCCTACTCTCCTAGCTAACTCTGTTTGAGACATTTCCTTTTCAAGCATCGCCTTCTTGCATGCTATACCAAATGATGTAAGACGTCGTTTTTTATCCATAAGCTACCTCCCCAGGTTAATATAAAAATTATTATTACGTATACATTGTAAACATTATTCCTTAATAATACTCTTTTACAATAATATATTATTGATGTATGGTTCTATCAATTATACTTTTATTGTATTAGCTATAAATTCATTTTGCAAATAACAATATAGCATAATTTTTGCCTTTTTATTGAGTTTTTGTCAAATAATCACCGCTTTTCTTTAAAATCATGCATCATTAAAACATTTATGTAATTGCTATGTTTTTTATACTTTTAATGTAATATTGTTTGCATAAAAAATACCGCAGGCTAAATTAAATAGCCTACGGTATTCTTAACTATATATTATTTTTGGATATAAGTATTATTGAAGTATACAAATCCAAGTGGTGACTTGTGAAGATCCTTAACATAAGATTTTACTTCAACTACATTTGTGTATTCATAGATAGGAATTATAGGTAAATCCTTCATAAGAATATCTTCTGCTTTATGCATATCGCTGATTCTCTTGCTTGCATCAGTAGTTGATTTAGCGTCTTTAATTAATGCATCATATTCTGGATTGCTGTAGCCAGGATTGTTGTTTCCTCCACCTGTTACGTACATATCCATGAATGTCATAGGATCGTTGTAATCTGCTATCCATGAAGCTCTGCATATCTGGTATTGCTGTTTAGTTAAGTTATCAAGTTGAACTTTTCTTTCAACACTTTGAAGTGTAACATTTATATTCAAGTTTTTCTTAAACATATCTTGAAGCGCTTGAACTATATCTTGGTGGTTTGATCCTTCATTGTACATTATCTGAAGAGTAGGGAAGCCCTTACCATCTGGATATCCAGCTTCAGCTAATAATTGTTTAGCTTTTTTAGCGTCACCTTTTGCAGGATAGTAGTCTTTATTCTTGTATGCCTTTCCGTCCGCAAGTTTTATTGAACTAGGTACGAAGGAAGTTGCTGGTTTTTCTCCACCCTTTGTAACATTCTTTACAATTGATTCTCTATCTATAGCAAGACTTAAAGCTTCTCTTACTTTTTGATCCTTAAGAACCTTTGTTATATCAGCACCATTTGAAGGATCCTTATCTCCTACATTTACGTCGAAGAAGTAAGTTCCATAGTAAGGATATGCCTTTGCATCACCTTTTTTGATTAATGCTGATTTTTGAACAGATGGTATTAAGTCATTGATATCAACCTGACCACTTGTAAATGCTGCTGTAGCACTTGATTCTTGTGATAACATGTAATAAGTTATTGAATTTAATTTTACAGTGTTCTTATTCCAATAATTTGGATTTTTCTTGAATGTCATTGTTGCTTTTAACTTCCAATCTGTCATGTAGAAAGGTCCGTTACTTACATAATTTTCTTTCTTTGTAGCCCAACCCTTGTTATCCTTGCTAACTATATCCTGTCTTAATGGCATGTATGTTGGGAAAGCTGTTAAACTTAAGAAATATGGAGCAGGAGCTTCTAAATTAACTTTAAGAGTGTAGTCATCTACAGCTTTAACTCCTACATCATCCTTACTAGCTTTTCCATTGTTGTAAGCTTCACCATTTTTAAGATAGTAAAGTTGATATGCATAGTCTGAAGCTGTTTCTGGTGCTAATGCTCTTTTCCATGCAAATTCAAAATCTTGTGCCTTTACAGTTTTTCCGTCTGACCACTTAGCATTTTTTCTTAAGTGGAATGTGTACGTAAGTTTATCTGCTGAAATATCCCATGATGACGCTACTCCAGGTACAACTTTTTCATTTTTGTCTATATCTACTAGACCTTCAAAAGCGTTCTCAATAACTGTACCGCCTTCAATAGAATTATTTAGGCCTGGATCTATTGTTTGTGGATCTGCACCTAAATTGTAGCTAACCTTTTGCTCTGTTCCTGACGTGCTGCTTGAACTACTACCACAGCCAGCTAGGAGACTTCCAACTAAGAGAGCTGATATTAAAGCTGCGCTTAGTTTTGTTAATCTTCTTTTTAACATATTGTTATTCCTCCCCGAATGTTTTTTATATAATTTAGCAGTTTAACCTACCAAATAACAAAATTTATAGAGCCTTATTGATACAAATAACAAGCTACAGAATGATTATTGCCCATATCTTTAAACGCTGGTGTAGCTTCTCCGCATTCAGGCTTAGCATACTTACATCTACCTCTAAACTTACATCCCTTTGGAGGATCTATAGGTGACGGAATCTCTCCTTCAAGTATTATTCTTTGCCTTGCTGCTGCTTCATCTGGATCTGGTACTGGTACCGCAGACAAAAGTGCTTTTGTGTACGGATGAAGTGGATTATTGTAAAGCTCTGAACTCTCTCCAACTTCAATAAGATTCCCTAAATACATAACTCCTATCTTGGTTGAAATATGCTTAACCATTGATAAATCATGCGCTATGAATAGATAAGTTAAACCAAGCTCTTCTTGAAGTTCCTCAAGCATATTTACAACTTGTGCCTGTATTGAAACATCAAGCGCAGATATAGGCTCATCACATACTATAAACTCAGGTTCTACAGCTAAAGCTCTAGCTATACCTATTCTTTGCCTTTGACCACCAGAAAATTCATGAGGATATCTATTTATGTGATCTCCATTTAAGCCAACCTTTTTAAGAAGATACTCTATCCTCTCTTTTCTTTCATTTCCCTTTGATAAATTATGAATATCAATTGATTCTCCAATTATATCCCCTACTGTCATTCTTGAATTTAGCGATGCATACGGGTCTTGAAAAATCATTTGCATTTTTCTTCTATATGGAAGCATTTCTTTATAGCTCAACTTTGCAATATCTTTTCCATCATATATTATTTGTCCAGAAGTTGGCTCATAAAGCTTTAACACTGTTCTTCCTGTTGTAGTTTTACCACAACCAGATTCTCCAACTAAGCCTAAAGTTTCACCTTTATTTATAGTAAAAGATACATCATCCACTGCTTTTACATTACTCACCTTTCCTCCAAAGAAGCCTTTCTTTACAGGAAACCATTTCTTTAAATTTTTTACTTCAAGTAATACTTTATCTTGTGGCATCGTCTTTACTCCTTCCTTCTTCTTCCTTAACCTTTGGTGCATCTGGATGATTGAGCCAGCATGCTGCTTCGTGATCTTCACCTATTTTAAAGGCAGGAGCAGATTTTTCCATGCATATTTCCATTGTATAAGGACATCTTGCGGCAAAAGGGCATCCCTTTGGTGGATTTAAAAGATCTGGTGGATATCCGTCTATTGGAACAAGCTTTTCTTTACTATCCTTTGTAGGATCTGGAATACTCTTCAAAAGTCCCCAGGTATATGGATGTTTAGGATTATAAAAAATCTCTCTTGCATTACCTTTTTCTATGATTGTTCCACCATACATAACATTTATCTTAGTACACAGATTAGCAACAACGCCCAAATCATGAGTTATAAGTATTATTGATGTATTCATTTTATCTTTTAAGTTTTTCATAAGCTCAAGTATCTGCGCCTGTATTGTTACGTCAAGTGCTGTTGTAGGTTCGTCAGCAATTAATAATTCTGGTCTACACGCAATTGCCATAGCAATCATAACCCTTTGTCTCATACCACCTGAAAATTCATGGGGATATTGCTTCATCCTTTTTTCTGGACTTGGTATACCAACTAATTTAAGCATTTCTACAGCATGCTTATTTGCCTCTGCTGAACTCATTTTAAGATGCTTTTTTATTCCTTCTGTTAACTGCTCACCTACAGTTAGAACTGGATTCAAAGAAGTCATAGGATCTTGGAATATCATTCCCATTTTATTTCCTCTTATCTTCTCCATTTCTTTCTCTGAAGCTTTTACAAGGTCTACTCCGTTGAATATAATTTCACCATCTATTATTTTTCCATTTTCCTGAAGAAGCCCCATAACTGACATCATCGTTACACTTTTTCCACTACCCGATTCTCCAACAATGCCGAGAGCTTCCCCTTTATTTAATTCAAAGGAAATTCCTCTTACAGACTTTACTTCACCAAGATGAGTAAAAAATGAGGTATTTAAATTCTTTATTTCAAGTAATTTTTCCATCGTTATCCTCCTACTTTCTCATTTTAGGATCAAGAGCTGTACTTAAGCCATCACCTAAGAAGTTAAAACCGAACATAGTTATACATAGTGCTAAAGCAGGAAATAAAAGTTGGTATGGGAATAATTGATATGACCCAAGTGCATTCGAACATAATGTTCCCCATGAAGCTTTTGGTGCTGGAACTCCAAGTCCAACGAAGCTTAAAAATGCTTCTGTGAATATTGCACTAGGTATGTTCAATGTTAAATTAACTATAATTGGTCCCATAGTATTTGGTATTAAGTGCTTTACTAATATTCTTGTAGATGAAGCACCTAATGTTTTAGCTGCAAGTACAAATTCCTCTTGTTTTAACTGCAAGATTTGTCCTCTAACTATACGTGCCATATCAACCCAGTAGGTTAACGCTATTGCGATTATAAGACTTGTCATTCCTTGACCTACAATTACCATTATTAATATTACATAGATCATTAAAGGAAGTGAGGAAACACCTTCAACTATTCTCATCATTATGTTATCAACAGCTCCACCAAAATATCCTGATATTCCACCATATATAATTCCTATTACAAAGCTTATTACACTAGCAACAAGTGCTATAGTAAGTGATATTCTTCCACCATACATAATTCTTGTAAGAATATCTCTTCCTAAATTGTCAGTTCCAAAAGGATGTGTTAAATTAGGTGATAAATTTGCTGATGCATAGTCATTAGTATAGTAATTGAATTTTGATAAAAGTGGTCCCACAACAGAAAATAAAGTGACAGCTACTATAATTGCCAAACCAATCATAGCTAATTTATTTGATCTAAATCTTCTCCAAACGTCCTGCCAATAAGTAAAACTTGGTCTTGCCTTCTCATGTGTCTTTTTTCTATCTTCACTTACTGGTTTAAACAAATCTTTATTTATATTATTTGTATTTTCCATATTCACACCCCTAAAAGCCTAATTTTCTAATTTTATTCTAGGATCAACTATTACATATAGTATATCAACCACCAAGTTACATAATATTAGGATTGCACTAAAGAATACAGTAACACCTATTATGGTTGTATAGTCTCTATTATCAATACTCAGTACGAATTCTCTTCCAAGTCCTGGTATACCAAATATGGATTCAACAACAAAACTTCCAGTTAAGACACCTGCTATAAGTGGTCCTAAATATGTTATTACTGGTATTAAAGAATTTTTAAGTGCATGTTTATAAGTTATTACTCTCTTTGATAGTCCTTTTGCCTTTGCGGTCCTCATGTAATCTTGACCTAAAACATCAATGAGCATTGAACGCGTATATCTTGTTACAAATGCCATAGGGAATATACCGAGCGCAAGTGCAGGCATAATGTAATTTGATGGAGTAGAGAAACCTACTGCTGGTAGTATTTGAAGCTTTAATGAGAATAAATAAATAAGTAACGTTGCAAGAACAAAGCTAGGAATAGTTACTCCAAAAGTTGAAATTAAAGTACTTAACCCATCCTGCCATTTATTTTGATGAAGTGCACCCATAGTTCCTAAATATAATCCCACTATAACTGCAAATAAAATTGCTACTCCTCCAAGCTTTGCTGAATTAGGGAATGAATAAGTTATTATATCTCTAACCATTCTTCCTTCGTATTGCATTGACATTCCTAAATCGCCTTTAGCCATATTCTTAAGATATGTTACATATTGCTGACTAAGTGGCTTGTCTAAACCAAACTTAGCTTTTAAATTGGCCTCAATAGCTGGTGGTAATTTCTTTTCGCTTGTAAAAGGTCCTCCTGGTATTGCATGTGCTAACAAAAAAGTAAATGTTACAACTAGCCATAAAGTTACAATACTTGCAATAAATCTTTTTATAATATACTTAAACATCTTGTTTCTCCTCTCACTTGATACGCTTTTGTATGCTTTTGTATCTTATTAAATTTTATTGGAACATGTATATTAATATCTAAGGTTAAAATACAGCTCTTCAACAATTAAATTTATAAGCTATAATTTTCTTTTATATTTTCAGAATCTATCCCCAATTCTCTAATGATTCTTAATATGTACTTCTTTCCAGTTCTATCTCCATGGAATATCAAATCTAAATATTTACTGCTTGTTCCCACCCTCTTCGCTAACTCTGCCTGAGAAATACTTTTCTCAACCATCATCTTTTTACAGGTTATGCCAAGTGGAGTAAGACATCGTTTTTCTCTCATATGAGCCCCCCCATTTTTAATATTTAAAAGAAAAAATGCATAAATATTTTTTAATTCTATCGAAATTGCCAAAAAACTTTGTTAAAATAAAGTGTATATGAGTTGATTATTAAAATGATATGAGAAATAAAATTTCACTATTGATATATAAAAGGGTGTTTTTTTATTAAAGTATTAATTTGATGTATATTTCTATCAAACTACTATTTATTTTATGCTCTATAAATACTTTTTACAAATATAGATATAGCATGTTTTTTGCGTTTTTTTTGTGTTTTTATTAAAAAAATGCTTATTCTCTTTAAAATCCTGCGTAATAAACGCTTTTTTCATTGGAGGTTTTTATTATGAATACTATTGGGGAAAGGCTAAAGTATTTGAGAAAACTTAATAATCTTACTCAAAAACAGGTTGCCGAAAAGACAGGTGTTCAAAGAGGTAATATAAGTCATTATGAAAAAAATGATTTTTTGCCATCAAGAGTAGCATTAATTTCTTTTGCTAACTTTTTTAAAACAAACTATGATTGGATAGTTTATGGTAAGGGAGCTATTCCTAAATCTATAGATGAAGTAATGTACGCAAAGTCTAACAGTATTGCTGAGTGCAATAATGGTGCTGCTGTTGATTTCTCAAAACGACTAATATTTACTATGAAGTACTTTCATGAAACTATAGATGGGCTGTGCTTAAAGTTAAATATCTCAAAAGATATCTTTCATGAAATATTAATAAAAAAAAATGTTTCAGCTTTTGATTTATTTAAAATTTGTAACTATTTTAATGTAAGTATGGATTGGATGTTTAATGGTAATATTACATATCTTAAATCGGATGCCAAACTACAGCAGGCCTATTTAATGAACTCTAAGGGAAATAAACCTTTAAGCTACGATAATCATGGAATGGTACAATGTACTTGTGAAGAAAAGAAGTTACTTATATTCTTTGAAAATTTAAACACAAAAGATAAAAGCTTGGTAATTGATATTCTAAACTCCGTAAATAATCAAGCATCAATGGACATACAAAAACTTATTAAATAAGTAAAAACACCAGTAACCCTGGTGTTTTTCTTATTGTAAATATTAACTATTTGCCTTCTTTCAATTGATTCAAACAACTTTGGCAAATATTTTTTCCTTTATAGTTAATTACATCTCTTGCATCTCCACAGAAAATACATGCTGGTTGATACTTCTTAAGTATAATCTGCTCGCCATCAACATATATCTCTAAGGCATCCTTCTCTGCTATTTCTAATGTTCTTCTTAACTCTATAGGAATAACTATTCTTCCTAATTCATCTACTCTTCTAACTACACCTGTTGATTTCATTAATAAATACCTCCTAAAGTAACAACATTCGACTTTGTCTTGTTTAAATTATAGCATTATTTACATTATAAGTCAACTTAAATATTAATATAATTTAATTTTTTTCATTATTTTTCTTAAAAACCATTTTTGAGGACTATATTTTGAAATTTATTGTAGCTTTTTATCGAATAATGTATCGCGTATTTTCCTTTATTATGATTAATAACTATAAAATGTATTATTTATTTTTTCCTCATAATAGTCTATTTCTCTTTCAATTTGAAATCCAATGCTTTTATACAATTCAAATGCCCTTTTATTATTGCTATCTACCTCAAGGGCTATGTCATCATAATCCCTTTCAATTAAGTATTCTAAAAGCATACTCATCATTTCTCGTCCAAATCCTCTGCCTCTATACTCTGGTAATATTCCAACTCCAAAAATAGATACCTTATCATGATAAAAGTATGCGGCTACAACTCCTATATAATCCTCTTTTAATTTCAACTTAAACTGTAGTCTATCGCTGGATTCAAGCGCATTCTTCATCATAGAATTTGCCTGCTCATAGCTCTCACTATATACATCAGATGCTACTTTTGTTATCTTATTTAAATCATTGTAATTCGCTTCAGCTAATTTTGTAATATATTTACCCTTAGCCTTAAATTTATTTTTATTAAAATTCATAGTGTATTCAGCAAATTTATATATTGCATCACTATTTTTAATTACAGCCTCTCCTTGCTTAGACCCTTTGGGACATACAAACAATATCTTTGGCACATTATACTTTAAGAGCTCATTCTTAGCCTTACTAAGCAATTCTTTAAAATAACCTTTTCTTCTATATTCAGGAAGCGTGCACGCTGAAATTTCCCCTTCTTCTTCTTTAGGGGCAAATATACTTACAACACTTACAACTTTATCCTTTTCATAAAGCACAAATAGCCATTTCATACTCTTGTTAAAGTTAAAACCATCATCTAAGTTAACCTCTTCCTGAATCCCATCAAATTTACCGCAAGTTTCTGTTAACTTTTCTATCTCTCTTACTAATTCCGTATTTAAACTATTAAACTCTTTAATTACCAATCTCATATCACCTCTTATTTTCTACATTACAAAAAATAAATAGCCATAGAATTAACAACTCCACGGCTACTTTATGTCAAAACCATTTACCAAAAAAATAAAACCATAGGTTGCCCCCCATGGCTTTAACTACAATAGTCTGCCTAAAATCTTATTTTACCGCTAAGGTCGCAAATTTACTTTCTAATTTAATTCTATTTTTAAAATGAAAACTTTTCATATTAACGACCTCCCCTTTACAAATATACTTTAATTATACATATGAGATCTCTATTTTACAAGGAAATTTTGTTAACTTATTGTAAAAATATAAGCTTTTACACTTATGAAAATGTTTTCCAACGGGAAATATACACATTTTTATTTTTGCCATATTATTCTTATATATGCATATACTGTTTTTATTAAATTCCTTACTTATTTTAACATTCAATTGAACTTAATTTAAAAAAATTTATAAATTTTATTAATTTTTCTACGTTTTTTCATAATAGTTCCCATATAATGAAAATTTGTACCTTGATATTTTGAATTTTTTTTATAAAATTGTAATATAGTATAAATTAATTAGGAGTGAATAAAATGAATTCAATTGGAATTGTTAGAAAAGTAGATGAACTTGGAAGAATAGTTATACCAAAAGAAACTAGATCTCAGCTCAATGTAAACGAAGGAGACTCCCTTGAAATCTTTATAGATGAAGTTGAAAGCCATATAGTTCTAAGAAAATACGCACCTGGTTGCACTTTCTGTAACTCTTTAAGTGATATAACATACTTTAAGGGTGTGCGCGTATGCAAACATTGTAAGGAAGAGCTTCAAGACACAGTTAAATAAATTTGTTTATATAGTTAAAAATACGATGAACAAAAATAGTAAAATATTTATGTTCATCGTATTTTTAATTTATCTGCCATTACATATCGATTACTTCGCTTATAGAGTATCCATTATCCTTTGAAAAATCAATATAAGTAGAGTTCATCTTCAATATAGGCTTTAATAAATTATTAGGCGGTATGTACACTATTTTGCCTTTTCTGCCGTCATTAAGTAAAACCTCCGCACCTATGAAATACACATTTATATTATTCAAAAATACTCTAAGTATATCAGTATCAAATATAGATATACCCTCTGTTTTAAACATTTCAAATGCTCTGAAAGGTGACTTTTTCTTCTTATATACTCTATCAGAAGTCATCGCATCATATACATCTGCTATAGCTATAATTCTAGAATAAAGGCCCATTTCATCTGCTTTAATTCCATACGGGTAGCCTGTCCCGTTTATCCTTTCATGGTGTTGTAATATAACATTCTTTATATCATCATTAATAGTAGGATCATCCTTGATAATTTCATACCCATAGAGAGGATGTTTTTTCATTTCCTCGAACTCTTCATCTGTTAATCTTCCAGGTTTATTTAATATGCTATTTTTTATTTTTGTTTTACCAAGATCATGAAGCAATCCAGCCGATATAACTTCACGAATCTGCTTCTCAGAAAGATTCATCCATTTAGCTATAAGCATACCATAAAAGGATACATTCACACTATGATAGAATGTATATTCATCTTTGTCTCTAATATTACCAGCGTACTTTATTAGAAAATCTGCTCTATCAATATCATCATATATTTTTTGAGATATATTTAACAGCTCTTCATCATTGATCTTTTTACCATTACAAGCACCAATAATAAAGCCTTTTAACTTTAATACAGTTTCTTCATAGCTTTCCTTAAATTCTTCATAATATTGTTCCTTAGAAACTGTTTCTCTTTTTGCATCCTTTTCATATTCATCTCTTTTATATACATTAATTTGGTTTATGCTATTGCTTAAAAGCTTCGTTTTTATATAACTGTTAATCGGTGTGTATTTACTAATAAATTTCACATTGTTATATGAAAATATGTCCTCTGCAAGCACATAATCACTAGTACAATCAATAGTATTTACTCTGCACTTATTCAATTCTCTCACCCTATCCTAAAATATTGGAAAATGATTTTGCTGTCTGCATTCTCACCGTATTTTAAGCTAAAAATCCTTTAAAAGCATTTTCTAAACTATTATACTATATTGTTACATTATGTACAATAAAATAACATTTAATGATATTTTGTATTAAAAACTAAATGTTTTTATAATAGATTTATAAAAACTGTATTAAATTTTTATATAACATGTTAAACAAATAATATTTTTCACTTAAAACAAGTAATTTCCTAATACTCTATGCATACAACATTTAATTTAATTACCACATAAAGACTATGACTCTAATTTCGACTCTTTATCGGAAATATTAAGTATTATACATAAATATCTCATATTTTTTAGTAATATTTTTAATATGGCTTTACTATACATTATTGCTAATTGCTCCTGCGATATATATCAACATGCTTTTAAAATGTAAAAAAAATGGACCTTTATTAAATTTTATATTTGTGCAACAATATTAAGTATAAAACTGTAAACACGGGGTGCTAACATGATTTTTAATTTAAAATTTACGTCTAAAACTCATAAAAAAATTCAGATAGAAAATTATATCAAAAATTTAATTGAGACAGGAATACTTCAGAAAAACGAAAAACTTCCTTCAACTCGCGAAATGAGTTTACTGCTTGACGTTAGTAGAAACACCATAATAGATGTATATGAAACATTAACAAATGAGGGTTATACCGACACAATAAAAGGAAAAGGTACCTTTATTTCAGATAAAAAAATTATTTCTAAGGAAAGTCATCACTTACCTTGGATTGAATTTATAAACACACATGCCCTAGACGCTGCTTCATTAGATACTACTAAACATGAACTAAGAGGTACTGATGATATAATTCCATTTGATAGCATATCTCCAAACAAAAACTTATTTGATATTGATGAGATCAAAAGAGACTTTTTAAATATAATATCTATTGAAGGGAACAACATATTGAATTACGGATATGCTAAAGGTTACAAACCATTAATTGATTATTTGAAAATTTATATGAAACATAAAGGTGTTAATATAGATAATAAAGATATACTTATAACGAATGGTTTTACAGAAGGCTTTAATATTGTACTATCAACCATTACTGAAAAAGGAGATACTATATTTTGTGAAAATCCAACTCATAATACTTCTCTAAAAATAATGAAACTTCATAACTTAAATATAAAAGGAATTGATATGGATGATGATGGAATAAATATAGATTCTTTAAAAGACGAACTAGAAAAAGAACTTCCAAAAGCGGTTTTTTTGATTCCAACATATCATAATCCTACAAGTATTGTTATGTCTCCAGAAAAAAGACTAAAAGCAATAGACATACTGAATTCCTTTAATGTACCTATAATTGAAGATGGCTTCAATGAGGAGCTTCGGTACTCAAACTCAAATATAACATCTTTAGCAGCCTTAAACTCAAGCAATAATAATGTAATATACATAGGCAGCTTATCTAAAATTCTATTTCCAGGCATGAGAATAGGTTGGATTATGGCTGACAAGGAATTGATAGATTATTTAGAAAGCGTTAAACGCAGCATAAACATACACACTTCCTTTTTAGACCAGGCTATACTCTATGAGTACCTACGAGGTGAAAATTTTAGCAAATATGTACGTAAAGCTAAAAAATATTACAAAAACAAATACGAGTTAACAATGAAATATGCAAAGAAATATATACCTTATGCAAAAATATGGGGTGAAGGAGGCCTCCACATTTTTGTACAGGTAGAAGGAATTCACTCAAGAGAACTGCTTGCCAACTGTTATAAAAAAGGTGTAGCCTTTACTCCTGGTGATATTTTCTACACTGACGATAAAGGGTATAACACCTTCAGGATTGGCTTTTCTCGGGCAAGTGAAGCACAAATAAAAAAAGGTTTTGAAATAATAAGTAAAGCTATATCAGAATTAAAAGCTAAATAAAATAGAGTGCTGTAAAAACACACTTACAGCACTCATCAATATTTCTATTTTAGTTCCTCTAATTTATGGGACAATTTAAGATTTTCGCTATAATCAACTGCACAATCAATTACTGATGGAACCTTCTGACTAAACGCCTCTTCTAATGTAGGTATGAGCTCTTCAGCTTTAGTAATTCTATATCCTTTTAGTCCCATACTCTCTGCGTACATTTTAAAATCTGGATTTGTAAAGTTTATATACGCTGATTCTCCGTATCTTTCTTCCTGCTTCCACTTTATAAGTCCATAATTACTATCATTAAATATTAATGTTACGAATGGGGTTCCTATTCTAAGTGCAGTTTCAAGCTCTTGTGAATTCATCATGAAGCCACCATCTCCTGTAACTGCAACTACCTTTTTATCTGGATTTACAAGCTTTGCCGCTAAAGCTCCTGGAATAGCAATTCCCATTGATGCAAAACCATTTGAAATTATGCATGTATTAGGCTTATAACAATGATAATTCCTAGCTATCCACATTTTATGAGCTCCTACATCAGATATTACTATATCATCCTCGCCCATAACTCTTCGTAAGTCGTATAGTACCTTCTGTGGTTTCATTGGAAAGCTCTGATCATCACTATATTCCTCATAATTTTTATGCATATCTTCTTTTATTTTAAGTGCTTGTTTTGGTGTCTCTATTCTATCTGAACGTCTTATTATTTCTTGAATCGAATCTGAAATATCACCTATTACCTCAACCTCAGGAAGATAACTATTATTAACTTCGGCTTTTTTCTCGCCTATATGTATTATCCTAATTTCTCCCTTTGAGTTCCATTTTTTGGGTGAATATTCTACTATATCATATCCTATAGCAATGACAAGGTCTGTCTTTTCGAAAATTCTATTAATATAATCTTTTTGTGCAAGACCCATACTCCATAATGAAAGAGGATGATTAAAAGGAATTATTCCTTTTCCCATAAAGGTATTTGCAACTGGAATGTTTAATCTTTCAGCCATATCTAAAACTGCCTTACTTGCCTTTGAACGTATTGCTCCATTTCCTGAAAGTATTAGTGGGCTTTTAGCTCTTGATATAGCTATAGCAGCCTTTTCTATACTACTGTAAGCAGCAAAGCTCTTATCCGTAACTGTATGTCTTAACGGTTTTCCTTGTACAGGCATATCTGCGATATTTTGAGGAAGATCTATATGGCATGCTCCTGGTTTCTCATCTACAGCTGTTTTAAAAGCTTTTCTAACTATTTCAGGTGCAGTATCTGGTCTTACTATTTGTTTATTCCACTTAGTAACAGGTGCGAACATAGCTACTAAATCAAGGTGCTGATGCGACTCTATATGCATTCTATCAGTTCCAACCTGTCCTGTTATCGCAATAAGCGGAGCTCCATCAAGATTAGCATCAGCAACACCAGTCATTAAATTTGTAGCACCAGGTCCCAATGTAGAAAGACATACTCCTGGTCTTCCAGTCAATCTTCCATATACATCTGCCATGAAAGCCGCCCCTTGTTCATGACGTGTAGTTATGAATTTTATAGGTGATTTAGTAAGCGCTTTTATGAGTGCCAAATTTTCCTCACCTGGTATACCGAATATATACTCTACATTTTCATTTTCTAAGCACTTTACAACCAACTCAGCTGTATTCATACTACTCTCTTCATCTTCGGTTTTTGAAATTTCAGAATCCTTGTCTTGCTTTAAATTTTCATTCATAGATATTAACCCCTTATTCTCACTCTAAATTATTTTTTTAAAAAAAGACCTTTAATTGACAATATTTAAATATATATTCCAGTTTATCTTTTGTCAATATTTTTTTAAAATCAATCAAATTCAAGAGAATTTCAGCCCATTAAATTACATTTATTGAATTTTTATGCTCAAATATTAATACCTATATAAGCGAAAACTTTATTTTAAAATGACATTACATTTATTGTAAATTTATGTGATTTTGAATTTTACATATATATATTATTCAATTCTTTTTTAATTGCATTATATATCAGCCTATCCTTCATTCCCCCATAGAATCTTATAAACTCATTTATAGCAACTACTGGTAGCATATATTTTTTTCCTATTGCGCCTTCAACGTATTTATATTTATTTATATCAATTTCTGACACATCTATAAACTGTACCTCTACATTAGCTGCTACATCTGTTTTTGCTATATATTCCTTAAAAGCTTCATATTGATTGTACATTGATTCACTATTACCACAGCCACCAGAAGAACATCCGCCCTCGCAGCTTCCTTGACTACTGCATCCACTACAACTTGAACATGAACTATTTTCTGTTTTGCTTGAACAACCACTACACGAAGCTTTTTCTTTAACTCCAAAAATTTCTACTAACACTACCTCATTTTCCATTATGGCCTCCTAAAATTTTACTACTATTTTAGTAAAACTAACTCAATTATAGTTAGTAGATTATTATACAATAAACTTTGCAATATATAAAGTGACAAGTTATGAATAAGATAAAAAATTCTTACTTAACTTGCCACCTCATATTATAGTATCCTTAGTATCCCATTAAGCTTATTACTATCCAGTAATCTTTTTAAAAAGTCCTTTTAATTTTGATCCACCTTGTTCTGAAGCTTCTTCTATATTAGTAACCTCATATCCTGCATCCTCAATTGCTGTCTTTATCTTTTCATCAGTTATATTATTAGATATAAAAGCAGACTTTCTTTTTAAGTTCACATCGATTTTTTCTGCGCCTATTCCCTCCAAAGCTTCCTTAACATGTGCTACACAGTGTTCGCAACTCATTCCTTCTATTGATATTTTCTTTCCCATTTTTATATTCCTCCCTTATACATTTAAATTTAATATATATAATTTAGAAGTATTCCTAAAGCATATATTCAGGTTTAAATCTTTTTAGTCTCAGTGCATTTGTTAGAACTGAAACCGAGCTTAAACTCATAGCTGCTGCTGCTATCATCGGATTTAATAGCGGTCCTCCAAATATATATAAAATTCCCATAGCTACAGGTATTCCTATAACGTTATATCCAAATGCCCAAAATAAATTTTCTTTTATGTTTTTTATTGTCTTTTTACTTAGTTCTATTGCCGTTATAACATCCATAAGATCACTTTTCATGAGTACAATATCTGCTGATTCCATTGCTATATCAGTACCTTTACCTATTGCCATACCTATGTCCGCTTGAGCCAATGCTGGAGCGTCATTAATTCCATCTCCAACCATAGCAACTTTTTTTCCTCCTGCTTGAAGCTTTTTAACTTCACTTGCTTTATCTTCTGGAAGCACCTCAGCTAAAACTCTATCAATTCCAACCTTTTTAGCTATAGCATCAGCTGATCTTTTATTATCCCCTGTTATCATAGCAACTTCTATACCCATATCATGCAGCTTTTTAATTGCTTTTGCACTACTTTCCTTTACGCTGTCTGCAACAGCTATTATTCCCTTTACCTGTTTATCTATTGCAATATACATAGGTGTCTTACCTTGTTTTGCCAAGTCATCTACATAATCCAACACACTTTTAACTTCTATGTTGTTATTATCCATAAGCTTTTTATTTCCAAGAAGCACTCTCTTACTATCTATTAAGGCTTCAATTCCATGCCCTGTAACTGATTTAAAATCGCTAACCTTTAAAAATTCCATCCCTTTAAATTCTGCTTCTTTCACAATTGCCTCTCCTAGAGGATGCTCAGATGCCTTTTCAACAGAGGCCGCAATTTTAAGTAGTTCTTCCTCTGAAACTTCATCAATAGCTTTTATATCTGTAACTTTCGGTTTTCCTTCTGTTATAGTTCCCGTTTTATCAAAAACAATAGTCTTAATCTTATGGGTATTTTCAAGTGCTGTACCATTTTTTATAAGTACTCCATATTCAGCACCTTTACCTGTTCCAACCATAATTGCTGTAGGGGTAGCTAAGCCGAGAGCACACGGACAAGCAATTACGAGAACTGATATAAATATTGTCAACGTGAAAGTTAGATTTTCACCTGATAAATACCATGCTAAAGAAGATATTATTGCCAAGGTAATAACTACTGGAACAAAATACCCGGATACTATGTCTGCAAGCTTAGCTATAGGTGCCTTTGAACCTTGAGCATCTTCAACAAGCTTTACAATTTGTGAAAGAACAGTATCCTTACCAACCTTGGTTACCTTATACTTTATTGAGCCATTTTTATTTATACTTGCTCCTATAACTTCATCTCCTGGCCCTTTTGAAACTGGAATACTTTCTCCTGTAAGCATTGATTCGTCTATTGACGTATTACCTTCTATAACTATTCCATCAACCGGTATTTTACTACCTGGTTTCACAATTACTACATCTCCTGGTTTAACTTCCTCTATTGCAACCTCTTCTTCTTTTTCCCCTTTTACAACCAAAGCAGTCTTTGGTGTCAGTCCAACGAGCTTCTTTATTGCCTCTGAAGTTTTACCTTTAGAAACAGCTTCCATATATTTTCCAAGGGTTATTAGTGTTAATATTATTCCTGCCGATTCAAAGTAAAGCTGAGCTCCATTAATCCCAGTAAATATTTGATACAATCCAAATAAACTGTATACAAATGCCGCAGATGAACCTATTGCTACTAAAGAATCCATGTTAGGACTTCTCTTTATAAGAGTCTTAAATCCAACCTGAAAGAATTTTCTTCCCTGAAACATAACTGGCAAGACTAATATAAGCTCCAAAACACCATATATCTTTTCGTTATTCATTGGATCAATAGCACTAGGCAACATAACTCCTATTGAATTAAATATCATAGGAACCATAGCAATTATTAAAAGTGGAACTGCAAATACAGCTGATATTATAAATCTCTTCCATAAATTCTTTATTACCTTTTCTTTTCTTTCCTTATCAGTATCTACAGACTCCACTTCTTCAGAAGCCTTATAGCCCGCTTTTTCTATTGCCTGTTTTATATCATTAATACTTACCTTAGATGCTTCAAAACTTATACTTAATTTCTCTGTAGCCAGGTTTACACTAGAACTAGTTACTCCTTCTAGTTTACTTGTAACTCTCTCAACAGTTTTCGCACACGCAGCGCAGGTCATACCCCCAATAGCTAGGGTTTTATTTGTAGCCTCAGTAAGTGCTTTATAGCCTGCTTTTTCTATTGCCTCTTGAATATTAGGAACACTTACCTTATCATCCTGAAAGCTTACAGTTAATTTTTCTGTCGCCAAATTTACATTTGCCTCTTCAACACCTTCTAGCTTTTTAGTGGCTCTTTCAACAGCTCTTGCACATGCAGCACAAGTCATTCCCTCTATTCTTAAAGTCTTAGTATCCAATTAAAATCCCTCCTTAGCTTATTTGCTACTTATTCTGGAGAGAAGCTCTATAATTTCATCAACTTTTTCTTCTCCATTATTATTAAGAAATGCTTCTTTAACACAATGATTAAGATGTTGCTTTAATATAAGCATATTAGCTTTTTTTAAAAGTGCAGAAGCTGCAACAATTTGATTAGATACATCAATACAATATCTGCCATCTTCTATCATCTTTATTATTCCCTCAATTTGACCTTTTGATGTTTTTAGTGCTGTAATTGCTTTTTCCTTTTCTTTATTCAATTATACCCCTCCCCCCTATAGTCCTTTTCTTATAAAATACCACTGCACTTCTTTTTTGTCAATTAATATTAATATACTTTATAGATTACATTAATACTATTTATCTTCGATCTCATCAAGAGTTATTATTTTTTAATAATCGTTATTGACTATTTTTTCATTGTGTAGTATATTATAAATATACTTAAATTGTATAAATTAACAATTATAAAGAATTTGAGTAATTTCTTTATAATTTGTGATACTAAAAAGGAATTATATATTAAAGGTGGTGTACTTTATGTTTGAAAATATATCATCAAATGGAGTTTATAAAAATCTATTTGATGGAAAATGGGTTGAAAGTAAGACAAATAAAACCATAGAAACGCATTCTCCTTATGATGGAAGTTTAATTGGAAAAGTTCAGGCCTTATCAAAAGAGGAAGTTGATGAGATTTTTAAAAGTTCAAGAACAGCTCAGAAAAAATGGGGTGAAACTCCAATAAATGAGCGTGCTAGAATCATGCGTAAAGCAGCTGATATACTAGATGATAACGCAGAATATATAGCAAAAATTCTTTCAAATGAGATAGCAAAAGATTTAAAATCTTCTCTTTCAGAAGTAAAAAGAACAGCTGATTTTATAAGATTTACAGCTAATGAAGGTACTCATATGGAAGGAGAAGCTATTAACTCAGATAATTTTCCTGGTTCTAAAAAAGATAAACTTTCTCTAGTTGAAAGAGTTCCTTTAGGAATAGTTTTAGCTATATCTCCTTTTAATTATCCTGTAAATCTTTCTGGGTCTAAGGTTGCTCCAGCACTTATAGCTGGAAATAGTGTTGTTTTAAAACCTTCTACAACTGGTGCTATAAGCGCACTTCATCTTGCAGAAATTTTTAATGCAGCTGGTCTTCCAGCAGGTGTTTTAAACACTGTAACAGGAAAAGGGTCTGAAATAGGCGATTATTTAATTACCCATGAAGAAGTAAACTTTATTAACTTTACGGGAAGCTCTGCTGTAGGTAAGCATATTTCAAAAATAGCTGGAATGATACCTATGGTTCTTGAGCTTGGTGGTAAAGATGCTGCTATAGTTCTCGAAGATGCCAATCTTGAAACAACAGCTAAAAGCATAGTATCTGGAGCATATGGATACTCCGGCCAAAGGTGTACTGCTGTAAAAAGAGTTCTTGTAATGGATAAAGTAGCTGATGAATTAGTTGAACTTGTTACAAAAAAAGTTAAAGAATTAAAGGTAGGTAATCCTTTTGATGATGTTACAATAACCCCACTTATAGACAACAAGGCAGCAGATTATGTTCAAACTCTCATTGACGACGCTATCGAAAAGGGTGCAACTCTTATCGTTGGAAATAAGCGTAAAGAAAATTTAATGTATCCTACTTTATTTGATAATGTAACTGCTGATATGCGTATTGCTTGGGAAGAACCATTTGGACCAGTTTTACCTATTATTCGTGTAAAAAGCATGGATGAAGCAATAGAATTAGCAAATAGATCTGAATATGGTCTTCAATCTGCAGTATTTACTGAAAATATGCATGATGCCTTTTATATTGCCAATAAATTAGATGTTGGAACTGTTCAAGTAAATAATAAGCCTGAAAGAGGCCCAGATCACTTCCCATTCCTTGGAACAAAGTCATCAGGTATGGGCACTCAAGGAATTCGATACAGTATAGAGGCAATGACAAGGCATAAATCAATAGTTTTAAACCTATAATTTTATTCTATCCAATCTCACACTTATAAAGAAACCAATTTGATCCACTTAAATTGGTTTCTTTATATTTTACACATAAATTACTCACCATCTACCATTTGTTGTAATAAACATATAATTATCTTATATACTATTTATTTTGGGAGGCGATTTTGGATGTTTGATTACAACTTAGAATTAAATTACTTTCTAAGAATAATAATTGCAGGTCTATGCGGAGGGCTAATAGGCTATGAAAGAAAAAACAGAATGAAGGAAGCTGGTATACGTACTCACTTTATAGTTTGCTTAAGTTCCGCATTAATTATGGTAGTATCAAAATATGGTTTTCAAGATCAAATTGGAATAAAAAATATATCTATAGATCCTTCTCGTGTTGCTGCACAAGTAGTAAGTGGCATAGGCTTTTTAGGCGCAGGTATGATTTTTATGAGGAGACAATCTGTAAAAGGTTTAACTACAGCTGCTGGAGTATGGGCTACCGCCGGTGTTGGTCTTGCTATAGGCTCTGGCCTTTATCTCATAGGTCTCTTGTCTTCTTTTATAATATTATTAGGTCAGACTATTTTACACAGAAACTTTTCTTGGCTTTCAACACCAAGAACTGAAGAATTAAATATCAAGGTAATAAATGAACCAAATGTTGTAGATAAGATTCGTAATATATTTACTAGTAAGGATATTGTTATATTAAGCTTTAAAATTAAAGATGGCAATGATAATAACTTCGATAAACCAAAACTTATCAATATGAGCTTTGTATTAAAGGTTCCTCAAACCTATGACACCTCGGATTTTCTTTCAATGATTCAAAAATACCCTTTTATAAAGTATATTGAGTTTTAAAATGTCCCTATTTTCAAGGGGCTTATTTTTATTATATAATAAATCTATTCGAATATTTTAAATCATTAATGGAGGCTTTAAACTTATTATGAACGATTATGATAACAATTCTAATATAAATGAAGATGCATGGAATAAAGAAACATACTCTGCATGGGTTAAACGCTTTGGAACTCCAGATACTGCTGCAAAAAAGATATCTAAGGACCCTTCAAAAATTTTATCCGTCTTGCACGAAAAACTTGGAGATGTAAAAGGGAAAAAAATAATGAACATTATGGGTTCAAATGGTAGTAAAGCCGTTGCCCTTGCACTATTAGGTGCAGATGTAACCGTTGTTGATTTTTCAAAGGGAAATATGGATTACGCTCTTGATTTAGCTAAAGAAGCGGATGTTAAAATAGATTATATTTTAAGTGATATATTAAAACTTCCAGAGGATAAGCTAACAGCTGACTATGATATAGTTTTTGCAGAAATGGGTATAATTCATTACTTTATTGACCTAAAGCCATTTATAAAAACAATAAATAGACTTCTTAAAGAAGGAGGCTTATTTGTTCTTAGAGATTTTCATCCGGTATCCACCAAATTAATCACATCTAGAGGCTCAACTGCAAAGGTTAGAAAGCATAAGGTTACAGGTGATTACTTTGATACCTCCTTAGAAGAAAAAGATGCCGCCTTTTCAAAATATCTTATTGATAACAAAGAGCCTGAAAAGGTGCTTTTAAGAAAATGGACTTTAGGTGAAATAGTTACTTCTGTTGCCGAAGGTGGTTTTAAAATAAAAAAATTAGACGAAGAACCAAACTTATCTTGTGATAATTTTGATAAAGGTATACCAAAGAGTTTTACTTTAACTTCAGAAAAACTTAGTTAATAATTTAATAATTATTTGACATTTGCCTTGATATTTTATAGAATTAATTTGAAATATATTAATAATTTTATAAAATAGGAGGCATTTTTTATGGAAACCATAATTAAAAATTACAGTCTCTTAAAAGGCATAATCCATAAAGAACTTTATGATAATGGAAATATAAAAAGCTTTATATTAGATAAAAAAAATGAGCTACCAACAAATTACGGAACTCTTATTCCTCAATACGATAGTTCTTACGAAAGACGTAAGTATATAGACTCTGTTTCCTTTTATAAAAGTGGAAAACTCAAAAGTATTTATTTACAAAATCAAACTACTATAAATACTCCTATTGGTAAATTACCCTCGGAACTTATAACTTTTTATGAGAATGGTGCTTTAAAACGTGTTTTTCCCCTTAACGGTAAGCTCGGAGGTTACTGGTCAGAACAAGATGAATATAGTCTTGCTGAAGATACAAGTTTCAATTTAAAGGTAGGCTCCTTTAATAAAAAAATAATAAACGTATATTTTTATAATAGTGGTAATTTAAAAAGTATTACCTTTTGGCCTAAAAATACTCCTATTATAGATACACCCATTGGCAAGGCTGAGGTTCGAATAGGTTTATCCCTTTATGAGAACGGATGTTTAAAATCTTTTGAACCAAACAAACCATTATTACTGCAAACTCCTATTGGAAAAATAACTGCCTACGACTCAAATGCTAGTGGAATAAATGGAGATTTAAACTCCGTGAATTTCTATGAATGCGGAGATTTAAAGTCTTTAGTAACTTCCTCTGATAAAGTGACTATAACTTCAGTCGATGGTAAAAAAACAGTCTATGAACCTGGTTTAAGACTAAGTATAATAGACAATAAATCTCTAGAGGTTATACCTCTAAATATAACTTTTTATGATAATAAGGTTCAGTTTAATAACAGCAAAAAAGACGAATATGATATAACTGCATCAACTTTTACTATTGAACATCTATCTTTTAAACAATCCTCTCCTTGTACAAATTGCTCTAAATAGAAATAAAAAATAAGGTAATCTTATGCCTAGATTACCTTATTTACATACTTCTTAATTTACTTTTTTTCTTTGAATAGCCTGCTGTTTGTAATTTACTATATTATCTATTATATAAACCGGCCTCTCTTTGGTCTCTTCAAAAATTCTTGCAACATATTGTCCCATTATACCATGACTTAGAAAAGCAATACCAAACATAATAATGTTTAAAGATAAGATTAATCCTAAACTCAAAATATGAGTTCCAGATATTAAATTTTTTGTAATTACAATTATAGAAGCAATTACACCTATAATCGAAAAAAGAGATCCTACATAAGTTATAATACCAAGCGGTTTGTATGAAAGTGAGGTTATTCCATCTAGTGCTAGCTTAATCATTTTGTTTAACGGATATTTTGTTTCTCCAGCAAATCTTTCATGTCTTACAAACTCTACATAGGTTTGCTTAAATCCAACCCAACTCACCAATCCTCTAACATATCTACTCTTTTCAGGTAGTGAAGCTAGTGCATCACATACTTTTCTATCAATAAGCCTAAAGTCTCCAACATCTACAGGAACATCTACATTGGTCATACCTCTCAGAACTCTATAGTACATACTCGAAGTAAATTTCTTAAAAAAGGTTTCACCTTCTCTTTTAGCTCTTTTCCCGTATACCACTTCATATCCTTGTTTCCACTTCTCAATCATTTGCAGTATAACTTCTGGTGGATCTTGGAGATCTGCATCAATTACCACAATTGCATGTCCGATTGCTACATTCATTCCTGCTGTTATAGCCGCTTGATGCCCGAAGTTTCTAGAAAAGTTAACAAGCTTAACTCTATCATCCTTCTCACAAATTAACTCTACCTTTTTCCTTGTTGAATCTATGCTCCCATCATTGACAAACACTAGCTCATATTCTTCATTTGTCATATCCATAACTTCTTTGAGCCTCTTATAACTTTCAAGAATAACAAGCTCTTCATTAAATATGGGTACAACCACACTATAAATTATTCTGTATCCCATAACACTTCACCTCTCCTAGTTTCTTGATTGAATTATACTAGAAAAATACAGTTACAATATGGAATATCTATGTGATTTTTATGTGATTTATAATAGGTCTGTACTATTGTAGACTGGACATTTTATTAAGAAACTAACTCCAACTTCTCTATTAACTGCTCTAATCTCTCCTCCATAAAAGTTAACTATCTTTTTTGATATTGCAAGTCCGAGACCAAACTTTCCTTTCTTATCCTTGTATAGATTATCAAATATCTTCTCTATGCTTTTTTCTGGTATATGCTCTCCATCATTGTATATTTCTATTATTGCAGAATTATCTTCTCTCTTAAGTCTCAATATTATCTCTCTCTTCGCATATCTAAGGGAGTTTTCTAGTATATTTTCTATAGCCACCTCTATTTTTTCTTGATTTCCAAAAACATTAATAGTGTTTGAGATGATATCTGGTTTAATATCACAATTAAAAACCTTAAACCTATCCACCATTTTGTAAAGAAGATCTCTTAAATTCACTATTTCATTTTCAACGTTATTCTCTAGTACATAGTCGAGTGTATTTAAATACAACATTTGCTTGATTTTCTTTTCTAGCCTAATAGCCTCATCTTTTATTATCTCTGCTGTCCTCTCAACAGAATCAATATAAATACCATCAATAATAGCCTCGGCATGACTCATTATAACCATAACTGGTGTTTTTAAATCATGGGATATACTTTGAAGAAACATTTTTTCATTCTCATCCGCATACTTTAATTGTTTCTGCATAATATTCATTGAGTTAGCAAGACTTCCTATTTCATCATCGCTTCTAACTTGAATAGGCTCTTTCCAATCCTTATTTGCTATTTTTTTCGTATAACTTTCTAGCTCCTTAAGCGGCTTAGATATGTGTCCAGCTACAATTTTTGCAGTAAAAAAGCCTATTATTATAAATACGATTCCAACTATACCAACTTGATATAATATATTGTTATCTACAAAGTATGGCATATAAGTTATAAGATATGTATTTTTTCCATATCCCACGCTAGCATGACTTATAATAAAAAGCACCTTTATGCCTTTGTAATACTCCTTGAACTCCTTATCCGAATTTCCAGCCTTAGATAAGTACTCAATCATCCACTTTCTCATATCACTGTCATGCATCATGGGACCTCCACCTACCGGATTTTGATTCACATTTTGCATCTCATATTCATCAGCCTTAACTGTTACTATAAAGCTTTGACTTCTCTCTAAGTTTCTTAATTTATCAAATCTTAAAGGTTTATCCGTACTACTATTTTTAAGAAGCATATCATGGGCAGTTTTTAAATCCTGTATTTTTTCATTTTCATCGAAAGCTCTAAATGCTGATATATACAATAGTGAAATGCTGCAAACTATTATGAGAATCATAACCGTAAAGGTCATCCATATTCTCATAGTTATGGTCTTTATCTTAAATATTTTCACTGTCTTACCACCAATTTATAACCATAGCCGTATACTGTTTCTATGGTTAGTTTATTTATCTTTTTTCTTAGCCTTCGTATAGTATCATCTACAACTCTGTCTGAACCAAAATAGTCATCTCCCCAAACATTTACTAATATTTGCTCCCTTGAAATAACATTATTTTTATTGTCTGAAAGATAACTTAAAAGTTCAAATTCTTTGTTTGTAAGCTGCAGCTCTTCATTTCTAAAAAAAACCAACCTTTGTTTCTTACTTATTGTATATTCTCCAATTTTTATATCATCTTGATTTTCTTGATCTTTATCTCCATACAATCTTTCCATAAGCTTATTTGTTCTTATAACTAGTTCTCTTGGCAAAAAAGGTTTGGATAAATAATCATCACTTCCAAGCTCTAGTCCAACTACTCTATCCAATTCTTCGTTTCTTGCAGACATAAATATCACAGGAGTAGCCTTATTATTTTGCTTAATGCTCTTAATAAGCTCATATCCATCTATATCTGGAAGCATTATATCTAGTATCCATAAATCAGGCATATCTTTTATTCTCTCTTTAGCAGAATTACCGTCAGCAAATGTAGTTACACTGTACCCTTCCTTTGTAAGATATTTATCAAGTAAAATATTTAAACTCTGTTCATCCTCAACTAAATATATTCTCTTGCCCAAAATCATCACCCCAATTTATTATTGTTAAATAAAATTTTATCATATGCATTTAAAAAAAACGTGTGAAAAATATGTGAAATTGCATAAAAAAAAGGAATACTTTTTATAAAGCTTCCTTATAACTATTTTACCCATTATTTACGTTTTCAATTATATTAGAATAAACCAATTCCTTGAAGCCAATTTGTAACTTGCTGTTTATCAAAATCACTCATTGCTGCAAATCCAGAAAGAACTGTTGATTTGGGACATTCTTTTTCAATGTTTATTTTGATTTGTCCAATCCCTCCACCACCGTGAGTACAAAATGGAATAATAGTTTTTCCTTGAAGGTCAGCATTTCTTAAAAAACTTAATATAGGCGGAGCAAATGATTTAAACCAATTAGGTGTTCCTAAAAAAATGTACTCATATGGTTCAACTGATTCATTTCCAGATAGTAATTTAGGACAGTATCCTCTCTCAACTTCATTCCTTACTTCCTTTGTTGCTGTATTGTAATTAAAGGAATATGCTTTTTCAGGAACTAATTCCCTAATATCTCCTCCAGTTTGTTCTGCTATTTCCCCTGCTAATTTTTTTGTTGTATTAGAAAAAGAATAAAACACTACTAATATATTGCTCATTTTTACCTCCCAAGTTTCTTATCTTTCCTTAAAATATAACATATCCACTAGAATTAAGTCTTAAAATTTCACTAACTTACCACTAAAATATTTTTTTGTAAGATCAATAACCCTATTTTCCCAGGAATTTTTTTCGAATATATGGTTTGCACCTTCTACAAGTTCAAGAGAAGTATTTTCTCCATACATTTCTAGGTACCTTTCAGAGGTACTAAGTGGAACTATTTCATCAGAAGTTCCATGAATTATTAGAGATTGCTTGTTATAAGCTGACGCTCTATCAAATATATTCACCTTTTTAATATCCTCTAAAAATTTCTTTCCCAGTAATAATCCTTCTACATCATAGATTCCCTTTTCCATAATCTCATCATACTTATCTCCAATGTACGTATCAGACAATATAATCTGCTCCATATTTCCAGCTGGTGCCCATAAGCATAGAGTATTTATTTCATCTTTTCTATCCCCTGCAATAACACTTGCTATCGCTCCTCCCATACTGAAGCCAAGTATTGATATCCTATCTTTATCAACAAACTCAAGTGTTTTCACATAATCTAAAATTACATTAGCATCATAAACCTCATTACTAAAGGTCATATCAACAAATTCTCCATCACTTTCACCTGTTCCTGCAAAGTCAAATCTTATAGTAGCTATCCCCAACTTTTCTAATTCCCTTGCTAACTTCACAAATATGAAATGAGGCCCCATTTTATTTCCGCAAAACCCATGGTATATTACAACAATAGGCAATTTTTCTCTAGCCTCAAGTGGCATATGCAGTACACCTCTTAATGTTAAGCTTTTACTTTTTATTTCAACTGACTTCTGCATAATAATCTTCCCCCACATACAAATATTTTCCTAGTAATCATATATATTTAGTATATGTTTTTGCTATGCTTTTGTCAATATATTAAAATGGGCCATTAAATTTCATCATTTTATCAATGTACTTTCGAAGTTAAATTCAATCCAACTACTCCTACTATTATTAGTAAGATACATAATATTTTACTAATATTAACTGGCTCTTTAAATACTAAAATTCCTATTGTAACTATTAAAACTATGCCTACAGCAGACCATATAGCATATGCAACTCCTATATCTATCTTCTTTAGTGCAAGTGTAAGCATACTCAAACTTAGGATATAGAAAACCATCATTACAATAGCATATTTAAAATCACTAAATCCTTTAGACTGCTTCATAAAAGTTGTTCCAGAAACCTCAAATATTATAGCTAAAATCAAGTAAATCCAACTCATTAAAGTTCATCTCCCATATTTTCAATTACATTTTCAAGTAAACTATCCAGTTCAGTAATTTGCTTACTGTCTAGTTTTTTAGTTATGGTATCTGCTATTCTTTCATAAATCCTATTATCTCCCTCAATTATTTGCAAAGCTTTATCTGTAAGCTTTAAATAGTAAATCCTTTTATCTTCCTTGGATTGCACCTTTGTAATAAGCTCGCTTCTTGAAAGCCTTTTAACTAGAGCTGATATTGCAGGTTTTGTTAGTTTAAGTTTATCTGCGGCCTCACTCATTTTAGGATTTTTAAGCTCGTGAATCATAGTTAAGTAATAGTAGTCATTCATATTAAAATTACTGATTTCTGCTTCTGACAAAGCATTTTTTATATTTTTAATAGACTTTTCCCACATATAATTAGCGATAACCGCAATTTTTTCTTCAAGCATAATATACCTCCAAATAAAAAATGGTTAAAAGCATTTAATTAAATACTTTTAACCATTTTATCAATTATACAAAATAAAATCAAATTTATACTGCCTTATCTTTTAACTTGTCTAAATCACTTTTTGATTTTTTTTTACTATTATAAAATCTAAAAGCTGTTATTATAACTCCCATTAAACAGAACACACCTGCAGCGATGTACACCCATTTCATTCCATACATAAACACATCGTCTCTACCTTTTATATAATCAACTACTCTGTGACCCATTTTACTGCTCATTCTATTATATAGAAGAAGTGTTGCAAAAGATGTACCAACAACAAAGCCTAAATTTCTTATTAGAGCATTAACGCTTCCTGCAATTCCAAGTTTGTTACGAGGTACCGTAGACATAACTAAACTATTGTTAGGCGCTTGAAACATTCCATTTCCTATTGTCATTATTACTATATATGTCATTAAAAGTGCTACTGGTGATGCTGCTGTCAAAGTACTTATAAGAAATAATCCAACACTTGTTAAAAATAATCCTATTAGTGTTAAAATTTCAGAACCTATTTTATCTGAAAGATATCCGCTAAAAGGTGCCACTATAGATAACACTACAGGAGAAACCACCATAAAAATTCCAGTCATAGCAGCAGAAAATTTTAACGTATCTTGAAAATAAAATGGAAGTATTATATTTGAAGCACTAATAGCTGTAAATGATGTAAACGCACATATAACACTAACTGAGAATAAACTGTTTGAAAATATACTTAAATCCAATAAAGGTTGCTTCTTTTTTATTTCTATAATCAAAAATGCTGCAAGAGCTAAGAAAGAAACTATAAATGCTAAAATAATATATATATTGCTGTATCCTACTGTTTCACCTTGAACTAAAGCTCCAAATAATAATACTGTAAATACTGTAAATAAAACCGCTCCAGTAGTATCTAATTTTTCATCTAACTTATCATTTGTTTTAGGAAAAACTTTAATACATAATATAAAAACTACTATTCCTATTGGTATATTTATTAAGAATATATACTCCCAACTTGCGAGAGATATTATAAGTCCTCCAAGTGGCGGTCCTATCATTGCTCCTAATGCTACAAAAGTTCCAAGTAAGCCTAGGGCTCTTCCTCTTTCATTTGGTGGAAAGGTTTGAGTTATAATTCCTTGGTTAGTTGCCATAGTTGCTGCTGCTCCTATTGCCTGTATTACTCTAGCTACTACAAGTACTACAAGAGAACTTGTAAAACCGCATAAAAGAGATCCCAAAGTAAAAAGAATTACTCCAAACTTAAATACCTTCGTTTTACCTATTATATCCCCAAGTCTTCCAAATATTAAAATCGTTGCTGCTACTGTTATAAGAAAGCTTGTAACAACCCACTGAATTGATGCTCCACTAACATGAAGCTTCAAAGTCATATTAGGAAGTGCTACATTTACAATGCTTCCATCGAGTGTTGCCATAAGTGTTGCAGATAGTACTGTGATTAAAATTATCCATCTTTTTTTATATAATTCATTTTGCGCTGTATTCACGCTTTTTTCACCCTTTCACAACATTTCTTTCTGTTTTCTTTTGCATTATTTAAAACTTTTTCTAAAAACTTTATTCCCGTCTCTATTTCTTCTTGGCTACTTCCTTCAAGCAAAATATCAAGTAATTCACCTATTACCTTAAAAATTTTAGGTATTACTTCCCTACCTTTGTCTGTCAAATAAAGCTTATATGCTCTTATATCATCTTTATTTTCTACCTTAGTTATGTATCCAATTTCTATAAGCTTTTTTATACTTCTTGCAGACATGGCTTTATCAACACTTAACTCTCTACTTATATCATTTTGACTTATTCCTTCAACATGACTTAATCTAAGTAAATAGGGATATGTTCCTACTGTTAGTTCTAGTTCTCTCAGCCTTTTATCAAGAAAAACCTGATTACATCTATATAAGCTATTAGTTAGTCTTACTAAATTGTTTAAATCTATCTCCATATTCTCTCCTTCCATAAAATAAATTATCACAATATAGTTGATTAGTCAACCATATGAAAACATATACATAAAAAAACAGCAGATAATAAAATATTACCTGCTGCAAAAATAAATTTAATATATCATAATCTTACTTTATTGAACCTTCCACCATTCCACCAATAATTCTACGTTGAAATATTATATATACAATTATTATTGGAACTATTGATGATATATACAGTGCAAACATTGGACCATAATTCATTTGATTTGCTGCCACGTAATTGTATTGAAAAAGAGTAAGTGTCCAATTTCCATTATCTCCTCCAAGTATCAAAAATGGCAGTAGAAAGTCATTCCATATCCAAAGTGCATTCAAAATTATTATTGTGGCATTTATAGGTTTTAAAAGTGGAAACACTATTTTTAAATAGGTCTTTAATCTTCCACATCCATCTATTGATGCTGCCTCCTCAAGCTCTAGTGGAAGATTTGCCTTCATATATCCTATATACAAAAACATAGTTTGAGGAATAGACAAAGAAGCATATATAAACATCAGTCCTATTTTATTCATAGCATGTAAATGGGCTGCAACTGTTGTTAGCGGAAGCATAAACACTTGGAAAGGCACAAACAATCCAAGTAAGCAGAACATATATATAGTCTTAAAAAGTTTACTATTTTTACTTCTAACTATCGCATAGGAGCCTAAAGGAACAATTAATAAAATTAAGATAACTGAGAACACTGTTATCTCAATGGTATTTAAAAAATATCCAAAGAATCCAGAATTAAAAACTGTTATATAATTTTCACTAAAAAAAGATCTTGGAAAACTAAAAAAATCTGCGATAGTATCTGCTCCTGTTTTAAAAGAACCTATTAGAGTTAAATAGATAGGCAAAAATATAAAGAAAACCGCTCCTAGTGCCAATACAATATAAGTTAATATATTTGCTTTTGATTTATTATTTTCCACAATACTTTTCATCACTGTTCCACCTCATATCTACTTGAAACTTTTATTTGAACCAATGAAAGAATTATTATAATAATAAATAGTAGTGTTCCCATTGAATTTGCATATCCAAACCTGAAGCTGCTTACTGCATCATTATATAAAAGCAGCCCTATAGACTGCGTATCAACGCTTCCGTAAGTTAAAGCAACAATTTGATCAAATGCTAAAAGCCCAGATTTTAAAGCTAGAATGAATACTATACTGAGCGTAGGAAGTAAAAATGGAAGCTTTATTTTGAAAAATACCTGCATAGGTGTCGCACCATCAACAGAGGCTGCTTCAATTATATCTCTAGGTACGCTCATAAGACCTGCTAAGAATAACAGTATTGGAAGCGCTACTCCCTGCCAAAGCATTACAAATGCTATTGCAATAAATGCTCCTGTGTGATTAGATAATGGATTTAGCTTAAAAGGATTTATATTGAATGCATTCCCAACTTCAGGAATGCCGTATTGAAATATTTGACTAAATATTAAGCTTACAGTCATTCCACTAAGTACTGCTGGAAAGAAATATGCTGTTCTGAAAAAGCTATTAAATTTTATTTTTCTTTCTAGGAGAATCGCAATGCCAAGACCTATTATAATTTCAAATACTATCAACACAATTGTGAGCTCTACAGTAAAAGATATACTCTTTGAGAAATCGTTATCATTAAATAGCCCTATATAGTTCTTTAACCCTATAAAACGCTTAACCTTAGATAACCCATCCCAATTTGTAAAACTAATAAATATCCCTTGAATTAGTGGATACATAAAGAATATTAAATACAATATAGCCATTGGCAATACAAATAATAACCTCCAGTACCTATTTACAAACCTAGAAATTCCACTTTCTTGAACAGAAGAATTCATAATTTCCCCTCCCAAATTTAATTCTCATCTGCCATTCTTTTTTCAACATCAAAATATTGATTTAAACTGTTATATAAATCATTTTTGTTCTTTGTTATCATGAAATTTATAGTTAATGTCTGTATTGGACTTTCACCCTGCTTCCAATACTGATGTATCCATGGTACATGATGCTTTGGATCAGTATAAAGTTTTTCTATTCCTTCTAGTTCTGGTGTTCTCCCTTTAGTCTTTACTCCTTTTACAGAGGTTTTATTTCCATCAACATCATAATATTTTTGAAATACCTTTGGGCTTGTTAAATAATTCAAGAATGCTTCTACAGCTTTCATGTTTTTAACGTGATTACTTACCGATAATGATAAATCTGCTGTAGAAATTATGGCTTGATTGTCATCTGTAGTACCTGGAAATGGCATAGTTTTTATTTTATCTTTAGGCTTTGCCTGCCTTATTAAAGGAAGTGAAAAAGTTCCTGCTGGAAAGATAAGTCCTTGTTCTTTAACCAATGCTGTTATTGCATCTGCTGCTTTTGCTGTGCCATAATTGCTTTGTGAATTATCTGCAACAAAAGTTAATATATCAGATACCTTATTAAATGCTGAATCATAGCCATTGGCTTCATTCATTGATAATTCTTTTCCTGAAATCTTAAGTTCATATTTTCCAACCTCACCTTTAGGAGAATTTAGAAAATACCTATTTGCGCTATCAGTGCTTCCAAGCACCTGCTGCCACAAAGCTTCATGCATACCATGAATTAAATATGGATCTGACCCACTTAAAGCAAATAAGGAAAGTTTATTTACTCCTCCTTTTTTATCCTGATTAACCTTACTCGCTAACTTCTCCATGTCCTGCCAGGTTCTTGGCAAATATTGACCATTTTTATCTTCATCCTTTTGGCTCTTTCCATAAAGCTCTGGTTTATCGTATCCATACTTGTGAAACAAAGTTTCGTTATAATACAAAGCTTCACATGAAAAGCTTAAAGGGAGCGTATAATAGTGCTTTTTTCTAAGTTTGTCCTTTACTTCATACATATCTAACGCACTCTTGTCTATATTCTTAACACAAGAAAGACTTGTTACATCTCTAAGTTTTCCTTCCCTTTGGAATATATTATAAGCGGTTTGTCCTGGATAAACTTGAAATATATCCGGTGCAACATCATTTCTAACCCTATCATTTATTATAGTTGCAGCTTTTGATGGCGACTCAACCTTCACTTTATATCCCGTTTCTTTTTCAAAATCTGAAGCTATATCTTGAAAAGTATTAAGCATTTCAAATTTTTCTACAAAAAAATCAACATCATAATCATCATTTTTTATAGAAACGCACCCTACAGTACTAAAAATTATACAAGTTATAATAGAAAATAAACATAATTTTTTGAGCCATCCCATTATTTTTTACCCCCTATTTCACTAGTTAAATTAAATCGTTTACATAAATGATTTTAAGAAGACTTTCCTCAATAAGTCTCCTATGCTTTTTCTATCATCTATTAAAATACAATACTATTTATATTTACCTGTGTTTACTAATTTCAAATTACATCTTGTTCAATTAAAAATGCTTTTTGTATAGGCAATAAAGCCGCTCCTAAAATTGAGGAATTCCTTTTAAGCCTAGATGGGAATAGCTTAAAATCACCTCTATTATAAAACTCATTTTCATCGAAAATTTTATCCTTAAGACTATCTAAATAAACATCAGAATATCCACTTATTTCTCCCCCTAGAACTATATAATGAGGGTCAAAAATTAGAACTATATTTTGTATACCTGATGCAAGATTGTTTAAGTAATTATTTAGACATTTCTCTGCAACTTTATTTTTTATCATTATTAGATTAAAAAACTGCTCTAACTTAGTAACCTTTACATCACTTAATTCATTAAATTCATCTAAAAGAGCTTTTTGAGATGCATACATTTCCCAGCACCCTTTTCTCCCACATCTGCACAGTTTTCCATGAGGAACTAAGGTCATATGACCCATTTCTCCAGCTCTCTTGTTCTTTCCCTTATAAAGCTGTCCCTCAATCACTATTCCAGTACCTAATCCGCTTGAAACTGATATATAGACAAGATTTCTCTCCTCTTTTGCTATACCTATTTTTAGCTCTGCAAGTGCTGCAGCGTTTGCTTCGTTTTCAATAAATAGAGGAAATTGAAATAGGTTTTCAAACAATTTAAAATCCCAGTCCTTAACTCCTATATTGATAGCTCTTTTGAGTACTAGATTTTCCTCATCAACTGTTCCTTGAAGTGAGAATCCAATTCCAAGTACCTTCTTCTCATCAATCTTTGTAAACTCCAGAGCCTCTTTAACTATAAGCGATATCCTTTTCATTATAGATTTAATATCCTTAAGCTCTTCTATTAAAAACTCAACATCATACTTAATTTCTAAGTCAAGATTAGTTAAAACTACTCTTGCCATATATGGATTTATATCTACACCAAAAGCATATCTACTATTTGGAATAAAGCTCACTATTATAGGTTTCCTTCCCCCTGTAGAGCTTGCTACTCCTGATTCTTCTACAAAGCCTTCTCTTATAAGTTCATTCACATTGGATATTACTGTTGGAACACTTACACCAATCTCATTTGATATATCAAGTTTAGTAAGCTCTCTTTTTCTATATAACAAGTTTAAAATTTTACCCTTATTGGAATTCTGGTCTATATCAAACATATCGCACCAACCTTAATCACTAGTATTTTACTTTACCTTCATATTGTACCATATACTATATCCCCACAAAAGCCTTTATAAAGTTGTTTTATAAAGTATATATACTATGTATATTTTTTCTTATATAGTTTTAATACAAAAATGAAGTAAAGATATCAATTATATATCTTTACTTCACTTACGTTATGCCTCTTTTTTTATATTTTTAAACATCTCAGAATAGCAATAATTCATAATATCGCTTCTTTTTATTATGCCTATAAATACATTATTATCATCAACAACAGGAACAAAATTTTGACTTACAGATTTTGATATAAGATCCTCAATATCAGAATCTATATGCACAGGTCTATTATTCATGTGTCTCGGTATATCCTTAATTGAAACCTTATTTGTCGTTTGAAAATCAATCTCCGGAGTATTTTTTAATTTCCACAATAAATCGCCTTCTGTTAAAGTTCCTATATATTTCCCATTATCATCTAATATAGGAATTGCCGTATATCTATGATATTCCATCCTCTCTAGTGCTTGTCTCATAGTAGAAGTTATTTTTTCATATATAACCTCGTTCTTAGGAGTTAAAAAAAATGCTATATTCATAGATTTAAACCTCTTTTCTTTTTAATTACCCTGCCCATATAACATATACATTGTTAAATATTTTACTAGAAATATATTCCCCCTCCTATTTATAATACAGATTAATTTTTTCACTGAAATAAACGATTTTTAAACTTTATATGAATATTGAATTACCATTTTTACAGTTCAATTTTATGTTATCATAGTTATATTAAAAGTCCAACATTAATTTTTAAAAATAATCCGCTATAAATTAAGGCGTATCTAATAAGACTTAATTTATAGCAGCTACCTATTTCACTAGCATGTAAGATAATTCTTTATATGTATCTAATTATTTTAGTCTCCTATTTTGTTAAATAATACAAACTCAAATCAACTTTCCCATTATCAGCTTTATATCCGCTTATCTTTAAAGGCGATATGGATTCTTTTTTTACACTAATGCTGTTATCTTCTATACTTATATAATCGGAATTAATCCTTTTTAGTATATCCGGATAATAGCTTTTGGGAACTAAAATTCTACCTACATAAACACTCTTTAGTGTAAATTTAATGCTTTCGTCCTCCATTGAAGGAACAAAATTAAATATAACCTGAGTTGGAATAAAATCAATTATATTTGTATTTGCATAAATTTTTATTTGATTATTATCAACAGTGGTTTTTAACCCTGTTAATTTAATTTGATTCTTTACATAACTGTATAAGATATTATTTAAATCATCTTGGCCTAAAGTTACACTTGTATTTATTCTGTTATTTGTAATACTCATCTTAGGATTTAATTGTGTAATCTGATGATTTATACTTCCCTTGTTTTGTGGTAGTGATATTTGTTCAACTGGTCTTATAGAATATAGTATCCATACAATTAAAAGGACTATTATTATAATTGGAATATTTATTTTTGTTCTTTTCTTTAACACAGAACCCCTCCTTAATTATTTTTATGCTAAATATTGTAATTTATTACTTTTTATGTTAATATCTATGAATGAAATCAATTTGCGAGGTGAAGTATTTTGAAACGTAATTTTATGAAATCTATCATAGAAACATTATCTTTCAATAAAAGAGCCATTTCTATTATTATAGGTCTTTGCATTATATTTACAGGCTCGATTTTCATTTCATCATATCATAAATCTAGAAATATTACAGCAACTAATTTATCTACTTCTAAACATAAAGCACAAAAACCTAAACCGACAAAAAAAGAAAATGAAAAAACTGAAGTTAAAGATACTCAATCAAAAACACAAGTTGTAGCTGCTACAGCTTCTGCCCAGAATACAAGTAAATCCCAAAGATTATATACAAATAAAACAAGACTTATAGATAAACTCCCATTAAAAGATAGCGGTCAAGCTATTATCGTTGAAACCCCTAATGAATCTAGTACAGCTATGAAACTTTTCACCTATGAAAAAGATAATTCTAATACCTGGCGTTTAAAACTAACCACAAAAGGTGTTGTTGGCGTCAAAGGTATCAGTTTAAATAAAAAAGAAGGAGATCTTAAGACCCCTGAGGGAATCTTTGGCTTTCTGTTTGAATTTGGAAGTGCTCCAAATCCAGGCACTAAGATGGAATATAAAAGAACACATCCTGGTGATTATTGGTCTTCTTCACGTACTATAAAGGAATATAACACTTGGGTAACCTATAAAGGTTCTCCTGAAACCCGCTTTGGTCATGGAAACTACCAAAATCTTTATACAACTTCATCATACAAATATGCAGCAGCAATCAATTATAATTATGGAACTAATAAAATTATTGGAAATGGGTCAGCCATATTTTTTCACATAGCACCACGAAATGGAGGTGGAACTCCTGGATGTGTAGGAATTCCAGAAACATCTCTTGTACAAATTTTAAAATGGATGGATCCAAGCAAAAATCCAAAAATAGCAATTGGAACAGCCAAATACTTATCTAGTCTCTAAAATTTTTACAGCTTATTGCTTAAGCTTCCCTTAGGCAATAAGCTCTTATTATTATATGAATGCACTTCAACTCTATACTTATCACAAAAATTCCTATTTATTATTATTTTACATGTAAATAATTTATATACATCTTATATTAACTATGATTTATTTTGATTTTTAATAAATAAAGATTTTGCCGAACTAAAATCAGTTTTGCAAAATCCTTATTCATGCACTTTATTCATCAATCAATCTATAGCCAACTCCAACCTCTGTATAGATATACTCAGGCTGAGCTGGATCCTTCTCTATTTTTCTTCTTAGGTTAGCCATGAATACCCTAAGGGACTGGTTTTCATTGCCTACTGATGCTCCCCATATTTCGTTTATTATAAAATTATGAGTTAAAACTCTTCCTGAATATTTACATAGTAAGAACATTATTTTATACTCTATTGGCGTTAAATGAACTTCTTTCCCATTAACAGAAACTCGTCTTTTCTCAAAGTCCACAGATAAATTCTTTACTTTAAAAAAATCAATAGACTTATCTTTTGCCTTTCCTGCATTTACATGTCTTAACGATACCCTTATCCTAGCAAGAAGTTCTCCTATACCAAAAGGCTTTGTAATATAGTCATCTGCCCCCTTGTCAAGTGCTTCAACCTTTTGACGCTCATTTTCCCTTGCTGAAACAATTATTATGGGCACCTTAGACCATTCCCTTATTTTTCCTATAACTTCAATACCATCGATATCAGGAAGACCTAAATCTAACACTATTAAATCCGGACTATTAGCCATAGAAAGTGCAATAGCCTCATTTCCCTTATCTGTTTCGCTATATTTATAGCCTTGTGTTGAAAGTGCTGTAGTTATAAAATTTCGTATAGGTTTATCATCTTCTACAACGAGAATATAAGGTTTATTATCCATCTTAACGCCTCCACTATAACTCTTTAGGAATATTGAACTTAAAGATAGCTCCTCCACTACCTTTGTTAACAGCCTCTATTTTTCCTCCATGAGCTTCTACTATAGACTTACAAATAGCCAGTCCAAGTCCTACTCCTCTCCTTGAATCTGATATTTTGCTTCCATTTGTAAAAAATCTATCAAATATATTAGGAAGTATATCCTCTGAAATACCCTGTCCTTCATCTATTATTTCAAAAACAACATCCTTCTTTTTTTCGTAAACCTTAATTTCTATAGTAGAACCTTTAGGTGAGAACTTTGAAGCATTATCTAAAAGATTTATTATAACTTGTTCAATTAAGCTTCCATCCATCGATACCATTATAACATCTTCTGGCACACTTACTTTTATCTTATGATTTTTGAAGTATTTAGAGCTTCTTTGCACTGCTTCGGAAACAACCTCTTCCACTAACTCCACATCTTTTTTTATTTTTGTATTCCCCTCATCAAACTTTGTCATACTAAGCAAATTCTCAATTAATCTTATAAGCCATTCAGTATCTTCATATATTCCATTTATAAGCTCCTGTTTTCTCTTTTCATCTATAAGTTCTCCATTTTCAAGTATAGTACTTGCCGCTCCCTTTATACCTGCAAGTGGACTTCTTAAATCATGTGAGATTGATCTTAAGAGATTGCTTCTAAGCCTTTCACGCTCTATTTCAACTTTAGATTTTTCTTGTTCCTTTGAAAGTATCTCTCTATCGAGGGCAATAGCTATTTGACCTGTAACTGTATCAACCACAGCCTTTTTTTGAGGTCTTAAAGGACCACTTGGACACGATACACCTATTACTCCAAGTACTTTATTTTTAATTTTTATAGGAATGTAGTACCCTTTTGCTCTATAAAAAGTACTTGTTCCACATCCAGATTCTTTTCCATTTAAAAAGGTCCAGTAGGCAGCAGCATTTTCATCCTTACTCATGATGATTTCTTCCTTGGCTCCTTTATCCTTTTTATATACAAATGGTGTTGAAAGCTTATTACTAGTGTCTGCCAAATAGCATATTACATTTCTATTAACTAATCTTGATATATACTTTATACCTATGGACACAACCTCGGAGGTTCCAACAGCACTCAATAGCTTACCACTTACTATATACAAAGTTTGAGTCCTTTTTTCCCTCATATTAGAATCTTGAGCTTCCTTTTGCACCTTATTAGTAAGACTTCCAATTATGAATGCAACAATCATCATTATTGGAAAGGTAACAAGATAGCTTTTATCATAAACTATAAAAGAATTTTTAGGTTCAGTAAATCTATAATTGAACACTAATACAGCTGCTATGGATGATATTATCCCCATAATTTGCCCTTTAGTTGCCATATATACAATTATTACACCAAGTATAAATATCATTATAACATTGACATCCTTAAAGCCCATGTAACTAAAAAGTTCAGCTATATCTGTAGTAATTGCCATAATTATTATTGCTTTTAATACATCCTTAACTGATCCTTTATGCTGAATACTTATTTTTGATAAAATACTATTTTTGTGATCTCTATAATAAGATGAATTCGGTATCATATAGACATCTATATAAGAATTTGAATCCATAAGCTTATCTACTACATCCTTAGCATAAAAATGCAGGAGAGTTCCTGTTCTTTTATGATTTTTTCCTATTACTATTTTAGTAGTGTTTCTAAGCTCTGCATATCTTATTATTTGGTCTGCAACATTTTCTCCATGAACAGTAACAAGTTCCCCACCTAAAAGCTCCACCAGATTAAAATTTGCATTGAGGGTTTCCTTATCTGCTTTACCTAAGCTTCTACCAGTATCAACATAAAGTGCTATCCACTTTGAATGGTAGGATTCTGCCATCCTTGCAGCAGTTCTTATTATTCTTGCCGAAGATGGTGAGGTTCCTATACACGCAAGTATTTGATCTGAGGTTGCCATTACTGTAATTTGACCCTTTGATAATCTTGCAATTTCTATTTCAAAATTAACTCTATCCGCAGTTCTTCTAAGGGCAATTTCTCTTAATGCATATAAATTATTCTTAGTAAAAAAATTATTGAATGCCCTTTTAACCTGCTCTTTCCTATATATCTTACCGTCTGTAAATCTCTTTAAAAGCTCATCTGGTTCTATATCTATTAATTCAACCTTATCTGCATCATCAAATACCTTGTCTGGAATAGTTTCTCTTACTGAAACATGAGTTATATTTGCAACTATATCATTTAAGCTTTCTATATGCTGAACATTTAAAGTGGTGTACACATCAATTCCTGCATCCAAAAGCTCCTCTATATCCTTCCATCTTTTTTTATTCCTTTGACTTTTTGCATTAGTATGCGCTAATTCATCTACAAGAATTATTTCAGGCTTTCTTAAAAGCGCTTTATCTACATCAAATTCCCTTAGTATAACTCCTTTATAATCTATATTTTTTACTGGTATCTGTGGAAGCCCCTTTGTAAGTGACATTGTATCCATCCTTGCGTGAGGCTCTATATACCCTATAACTATATCCTTTCCAAGTTCTTTCATATAGTGAGCAGCTCTAAGCATTGCATAGGTTTTACCTACACCCGCTGCATAGCCAAAAAAGATTTTTAATTTGCCTCTATTCTTATTTTTTTCTTCCTTATCTATTTTGTTTAAAAGATAATATGGATCAGGTCTTTCGTAGTTGATATCCATATAAATTCCCCCATTTTAATATGGGTAAACCGCTCAACTATTATGACAGCTTACCCATAGATTACACTACTTTTTATAATAAATATCATTCCCCAGCTTTAATGAGTTCCCCTTGAAAATGCCTTTAATAACACTTTTACCTACATAATTATATTTATTATCAATCCTTATTTTTATCCTATTATCTACTACAAGATACTTTGCTTTTGTAGAGAAAACATCTCTATATTCATTATTTATAATAGTACAGTTGTCATCATTATTATTCAATATTAAAATCACATTTCCTCTTTTTGATAAATACTTTCCTGAATAAGGATTGAATCTATATTCCCTTAAACTTCTAAATAAATAATAGCTAATTGAACCTACTATAAACAATAAAACAACTACAAAAGTGAATTTTCTCATTATTACTCACCTATTTTACTATTCTTTAGCATTGAAGCTACCTCAAGATTAACCTTAAGAACATTTACTCTTTCCTCTCCAAGTACTCCCAAAGTCCTACCTTCTGTACATTTTTTTATTATTTGTTTAAGTTTACTTTGGCTTATGCCTGTTGCCTTTGATACAGAAGGCACTTGAATTTCAGCTGCTTTAGGGCTTATATCTGGATCTAATCCAGAGCCCGAGCTAGTTAAAAGATCTGTAGGTATCTCATCCTTCTTCACTCCTGGATGAGTTTTTAAGAAATCATCTATATCCTTTTTAACCCTATTTTTTAAATCCTTATTGGATGGAGCTAGGTTCTGTGAACCAGAGGCCACTTCATCCTTATTTGAGTCATTTTTAGTGTAGGTATTATAATTTACAGAAGAAACTCTTCCTCTAAAAAATCTTTTATCCGTAAAGTTTTGTCCTAAAAGAGCAGAGCCAACCTCCTTACCCTTAAAGGTAACTATGCTTCCATTTGCTTTATTATGAAAAACTGTCTGCCCTACTGCCGTTATAAAAAGTGGATATATAAGTCCACATATTATTATTAAAACAATACCTAATCTAAGAGCACTTTTAAAATATTTCATCAATTAAACCATGCCTCCTTCTATCCTAAATTAAGGATTCTAACCATTGGGGTTATTATCATATCAATTATCTTAATTCCAACAAACGGAACTATAATTCCACCAAAACCAAATACAATCATATTTCTTAAAAGAAGAGCTTCTGATTTCATAGGTCTGTACTTTACACCCTTCATTGCAATAGGTATTAATGCCGGTATTATTATCGCATTAAATATAAGTGCCGATAGTATTGCACTATAAGGAGTAGACAGGTGCATTATATTCATTAGCTGCATTTTTGGTATTGCTATTGTAAATATAGCTGGTATTATAGCAAAATATTTAGCAACATCATTTGCTATACTAAAGGTAGTAAGCGCCCCTCTTGTTATTAAAAGTTGCTTTCCGATTTCTACAACCTCAAGCACTTTTGTAGGATCCGAATCCAAATCTACCATGTTAGCAGCCTCTTTAGCTGCGGTTGTTCCACTATTCATTGCAAGACCAACATCTGCCTGAGCAAGTGCTGGTGCATCGTTAGTTCCATCACCTGTCATTGCAACAAGTTTTCCTTCGTCCTGTTCCTTTTTTATAGCTTCTATCTTATCTTCAGGTTTACACTCAGCTATAAATCCATCCACACCAGCTTCCTTTGCTATAGTTGCGGCTGTTAAAGGATTATCCCCTGTACACATTATTGTCTTTATACCTATTTCCCTAAGCCTTTCAAATCTCTCAACTAAGCCTGGCTTTACTGTATCCTTAAGATATATAACTCCATAAATTTTATTATCAACACATACTACAAGTGGCGTTCCTCCAAGCTTTGCTACCTTGTTTACAGCTTCATCTAAATCTTTAGGAATAACTCCTTTTAACTCCTGTACTCTTTTCTTTATGGCATCATATGCTCCTTTTTTAACTGCAGTTCCATTTTCTAGCTTTATTCCGCTCATTCTTGTTTGAGCTGTAAACTCTTCAAATTCTATACTCTCATATTTTTTAGTATCTATTGTTATACCTAACTGTTTTCCAAGTTCAACTATTGACTTACCCTCAGGGGTATCATCTTTTAAAGAACACATAACGGAGTAATCTATTAATTTTTGTTTATCTGCACCTCCAACCGTTATAAAATCAGCTGCTAGTCTATTTCCATAGGTTATAGTTCCTGTTTTATCAAGAATCATTGTATCAACATCACCACAAGCCTCTACTGCTTTTCCTGACATTGCTATTACATTAAATCTTGTAACTCTATCCATTCCTGCTATACCTATTGCTGATAAAAGTCCTCCTATGGTTGTTGGAATAAGACAAACTAAAAGTGCTATCAAGGTTGACATAGGAATCTTTACACCTGTGTATGTTGCCATAGGGTAAAGTGCAACCAAGACAATTAAAAATATCAAAGTAAGACTAACAAGTATTGTATTAAGTGCAATTTCATTAGGAGTTTTTTGCCTTGAAGCACCTTCTACAAGATTAATCATTTTATCAAGGAAGGATTCTCCTGGTGTTGCTGTTATTTCAACCTTTAACCAATCGCTTACAACCTTTGTTCCTCCTGTAACTGATGCAAAATCTCCTCCTGGCTCCTTCATAACAGGTGCTGATTCTCCTGTTATTGCTGATTCATCTACAGATGCAACTCCGTCAACCACTTCACCGTCGTTTGGTATTACATCTCCATTTTCTACAAGAACTACATCACCCTTTTTAAGCTCATTTGCATTTATAGTTTTTATACTACCATCTTTTCCTATGAGCTTTGCTATTGTATCCTTACGGGTCTTTTTAAGTGCATCTGCTTGAGCTTTTCCGCGTCCTTCAGCTACAGACTCTGCAAAATTAGCAAATAGCACCGTTATAAATAAAATGATTGTTACAATTAAGTTATATACTCTTAAATTGTGTCCCTTATCTCCAAATATACTTGGAAAAATGGTTAATAAAATTGTAACGAAGAATCCAACCTCAACCACAAACATAACCGGATTTTTCATCATATATTTAGGGTTTAATTTTTTAAAAGACTCAATTATGGCTTCCTTTAATATATCCTTTGTAATAAATTTTGACTTTTTACTTTTCATAATGACCTCACCCCTTATGCTTTATAGCGTTAGATACTCTGAAATAGGTCCAAGTGCAACTGCTGGAAGAAATGTAAGTGCTCCAATTATAACTATAATAACTATTAACGTTACAGTAAAAATAGTGTTGTCGGTTTTAAAGGTTCCTTGCGTTGCCGGTACTGCTCTTTTAGCCGCAAAAGAACTTGCTACTGCTAAAAGTATTATTATAGATAAATATCTTCCTAGAAACATAACCACACCTGCTGAGACATTCCAAAACATCGTGTTATCTATAAGCCCTTCAAATCCAGAACCATTATTAGCTGCTGAACTGGTAAATTGATATAAAACTTGTGTAAGTCCGTGAAAACCTGGATTCGATATTCCTGCTAGTCCCTGTTTTGTTGTAAGCGCCAAAGCTGAAGACATTAATATTAAAAATGGATGCACAATTATAGCAAAAGCTACTAGCTTTATTTCTTTGCCTTCAATTTTCTTATTCAAAAACTCTGGAGTTCTTCCTACCATAAGTCCGCAGAGGAAAACTGTTAAAATGGCGTACATTATCATGTTCATAAAGCCAACTCCAACGCCTCCAAAAATTACATTTAGCATCATATTTATAAGAGGTACAGCTCCTCCAATTGGTGTTAGCGAATCGTGCATATTATTAACCGCTCCACAGGAGGTATCCGTTGTGACTGTGGTAAATAAACTAGACCCTGCTATTCCAAACCTCTCTTCTTTCCCCTCCAGGTTTCCCATGCTCTGACTTAAGCCTATACGTGAGAGTGCTGGATTTCCTGCTTTCTCAGCGGAAAAACATATAGCTGCTCCTGCTAAAAGTAGTACCATCATAGCTGCAAATATGGCTACTGCCTGTTTTTTCTTTTTTATCATGTGTCCAAAACATACTACCATTGATCCTGCTAGTAAAAGCAGGGTTATTATCTGCACTGAATTGGTAAGCGGTGTTGGATTTTCAAAAGGATGAGATGAATTAGCACTAAAAAAGCCTCCCCCATTTGTTCCAATAAGCTTTATTGCTTCAAGGCTTGCAACTGGACCAAGTGGAATATTTTGAAGCTTTCCTTCTATTGTCGTAACTGTCTTATTTGCCGAAAGTGTTTGTGGTACTCCCTGTCCAATATAAAATATAGCGACAATTATAGATAGAGGAAGTAATATTCTTGTTGTAATTCTTACAAGATCAACATAGAAGTTTCCTAATTTCTTCTTGCCTGAAAGTGCTCTTATAAATGCTAATGCAACTGCTATTCCTGTTGCAGCAGCAAAGAACATAAAAAATGTAATTACTATCATTTGCGATAAATAAGAGGCTCCAGTTTCTCCTGCATAATCTTGCAGATTTGTATTAGTTAAAAAGCTTATTATTGTGTTAAAGGTGAGTCCTTGTTCCATTCCCTTTACATGATTAGGATTAAAAATACCTACTGCTTGAATTCTTAAAATTATATACCCTATAATTGCTGGAACTGCATTACACATTAAAAGTGCAAAAATATATTGCTTCCAGTTCATTTCCTCTTCTTTTTGTATACCTGAAAGCTTATATATAAAGCCATCAATCTTATCTAATACTGGATCTAATAAAGTTTTTTTGTGCTCTGAAACCTTGTACATATATCTTCCTATAGGTATACAAAGAAGTACGAACACAATAAGAATAATTGCTATTTGTAATATTTCCATATCTTAACCTCCTCGTTACCTAAAATTTTTCAGGATTAAATAATGCATAGCACAAATATATAAATAGAAAAATGATTATAATAGCTAAAAGTATCATATTGAATCCCCCTTAAAAACTACTTCTTATTTATGGTTCCTTCACACCAGTTTATAAAATACCTTAAAAATAAAAAGCCTAGAACTATTAATACTAGAAAAATAACATCAAGCATATCTATCCCTCCTCTTATCGCTTATGCCTTCATCTTAACACCATATATATAAAATTTGAGTTAAGATTTTAAGAGCAGGTGTTAAGAAAGTATAAAGATTTCAAATGATAATGTTTTCAAGCTTTTACGCAAAAAAGAGAAGATAAAATTCCACTTTATCTTCCCTTGATATTTCATTTAATTATTAAAAACTATTCTTGTTTCCCAGGAAATATATTATCTCTGTGCAAATTAAGAAGCTCTTACATATATCTTTCAGGTTTATTAAATAACAAAACAAGTTTTTATTCCCAATTTTAAAATATAATACTATAATTATTGTATATAAACTATACATTTATATTAAGTACCGTATACCTATGAAAAGCTTTTTATCAATATAAAAAATATTTAATTATCAAGGAGATAAATTATGAAAAGAAAATACTTGTTGCTTTTAACCCTTCTTTTAACAATTTCATTTACATTTGGATGCAGTTCTTCTGACACTCCAAAAGCCTCTTTTGAAAAATACATAAATGCTTGGAATAAAAATGACTATAAAACCATGTATAGTATCTTGAGTACAGATAGTAAAAAATCTATTTCTCAAAAAGATTTTGTATCAAGATACGAGAATATTTACGATGGTATCGAATTAAACAAAATCTCTGTTATGCCAGAGTATCCAAGCTCCTATAAGAAAGATTCCAAGGGAAATGTACCTATCCCCTTTAAGGTCACAATGAACACAGTTGCGGGCAAAGTAACCTTTAATGACACTGCTTCTTTTAAAGAATCCAATAATACTTGGTATTTAAATTGGAGCAGCGAAATGATTCATCCTGATTTAAAAAAAGGATATAAAATAAGAATTGAGAAAACTCCTGCTAAAAGAGGAGAAATCAAAGGTACAAATGGTTCATATCTAGCTCAAAATGGATATATAGAGAATGTTGGTATAGTTCCTAATAAATTTACTGGAGATACTGAAGCTTCAAAAAAGCAGATTGCAGATATTTTACAAGTAGATGTTAACAGCATAAGTAAAAAGCTTTCAGCCTCTTATGTTCAGCCAGATATGTTTATATCAATTGCCAAATTATCTACAGATGATACGGACAAGATGTCAAACCTCTTAAAAATACCAGGGATAATGATTACTAAAACACCTGCTAGAGTTTATCCTCTGAAAGAAAAAGCTGCAATGCTGACAGGCTATGTTCAAAACATAAGTGCAGATGAATTAAAAAAGCTCAAAACTAAAGGTTATAGCAGAGACAATGTAATTGGAAAAGCTGGTCTTGAAAAAATATATGAGAAGCAGTTAAAAGCAACTGATGGAGCTGAAATTTACATTGATAGTAATTATGATAAAAAAATTAAAACCATAGCTAAAAAAGCTCCTAAGAACGGAAAAGATGTTAACTTAACTATAGATACTAATATACAAAGTTCATTGTACGATGAATACAAAGCTGATTCCGGAGCTTCTGTTGCATTAAATCCAAAAACTGGAGCAGTTCTCGCTCTTGTAAGTGCTCCTTCTTATAACCCTAATGATTTTGTTTTAGGTATGCCTAGTGATAAGTGGAACGCACTTCAAAATGACGCTAATAAACCTCTTTTAAATCGCTTTAAGACTACCTTTGCACCTGGTTCAACCTTTAAACCAATAACAGCAGCTATTGCCCTTGATGCTGGAAAATTAAATATAGATGAAGATAAAAAAATCTCAGGATTAAAATGGCAGGAAAACAGCAGTTGGGGAAATTATTTTGTCACAAGGGATGAAGCTTACTCAGAACCTGCTAATCTTGTAAATGCTCTTGTGCACTCAGATAATATATACTTTGCTAAAACAGCTCTTGCTATTGGAAAGGACGCCTTTTTATCAGAAACAAAGAAGCTTGGTATTGGACAAAATCTGCCTTTCGAATATGGACTTGAAACCTCAAAAATAACCTCAAACGGTTCAATAAAAGATGATATTCAACTAGCAGATTCAGGCTACGGACAAGGCGAAGTTCTTATGAATCCAGTACAGCTTGCTTCAATTTATACCGCATTTGTAAACAATGGAAATATAGTTGCGCCTTATTTAAATTCTGATAAGGGAACTCAAAGCAAGGTTTTAATAAAGGATGCTTTTAAACCTGATACTATAAATACCATAATAAATGATCTTACACAAGTTGTTTCTAATCCAGAAGGTACAGGCCATGGTGCATACATGCCTGATTTACCTCTTGCAGGTAAAACTGGAACCGCAGAGATAAAGAAATCTCAAACAGATACTACAGGAACAGAAAATGGATGGTTTATAGCTGTAAATCCAAGCAATCCAAAGCTTTTAGTACTTGAAATGTACGAAAATGTAAAAGGAAAAGGCGGCAGTGGTTATGTTGTACCTAATGTAAAATCAATATTTCAGCAATTCGGTAAATAGTAAAATAGAGTTTTAGCACTTGGTGCTAAAACTCTATTTTTTATGCGATATACAGCTTGAAAAGCTAATTTTTACTAGGGCTGAGGTGTACAATTAATGTATTTAACATTAGTGGTATTTGAGCTTGCCCATGGTGTATTGCCACTGTTAACAAATTTAACTCCTGTAAAAGTACTATCTTGAAGATAATTTATAGATGCTCCCTTTTTACAATAATTTAATGTAATATTGTTTAAACTTAAGTTTGCATTATATTGTGATGGAAGAGCATTAACCCATATTCCGTAGCCTCCAGCTTTTTTACACATTATATTAGATAAAGTTACATCATGAAAATATCCAGGTACTGGTGCAGGATTATCAACATCTGTAAGACCGTAATTGCTATCAAAAGATATTGCATCATTTACAATGTTCTCCATAGTAACATCTCTTACTGTTATATTTCTAGCTCCTCCGCCTATCTCTTTACTTGTTTTAAACCTAAGTCCTATATTAGTTCCATTGAAATCGCAGTCTTCAACTGAAACATTTTGAATCCAGGCTCCAGTATAACTACCAAAAACTACTCCTCCGTGTCCACGTCCAGTATTAGAATTAAATATTCTTATATTATTATCAGGAATATTCTCTTTTACTGCATCAGCCCCATATCCAGCATTAAGGTTTATACAGTCGTCTCCGTTATCAAAATAGCTATTGAATATGTTTGCTACACTAGTATTAGCTATATCTATACCATCTGCGTTGTGTATACCATAGGTTTTAACTGAAATCCCATCTACTGTTACATTTTTACTATAGCTTATAAATATAGAGTGCTCTGATGGATTTACTATATTAACTCCACCAAGATAAAGACCTGTTACCCCTTTTGCTGTTATTAAATCGCCTCTTGCCTTATCTCCCTTTAAGTTTGTTTGAGCTTGTCCTAGCTTAGTGAGTTTTCCACTTGTATAGGTTCCTCCGCTCACTGTGCCATTTCCGTATATTTTAACGTTAGAAATACTTCCATAGTTAGTTGTATAGGCATTTATTAAACCCATATAGTTGCTCGTAGTATAATATGGAAACCTCTTACTTGTAAATGCATAATCATTAACATTATCGCTGCCAAGAAGTGTTCCATCTATTCTAAGTGACATATTACTCTTTAAATAAATTGCTCCTGATAGGAAAGTTCCCTGTGGAATTACAACAGTGCCTCCGTCTGTACAAGCATTTATTGCAGCTTGAATCTTATCAGTATTTAAAGTTTTTCCATCTCCCACTGCTCCATATTTGGTTACATCAAAAATTTGAGAGGTTGGTGTAGTGCTTTGTGTTATTACTGAACTATCTTCAGACTCTGTACTATCTGAATACTTAGCTCTAACCTTAAATGAATACGCTGTATTAGGCTTTAAATTTGTAACCGTATAATTTAGCTTCTTTGTATTAGCAGCTAAAGAATTATTTACGTACACATCATAACTTACAACCTTCGAGTAGTCAGTTGGTTTGTCCCATATTAACGTAATAGAACTATCTGAATAACCTAAATCAGGAACGATAACATTTTGAGGTACATTACTAGTATCAGCAGCTCTAACAATTTTCCCGTTAACGTTAACAAATAAAACGTTAAATAACAACGCAGTGGCAGCTAATATTGCTTGTAATTTATATTTCCCTAACATTCTAAATTCCTCCTTTAATTTGGTACTGTAACTACATTTTACTAACTATTAATTTCTCATTCAAGTTCTTTAAAAATGACATAGTTTTATTACTATAAGAATACCTTTACTTAACTATGCCATACGTATTCTTTCTATTCTGTTAATCCTTTTTCCTTACTTTTTTCTAGGATTTTTAGGAAACCATCCCTTTTGTACTCTCTTCTCCTGCTCAAATATCTCTTTAATACTCCATATACAAGTAGCCCCAATTATGCCCATTATTGCAGCTGCTACAGTTTGCTTTTGAAATAGAGATATTATTATAAAAATAATCCCTAAAATCAAAAACAATGGCCATATATTTTTTGTTAGATAATACTCCAATTTAATTACAATAGGATGAAATATTCCTATAATAAAAAATGAAATTGCCGCAATTATAATCCCCTCAAAATTCATAAAAACTCCCCCTCTATAAATTTCGCCAAATATTTTTCTTTAATCTACCTACAGAAAACTCTCCTCCATGAGCCGGATATACCTTTTTAACTCCCACTTTTATCATTTTGTCCCAACTTTCATAGTACTGTTTCTTATCCATGATAAAAATAACACAATTCTTAGTACCACAGAGTTTAAGCATATTGGCAGCTGCATCCCCTACAAAACAATCTCCATCTTCAAATAATATAGAAATTGAATCAATAGTATGTCCTGGAGTTTCAATAATCTTTCCAGGCAAATCTATGCCAAGCTCCCTTAAAGTAACCTCTCCTGTAAAAATAATATCGTTATTTCTACTTTCATATGGTGGAAACTTAAGATTATTTTCTTTCTTTACTCCCAAAACCTTTGAAACATACATATTCTTATATCTAATTAAAAACTCTATTCTTTTATTTATAAGTCCTCCTCCGTGTGTTTGATCATTTTCCCCTACTTTAATAAGTTCGTTTGTTTTATCCGACATAACAACCCTAATATCTTTATTCTCACTTACCAATTTATTTAAAAATCCTACGTGATCATCATGATGATGCGTTAATATTACATATGAAATTTCATTAATTTTAATACCATTTTCCTTTAGTCTTTTGAGAAAAAGCTTCCAATCCTCTTTGTATCCTGTATCAATCAAAACATATCTATTTTCATTTATCCTCAAAAGGTAGTCATTGGTTACACTTAACTTTAACTTAGTTGTTATCATATAATCATCCTCCCATTTAAAATACGAGCTCATATTCATATTTTAAGTATACTCTTCTCTTTCCATTCAGTCAATATAATATGAATACAAGCTCACATTATATTGACTATGATATACCTTAATGATAAAATATTCGCATAGAAACCTAACAATTGGAGGATAATTTAAATTGAGAAATCCTAAACAAACACGTGGAAAACAGACTAAAAGTAAAATAATAAACGCAGCTTTTGAACTTTTTTCAGAGAAAGGTTACACTGGCACAAGTTCTAATGAAATTGCTTCAAGAGCTGAGGTTGCAATAGGAAGCTTTTATTCTTACTTTAAGGATAAAAAACAACTTTTTATAGAGGTTTTAAAAGATTACTATGATAACATATCAAAAATATCATTTTCAAATATAAACGGCACTATCTCTAACCTCGATGATTTTTTGTATGAATCCATAAAAATTGCGCTTAAGGCTCATGAATACCATCCTGAATTTCATAGGGAAGTCAACATAATGGAGTTAGCTGATGATGATATAAAGAAATTAATTGTGGGTTATGAGAAGGTAAAGTTTGATTCTTTTAAGAAACTAGTTGAACCTTACAAAAATGAATTTAAAAATCTTAATTTTAATGAAGCTCTATTTCTTATATATACTACAATTGAAAATACAGTTCACGTAATTACATTCTCAACAGACACTAATTTGAACAAAGAAACTCTAATTAAAGAACTGATATCAATGATAAAAAGCTATATTAATGCATAAAAAAATGCAGCACTAGATATAGGAAAATCATGTGTAAGATTACTCTTACCTTGATTTCTTCTCTATTCTTGATGCTGCTGAATTTATGAGACGGAAGCTACCAAGATATGTCTTCATAAATTCATCAAAGGAGAAACAACAATAACTTTACACTTATAAATCAACAAAATTAACTAGGCTCATTTCACTTATTATTATATAGCCTAAATGTTACATCCGTTTTAACAAAATGATGCTTAAGGTTAATTCCATGTTAATATATGTTTACTTTTAGCATTTATCTAAACTTTAAATTTTTCTATAAGAAGCTCTAATTCATCGGCTTTTTTGTTAAGTACACTAGCTAAGGAAGACACTTGTTCCATTGCTGCAAGCTCTTCTTGTGAAGCTGTTGCTACTTCTTGTGCACTAGTTGAAAAATCTCCAGCTATTCGTCTTACTTCCTTAACTGTAGTGGTTACTTTCTCAGAATGACTAAATATAGTTTCTGATACTCCTGTCACACCTTTTATTTGATCTGTTATACTTCTTATAGCTTCTAGTATCTTTTTAAAATCTTCTCCTGCCTCACCTACTACCTTTAAGCCTTCATTAACATTCTTTGTAACAACATCCATCTTACTTATTGAATCAGCACTTTCCTGTTGTATCAAATGTATTATTTCTGAAATTTTATTTGCCGAAGAAGACGACTGTTCAGCTAACTTTCTTACTTCATCAGCAACAACAGAAAAACCCTTACCTGCTTCCCCTGCCCTTGCTGCTTCTATTGATGCGTTTAGCGCTAATAAATTAGTTTCATTTGCTATATCTGTAATTGTATCGATAATTTGTCCTATATTTTTTGATTTCTCTCCTAAACTATAAATAGTAGAATTAGATTCCTTAACAGAATTATTTATATTATTCATCATGCTAACTGTTTCAAGCACAGATTCATTACCCTTTATAGCAAACTCGTTCATTTCATTTGAAGCAAATAGAACTTTATTTGATTGTTCTGCAATATACTCTATATCCTTTGACATCTTCTCAATTGCTTCAAAGGCATCTTTTGAAATTTGCAGCTGTGAATCTGCTCCTTCTGCAACATTTTGAATTGAATTTGCAACATCATTTGCAGCATTAGCTGTTTCTTCTGTGGTCTTAGCTAAAGTTTGTGTTGAATTAATAACCTCACTAGAAACATCTTTACTTGCCATAATCATAGAAGAAAAAGACTTTAGCATATTATTTAATGCGTTTACTATAAGACCTGTTTCATCCTTAGTATCATGTACTATACCTTCATCTAACTTTCCTTCTGCAATTCTGCTTGTACCTTCTTCGATTAATTTTATTGTTCCTTTTATACCTTGATAGAAGGATATAAATAGATAAATTAACACAAGCATTGTTAAAACCGAAATCAATAATACAAAAGTTCGTACATTTCTAGCAAAACTATTATCTAACTTTAATGCATTCATTAGCTCAGAAGATTCATTTCCTATTAATGAGTATATATCTTCTACAGTCTTAGTAGCCGTATTGTAATATTCTTCTGAATCTATAGTTATTTCACTTTTATTTAATAATTCATTATTTATTATATTAATTAAACTTTTTGAACTACCAAATACCTTTGTTGTCTCTGAACTCAACTTTTCCTTTAATTCAGGCATGGTTTTATATACTATATCCATACCTCTTATGGAAGAATTCAAATTATTTGTTGCAGCTTGAGATAAATATAGAAGTTTAGATTTTTCTTCACTTGTTATTGATTTTTTAGCTGCTGCACCTGCTCCCACACCTCTTGCTAATCCCATGTTTTCAGCTACCATCGGTAGTCTATTTACTATCGTATCTACCAAATAAAATCTATCTATCTTTTTCTCTAGTACTAAATTTGACCTATCTGAAATATCATAATTAAGCTGCATTATTTTGTTTATTAAAACAATATGCTTGTCAATAACCTCTTTGCCTTTGTATTTCGTATCTTCTATTTTCAGTAAAGACCAATCATTTTTTATGTTGTTCCATTCATCATTAACATCAATTTTAGTTTTATATTCTTCATTTAATTTATTTATAGCTGTTATGTCACTTTTTACCTCTGCCTCTTTTGCAATTATCTTATCCTTAACTGTTACGTTTCCATTTATGAACATCAGAGTTAAGCCTCTGTGCTGCTGTACATGCTTTAATAAAAGGGTTGTTTCATTAATATAGTTTAGTCCTTTAATTTGCTTATCACTTACTGTAACATCATTATTAAGCTGATTAATAAGAAAAGTGAGTATTGCAACAAGTGGTACCAAAAATACCATGAAAATCAACAAAAATTTTTTAGAATACTTTAACTTATTCATAAGCCTAATTCCGGGGTAAAAAATCCTCTTCATGTATTTTTCCTCCTAATTTTTAATTGCCCATAGGAGATTTATCGTCTTTTATATAAAATAACTAATACATTTTAATTACTTGGCTTAACTTAACAAAATTTTTGTCGTTATTTGTCAACGTTTTCACCCCTCTTATTACTCATGTCCCTAATTTTATTCTTCATAGCTTAATTGCCACTCTATTCCAAACTTATCTACTACATATCCATAACACTTGCTCCAAAAAGTTTCTTGAAGCTCCATCAATACAGTGCCTTTTTCCTTTAACCTATTAAAAATCAACTTAAGTTCATCAATATCATTGATTATAACTACAAGGCTTATATTATTTCCAACAACTAACTTCATACCTGGAACAATATCAGAAAACATTATAGTGCTTCCTTTTACTTCAAGCGCAGCATTAAGTACTAAATTTTTTGTTTCTTCATTAAATTTAGCCCCTTCTTTAGGAGGCATATCACCATATACCATAATTTTAGGTTTCTTTGTTTCAAAAACTTCAGCATAAAATTCAACAGCTTCACGACAGTTTCCATCGAAATTTATATACGCTTGTATTGCCATTATTTCTCCCTTCCTCTTAACTTATTTTCCTCAACATATTTTTTAAAATTATCTAAAATCGCTTGCCAACCTTTTTGCTGCAGGTCAATAGGATTACTTTTTTCTGCTTCAAAGCTTTCAACTATATAGGTTTTATCTTTCTCTGGCTTAAAAGTAATTTCAACACTCCTATCATCATCCATTATGTAGGAAATAAACTCATATAACCTTACTTTATTATATGTTCCGCCAAAATCAAACCCAAAGCTGCCATCCTTTGCTTCCATTTTAGAAACAAACCTTCCTCCCACTCTTAAATCATTTTTAGCTTCTGTAGTGTGCCAATCATCGGAGGCATGATTCCAACTCTTTATATGTTCTGGTTCTGTCCAAGCCTCCCACACCATATCTATAGGAGCATTAACAGTGGTTTCTATAGTTATTTTTATACTATTATCTACTGCTATATTAATCATCTCCTCTGCTTTTATATTCTTTATGTAGTTCTTTTGTTAATATATCCTCTATTTAATTGAATTATCCTTATGAATTTTATTAATTAAAATAAAAAGTGCTCATAACGCTTTAACTTATCGTTATGAACACTTTTGTTTTAAGTCCTCTTATTTTACTTCTGGCTTATTCTATTGCAATATAACTATGTAGAAAAAAAGGCTATTTTGTGTTATAATTCATACACAAGTTTTTCACTATATTTTACCAACCAAGGAGGCTTTTAATGAATTCAAAACATATAAAATCATTCTTAATAGGTTTCTTAGTCTTTTTAAGTGGTGCAATTATTTCTGCTAATCTAGGTGAATTTTTCGATGGAGATTCTGTTGAAAATGCACGTTCATACATAATAACATTTTCAGTATTGTTTCTAGCTAGTGTGGTAGCCGTATCAACATTTCTAATATTAGAGGAAATGAGAAAGAATAAATAATTCCTCTATATTATTTTCTAATTGCCAATATTACAACTAAGTATTCAATTTATATTAAGATTAATTGTCACTGTAAAACATTCTGAAACTGATGCATTCCTATTAACATACTTAAACGTAATAGCTTGAAACCCCTTTTTTAATGTCGTAAAATAAAAATTTCTTCTAGTATAATCTATTCCAACTAAATCATTAGAATTTTTAAATGGAATATTCATTCTTTTATTCTTTAAAAGCTCAACGTTTGAATTATCCATACTATTTTGTAATCTCCACTTAGCACAAATAATACTACTTTCATGTAATGATATAACAAACATTTTATTTGTATCAACATTTATATTTACAAAACTATTATTAGTTACTGTATACTTTTTAATTTTTTCTTTTCCAAGATATACATATAGTATTTTCTTATTTATATCCTGTGAAATATCAAATTTTTGTTTGCTTAAAAATTGGTCTATTGAATTATTTTTAAAAGTATTATTAGATTTTTGTTTATTATTTGGATTTAATATATTTGCTTTTTTACTATAATTACATCCAGAGAAAATCACTATGAAAATAATAATTAAAGACATCAGTGCTTTTTTATTATACATTTTTCATACCTCATCACTAAATATTTCATTATCCTAGATTATTTTTAATATTCCCTGATGCTGTTAAAATGCTATAACTTTTTTATATAATATTTGATAGAATTTATTTGTGAGTGTCAAGGAATAACTATAGTAACCCAATTAATTCTCAATACCGTTTTAGAGGGTTAGGAAGGACACTCACAACGTAATTTATTATATTACTGTAATTATTGTAAGTAAATACAAATGAAGTATAAAGTCATTCATGAATATTTTCGCAGTAAAGCTTATAGCTTACCAAAAGTCAAACTCTTTGTAAATAGGTAAACTATGCCTGCTTAATGGTAAACGTAAAAAGTACCGATATATGTAATCAGTACTTTCATTTAAATTAACTACCAACTCCAACCAGGATAACTGGCTAATACCGAAATGTGATTAACAGATAAATAACCTATAATAATAAAGGAACAAAGTACCAAAAACAATAATTTTTTTACCCTCGAGTTCATATTACCCAACCTTCCTTTCCTTACAATACTCACAAAGTTCATTAATCGATGCGACATCACCCAACCTAGTATAATATTGTATTATATTGAATACCAAACTATGATTAAGACTATCATAGGATCTACCCATATTTTCAGTTAATATAATAAATTCATCCTTAAGTTTTAGTTTGTTACTATTCCCTTTTATCTTGGAAAGTTCATTGAGTATATCTTTCGTTACACTATAGTATTTGAAATCCTTTGATAGCTTTAAAGCTATTGTCAAATACTTAATGCTTTTATCATTATCAGCCATCATAAGATAACTTTTACCTAATTCAGCATATATTTGTGGTAAAGCTTCAAAATCATCAGAAATATTATGAAGATTATTTATAACTGTATTTATACAATTTACAGCCATATCTCTTTTACCCATACGTAAATAAACCTGCGTCATGTTATTATAGTAAACACATAAATTATTAAAATCATCTTTTAAAGTAATACTTATCAACTTATTGTAAATACTTAAAGATTCAGCATAACGCTCTGCCCCATAATAACAATCCGCTTTTAATAACAATACTTTATAATATCTGTCTTCATATGTAGCTTTTATTACAGATTCAAAACCAGTAATTGCATTTAACGCCTTCCCATATTCCCCAAGATAGTTATAATATAGACTCATGTTGAAGGTAAATATACATTTATATTTATCCTCCATTTCAGTAAATCTTCCAAGTGCGTATTTGCAAACACGTATTCCCTCAGCAAAATTACCCGTATGACAATATACTGCGGAAAGCTTACGGAATATAGAAATTACTCTTCTCATATCAGTTTGACATCCAATTAAATATTTTACATTTTCATAATATATATACGCCTTGAGGTGATTATTTACATTTGTGTAGTAATCCCCTGCAATCTCGCATATTTGAATCTTTAAATCTGGCAATTCCCATTTACGATAATAAATTCTCTATTTTTTCAAGCAAAACATTAAAACGATTATCCTTGTACACACTGATTTCCTTAAGGTCCTGTATGTATGAGGCGATCACCTTTTTAGCTTGGGATTCTTCTGTTTCCAAAAGGTACTCTACATTTATACCCTCATCTAGAGTTTCACCTCTTTTTTCTAATATATCTTTTGTATTTCTAATAATAAGTTCTGCTGTACTTCTTGTTAAGTTGGCTTTTCCATGTTCTATCTGACTAATTAAATTACGTGTGAGTTCTGTACCTACAATATCATCTTGATTTAATTTATATTCACTTCTTAATTTCTTTATTTTTTCTCCAATTGTTAAAATGCTAGTCATATAGTTTTATCACTTCCTCAATATGGTAACAAAATTTTTTTACTACAGTATAGCATTTCTTCAATAATATGTAAAGTCATGCTGCTACTGTGCCTATTTGCATTTAATGAGATTATGTAGAAATTATTCTTATAAGAGAGATAAAAAATATAAGGATGGGAGTCATTTTCCCATCCTTTGTTTATTTTTCTTCAAACTTTGGCTTATGTCGTATCCAAGTCTTACCTAAGGCACCAACAAGGAGTCCTATCACGAAGATAACAACCCATCGCCAATCAAAGTCCTTAGTAATATTAGCTAATTTTGGGGTAATATCTTTTGTGGACAATGGCTTAGCAAAGAAATTAAAGATATTATCCGCCTTTACACCATCTGTCCTTGTGTTAGATAAAGTAGCTGCAAAGTTTTTATAGTAGTTTTGACTATTTTTGAAGTCATCGTTCCCTGTACTTAACAGATTATTCGTATTATCAATGACCTTCTTTGCATCATTCTGTGTCTTGGTGACCGTATCCACCATTTGATCGAACTCAGCTGCATTACTCTTGATGATTTGTGCACTTGCCGCCGTATCTTCAGCTTGTTTCGCAGTTGAATTCACCATGTCAGAAATAGTGCTATAAAGTGAATCCCCACCTTCTTTATCATAACAAAGAACAAGATCGTTTTGGTTATATTCCTTCCAAGGTTTTTCTTGAAGTAATATTGTATTATTTGTTGTCCACGCTTTGTATTCTGCATTCAGCGTATCCATTGTTTGATTATACCAAGCCTGCAAATCACTTGACACTTGACTAAAGTAATTACTTGGCAAATTATCGCTCAAGGTTGCTTTCTCTTTTTGAATACTTGCAATATTTGAATTCAACGTTGTCAGAGTATCCGTAACATTTTTAATGTTGGCTTTTCCATAATTCATGAATTGCTTCACATCATCATCGCTCAATCGACTCATAATTTGAGTGACGTCCATATTACCATACATCTTGAAAATAGATTGTTGACTTGCTTCTTGAAAGTCAGAAACCTTAGTACAGCTTTTTATATCAGAATAAGTTGCCCCTGGTGCTCCATAAAGGAAAGTAATCAGACTACTTGCAGTATCAATATTATTGAGTAAGGTCGAGATATAGCCAAACTGACTGCCTCCTGCATATTCAGAAATTGCATTTGCAGGAATAAGACCAAAATTTTCAACAGACGAATCTGTACCACCTGAACCATTATCAACGCTCGCTGTTACCGTTCCACTTGCTGCTTGTCCTAAATCCACTTTATATGTAACAACGTAAGTCATCGGACTAGTTGTCGGTGCAGTCGTGACATTACCTTTACTGTCGGTTATACTTGTTGTTCGATTATCCAAAGTCACAGAATTATCTGGGTTAACTATTGCACCTGTCCCCGTAGGTTTTCCAACTATAGAAATCCCTGAGTTAGAAAGTCCATTTGAAGCCTGAAGTTTTAAAGTATATTCAGTAGCTTTGGGTACGGTAATTGTAATTTGTTTTGTAAAATTCTCATTACTATTATTTACCGTTGGAGCAGCACTAAAATCTGCAGTAGCTGTTTTGATTCCAAATGCTGTAGCATAATTTTTTAGAACCCCCAACTTAGCTTCATAGGTATCCTTTTGTTGTGGCGTCAAAGAACCATTCTTCACTAGTGTAGCTAAGAGAGTATCATAGTCCCCCACATTTACTGACAAATTACTCAAGAGATTGTTTATCGTTTTAGGATAAGCTGTTCCCGAGATATTATCTCTTTTGCCAAAGGAAGTTGCAATCATTTTAGCCATTGCACTTCTTGCATTATCTGCTGTTTCAAGACTAGTAAAATCAGTTTTATCTGGTGTTGGACTAATATCTTGTCCGTAGAATCGTAAATACATATCTTTTTCAAGATTTAATAGTGTTGTTTGTTTGCCTGTCAAACTATCAATCTGTGTACCAATGTTGTCATGTACCCCACTAATCAAAGTGTTATAACTCGAAATTTGATTTTTTAATTTTGCATAGACACCTGTTTCATTGCCAGAAGCATCCGTATTATGAAACTGCTGCACGGCTTGCACCGCCTTATTATATGCTGCTGTGTACTGGTCATAATAGTAGCTTTTATCCGAGTTTGCTTGATTAGTAATACCCTGATTGGCATTTGTAAGGTTAATATCAGTGATCTTCCTTTGGGTATCAAAATAATTGGTTAGATTTGGTAGCATTCCGTTGAATGAAGAACTACTTTCGTTCAACAGATTAACGACTGAATTGGTAAAGCTGTTTTGTTCTTGAATCCAACTATCATTTTCAGATTTCAAACCATTTGCAATGGAAACAACTGAACTATAAGACTCGTTGGTTGTCTGAAAAGGTCCATACACATTATCATTAAGTGATGAGAGGAGCGTGCCTTGACTCTTAACAACATTGCCCATATTCGTTTGTGCATTTGCGACATTTCCTGCCACAGAAGCATAATACATCTTGACAATGGAAGTATTGAAATCATAAAGCACATTCACGATCTTATCTTGCAAGAGTTTATTGTTCAGCTGTGACTTAGATGCAAGTACTTTATAATCTAGCTCCGCTTTTTGAGGATTTAATGCCTGAAGTGTTAAAATATTGTGCGTGAAATTTTGTGGAAGATAAATAACAGCATCAACAGAACCATCAGCATAGGCTTTGTTTGCTACCGAGCGTGACAGGACTTGCCAATTATACTTATTGTCATTCGACACAAGGTTCACGAAGGTTTCACCAAAGTTATAATTTGTGCCATTAAACGTTTGGGGCTGATCTTCATTAACTAGAGCAATAATCGGCTTTGTAGTTTGTACTGTTTGTACTTGTTTATGAAGATTCCTATTCAGCAAAAACGTAAGACCAGCCACACAAACAAGCAGAAAAAGGATAACACCTGATTCAATCAGACGAGACTTTTTCATTTTCTTATCAAATTTTTCCGAAAAACTCTTAGAATTTGTCATCTTTGTTTTATTTCGCATTTCTATTCTCCTTTAATGTCTGTTATACACTGGTTTTTCAAAAAGTTTCACTAGTTACAATATTATAGCTTAAAATTTTTCTATTATCAATGTTGCCAAATATTCCTATAACAAGTAGTTCTTTTATTATATAGCAAAACTCCTCCTAAGCTATCATTTTTCTGCAAATATTTATAGATATTTTTCAATATCTCCGATTTCTTCTTCTTGGTTAACTTCTCATGGTTAAAAGGATGCTTTTAAATAGTAATCAATACTTCTCTCCAGTTGTTTTTTTTATAGCTGGAATATTTAATTTTTTGTTTACAGTCTTGTTTATGAGAGCTGTAATTCGCTTTGCATGGTTCAGCTTATTTTAATTATAGAAAAGTCCATGCTATGATGTGTAAAAGTATTTAACCATTAAAAATCAGTAAAGATACAGTCATATAACTGTATCTTTACTATTGTAACCAACTATTAATTACTATACATTATCTTGCAGTTAATTCATGAAATCCTTAATAGAATAGTTTGGGTTTCTATTTTGAAAAGAGGTATGTATAGAAGTTAGCGGAATTATAATGAAGGGTTATTAGACCCTCTTTTTTGATTATAAAGTTGTCTATTTTAACTTAGAACTATCAGCATTAATAGTTGAAGTAGATTTATCTGACACTCTGACTTTATTAGGTTTTACCATATCAACAAAGTAACCAAGGGCTGCTAAGATTACTAATATAACCGGAACCGATTGTCCTAACGTGTAAGCATTTGTAAGGAGTCCAACAATCACCATACTTAATAATGCTAGCACTGTCAATATCTTATGTCTTACAAAAAAATTCCTATGATCTTTACCGCAATTAGAACATATGCTTCTCTTTGCTATTTCTTTACCACATGCTTTACACTTTATCAATTTACTCATTTAAATCTTCCTTTGTCTTACTTTTTTGTATCTTAATTTTTTTCCATTATATTATAACAACACAAGCATTCTTTATCAATAATGCTTAAAGTACACTTATAGCTAAAAACCAATGGAGTATGAGGAAAATATTTATTTTATTTTTCTCCTCTCATACCATCAAACCCACAGCAGATTTTCACTGCCAAGTTTCCTCCCATGCTGGGCGCACTAAAAATAATAGCCTCACTTTAACTTGAGACTATTATCAAACAAAATATATTTTCTCTAGATTGAAAATTTGTCATATTAATTTGTTCTTTTAATATACCAATATAACCTTACAATCGTTTATACTACATTAATTTTACACATAGCTTTGCATTAAATATAATGTTTTTACTCTTTAAATTTGCCCCAAACTATTGTTCCTTTTTCATTAATAATGTTATCAAAGGCTTCCCAAACACTATCTCCTACCCACGCTGTTGAATCAAATATCCTTCCTGACTCTGATATATATAGATATATATTAAAATCATAAAGCGAACCTATAAGCATAACTTTTTCATCCACATAATCCTCCAGCCCAAAGTTAAAGCTATTTCCAAGTCCTACCGTTTCTTTAATGCAAGTAGTATGTTTAGATGTTTTTGTAGACCCGTCTTTTCTCTTCTTCTCAACATTTATTTTTAATTCTCCAAACTCTTCCATAAATCTTTTAGCACTTTCTAAAACTTCAAATCCTCTTTCTTCAAGAAATTTTACATTTTCTGATATATCTATTTTTCTTCCCTCATACCATCCTGACTTCTTTAATACTTCTATTGTTTTATTTGATATTTCCATTTTAATACCCCCTAATTATCAATGTTATAAGTTCCTTTAAATGTCCTTTGGCAATTGTCACATGGTTCTGCGAATCCACCATATAAATTTTCAGTACGATAAACCAAATCATCATATCTTGCACCTTTTAATATTGCATCTCTTGAACTCCAAATTTCTGCACAATTGTCAACATTCCATCGATATTCAAAGCTTGGTTCACCATACTGATTAAATTCACCTTCATCTGCTGCTGCCTTTTTTACTCTTTCAATATCAGCTCTTAATTTAGCCATATCTTCTTTAACAAACTCTTTATTTTTTCCAACCCAAAAGCTATCAGGTAAACTTTCTAAATGCTCATCAGATAATAAACTTCTATAATATTTAGTGTAATCCTCAGGTGTTTTACAAAACTTTCTAGGATCAACTCCTGTATAATCTTTTATTGTTGGGTTATATTTCCAAATACCACTTCCGGCTTCACCTTTTAAGTTTAAATCTCCTAAATCCGCAGTTGAACAAATTTTACTTATTCCATTTGCAACACTACTATCAATAACTTTTCTGGTAAAATATCCTGAGCTTCTGACACCATCTGGGATAGAGCCTGTTTTATTATCTTTTAGTGGTAGATTTGACTATTTTCAACGTCTATTATTATTTTATTATTCTAAAAAAGTACCAATCTATTTAGATTAGTACTTATAATTTAAATAAGTATCTTTTAATTTTACAATCAATACTTACTTATTACCTATTAATTCTTAATTATTAAATAAATCCATCCCATTGCATCCAATTTGTCACAATATCATAGTTAAGAATTCTATCCCAAAATTCTTCCGCATTATTACCAAAAAATCCATGTTCGGTAAACATTTTTCCTGATTCAGAAATCATTAAATATTGGTTCCCATTTAATGATCCAACAACAACTAATTTTTCTTCAACATATTCTTCTTCATACTCGCTAATACAATCTCTTGATAACATACCATTCAAACTTTTTATCATATTAGTAGTATATAAATCATATCTATTGAAATGATATTTTTTAATATCTTCCTCTGGTATTCTAGGATTGATTGGACAGTACACATCTATCATTCCAAATTCCTCCAAAAACTTTTTTGCTTCTGGAAATATTTCAAATCCTCTTTTTTCATAATATACAACTAAATCTGTTATATCAATCTTTCTATTTGGATGCCACCCGGATTTTTTCAATATCTCAATAGTTTTTTCTTTCATTAAATATCACCTACCTAATCACTAATACATCTTCCTGAATGTAAAAATTCTTTAAATGTTTGCTGGCAATTTAAACAAATTTTCAACTTTCCTCCACGTAAGTTTTTCCAAAAGCTTTTGCGAATGCAGCTGAAGCAGTCCCAAAGTCACTTACTGTTCCTTTTATTTTAGTCAATACACTCTTAGCATTTTTTGCACTTGAAACAACTCCAGTTGTTTGTCCTATAACAATTATATCCATTTATTAATTGATTATTTATAATTATATCAGTTATATGTTCCCAATTTCATTAACTTTTAAGTAGAATTATCGAACCCAGATCTTCCTAGCTTATCAGGCTACGCATATCTTCTATGTTCGTTTTACTGAATCCTAAAGATGTCTGTTATAATTAACCAGGGAGTCCTTTATCATATGCTTATACTTGTACAACTGTTAAAAAGATTTTAATTGTTTATCAATACCTATTAAATCAGTATCTTTAGGCTTTATTCGACACTTTTTAAGTTTAAATGCCACTCTCATTCACAGTTCTTTAAATCTCTGTTTTCTTAGGTATTATTGTTGCTTTTTAATGTAGTTCTTTTAAAAAATGTATTTATAGCGTATGTTAATACTAAAAAATAATGAATCAGCCTACTTAAATTCAGCTGATTCATTTCATTTATCACTGCATTATTAATATAATGTAGTAAGTTAACCTATAATGTTTATTAACTTTACTACAAATTTATATTAGTCTTTCTTATGTAGTGAGTTTCTGCATTTTTATGAATTATATTTCTCCAGTATTTTAATATCAATCTCATCTAAAATAGCCTCTGACTTATCAAAAACAGTCATTAGGACTCAACCTAATGACTGTTCTATTTATTATAATTTAGAAATATTCTTCATTTTTATATTTGGAACAGCGCTGAAACTTTTTTCCTGCCTTATAATCTATCCAGTTTAAAAAACCACTTTTATATTCACCTAACAGTCCATTCCAAAAGTTGTCACTATCTTCTGCCCACATTCCCTCACTAACAAAGAATTTGCCAGATTCAGAAATACATACAATATATTCACCTTGATATAATTTACATACAGGAATTGTTCGTTCTCCAACTTTTTCATCATAATTTGCATTATGTTCATAATAATATTTCATATCTTCATAACATGTTGAATGTTCATCATAATCTTCGTCTCCAAAAGAATCTATATATTTAGCTATAATATGGACTTCACCAAACTCTTCCATAAATTTTCTTGCAGCCTCAAATACTTCATACCCTTCACTTTCAAGCATTTTAACCTGATTTGTTATATCTATCTTTTGGTTTTCAATCCACCCTGATCTTTTCAATATCTTTTTTACTCTTTCTTCTAACATATTATTTCACCTTTCCTACATTATTTAAATTTCTAAATGTTCTTTTACAATTTTCGCATGGTTTAGCATAATTCCCTGAACCAGTTTCTACACATTTGAAACTTATATCATCAAATTTAGCACCATTTAGTATTGCTTTTCTAGTACTCCATACTTCTGCACAATTCTCTACATTCCAATCTTTAAAAGAAGGTTCTCCAGTTAATTTGCTAAATTTACCAGCTATTCTAGCCTCATTCTTAGTATTTTCAATAGCATCTGTCAATTTCTTCATTTCAGAAATAACATCATCTTTTACAAGACCTTTACTTGTGAAATATTCATCTGGCAATGTTTTTATATAATCTTCTGTTAATGTATGCTCATAATATTTCGAATAAGCAACTGATTCATCTCCATACTCTTTAAGTATTTTATTATACATATTTTTATCAAATTTTTCACCATCAGTTAATATAGTTGGATTATACTGATGACTATTTGATGTTGCCATAGATACTGTGTCCAAATTTTCACCATATGCAACAGCAGTTTTTCCATAAACATCACCATTTATATTTTTTCTAAAACTATCTAGTTTTTCAGATACAGAATTTATTAATGATTTTTCATCAGTACATAAATAAACATTATCTTCCCCATATTTTTCTTTCAAATAATTATACCACTCTTCCGTAGAGTAATTACCCTCTCCACTAGGATTACCCATCACCTTATCTTCGCTCTTAACGGCCTTCACAAAGTTATCCTTAATATCTCCAACTCCATTTTTAAAATTCTTCACTACTTCACTAAACTCTATATTAGGTCCTACACTAACTCGACCTACACCGGGCATTTCAACTTCTACTTGACGAGTTAATCCTTTTAAATCTTTTCCTGTATTTTTTAATACCTTGCCAAAATCTTTTATTGCTTCTCCTGACGCTGGTAACAGCTTTCCATTTACAAATCCTGCTGCTTTTTTAACATCATCAAGCGTTCTTCCTGTTAAATTAATTATATTCTCTGCATTTTTTGCACTTGAAACAACAACGGATTTTGTTAAATCACCTATAGCGCCCTTACCTTCACTAAATACTGTACGCAAATCTGCAACTTTACTACCAATGTTATCAACGGTTCTCCATGGCAAAGTAGCTATATTCTTAGCATTTTCTACACTTGAAACAGCGATGGATTTCGAGAACGTACCTACTTTACCAAGCAAACTTTCCGCCTTGCTTGCCTTACCAGCCGCAGCACCTATATCTCCTTGATTTACTACTATAAAAAGCAATGAACTAGCCTACTCAATTTTCAGCTAGTTCATTTGATCTTCTCACTGCATTATTACAATTAGAAATCCTTTTTATTCATTTGAAGTATATGGAGCAATATCAGCACTTTTATATTCTTGCATAATAAATTTTCCTTCTTCGTCAACTGTATTTACCTCAGTACAAATATTAATTAAGATTCCATCATTTACGGTAAAGTGAACATAACATCATAAGGATCTTTATTTTCAAAGAATTCATAATATAAATTTCTTATCTCTTTTGAATTTATATCTACATTTTTACATAACAGCTCACCTAAGTGTTCTAAAATTCTTCCCTCTTTTTCAGTAAATACTTTTTCCTCAATTAGATAGTTAGCACCACCTGGTGTATTCCATCCCCAATCGTCAATTGCGTTAATAAGATCTGAATACTGAGTCGACACACAATATATACTTTCATATTTTGAACACAAAGGATGAACTATTAGTATAAATGTCGATAAAATATTTAAACGATCATATATCCTATGTGCAGTTTTAACATCTTCACATATTTCACTAAATTCTTGTAGTATCTTTTCATCATCATAATCTATCAAAAATATAAGTATTTTTATTGCAATTTTTTTATCTAATTTTTTCAATAATTGATGGATTATTTTATTTTTTTCTATGCCTAAGGCAATAAAACACTTAAGGCAATCCTGTGCATCCTGAATATTAATACTAATTTCATCTTCAGCAAGTGCATCTATATATTTATCAAGTAATTTTTCATTATCATCAAATAATAATACTTCTTCCCCTTCATCATATTTACAATATAAATAATTTACTATAATTTCAATAAGTATTCTTTTAGTTAAACTATCCTTTACCATAGGCAATAGATTAACTAACTTACTAATTGATTCCCCCTCTATACACTCGAAACGACTATATTCTCTTACTGATTTTAATGAATCATAAATACACCACTCTTCTTCAGAATAATTATTAACTGTATAATTTATTATAACTTCTATTATATTCACTTAATTCTTCACTCCTTATTAATGTTGCTGAATTATTTTCCACTCTATGACATTTTCATCTTCCTTATAAAGTAATCTCATTATGTTTGATGAATTGTTAGTAGCTGAAAGGTCTAGTGAAGTCCATCCTGCAAAATTATCTCCTCCAGTAGTTCTTTTATCAAATAATGGATGTTCTCTATATTTTGATAATCTATTAGCTGCAGCACTATCCCCATTTCTTCTAGCAATAAGATCATTTAAATGCTGATTAGCTAATCGCTTCTCTTCTTTCGTTAATCGATGTCCAGGTCTATTAGTATGTGCCCCTTTGCTTCTAGGAATTTTTTCGTTTAAAGCACTTCTAGGATGAGGTATTGGGTCATGTTCTATTCCCAATAACTTTTCTGGTGGAATAGTCTCAACTTCTGTCTCCACCTCAGACATCTTACCTTTAATCCATTGTGCATACCTATCTTGACATATTTTGTCTGCATCTACATGTTCTATATTTTGCTTACTTATTTTGCTGAAAATTGAGCCATCATCGCCTGCAACCTGAAATGCATATCTGATACCATTACCTTGACTAAGTGCTGTACTCAAATCTGCAAACTTACTCCTAAGATTACCAAGTGTTCTTCCTGTTAAATTAATTATATTCTCCGCATTTTTTGCACTTGAAACAACGACTGAATTTGTTAAATCACCTATAGCGCCCTTACCTTCACTAAATACTGTACGCAAATCTGCAACTTTACTACCAAGGTTATCAACGGTTCTCCATGGTGAAGTAGCTATATTCTTAGCATTTTCTACACTTGAAACAGCGATGGATTTCGAGAACGTACCTACTTTACCAAGCAAACTTTCCGCCTTGCTTGCCTTACCAGCCGCAGCTCCTATATCTCCTGGATTAACAACGAAACTTAAAACCGTCCCAGTTGTTTGTCCTATAGTATAAGCATTTCCACTACTAAGTTTGTTCCAATAGTTTCCAACTCCTGCTTTGAATTGTGCTTGTGCTTCAGGATTAGTCCATAAAGTATGAACTGTGTCACCTATGTCATATACGTCGAGCTGATACTTTGCTCCAACAAATTGAATAGCAGCATCGCCACAACCAGCTGCAAACTGCAAAGCAGGATTTCCCGTTTTTACTAAAGGCTCCCCAATATTCTTGTTATACCATTGCTCAGCTCCATTTGTCAAGCTTCCCAATATGTTAAAACTATTACCAGTTGTTGCTATTGAAGCATGATTGATAGCACCATTAACACCTCCAACAATAAGCATAACACCAAATTCCGATCCAACTCCTGTGGCGACAAGGACTACTCCTGCACAAACTTCCAGTGCATCCCAAATAAGTCCTTTCTTGGCTTTCTCCTTTGCCGCCTCTTCCATTCGATCCTGGTCAACTTTATAGTTCTTACCAATTCTATCCCAATTAGCCTTAAAGTCTTTCTGATTATCTTGTACATACTTGGCATTAACCTTAAAAGCATTCACAAAATCCTTACTTATAAGCTTGCTAAAGCTTCCCGGACTATAAGAATATCCACGTGGAACCGAAAGCGTACTCTTCAAGAGAGATGTTGTCTGTGCAATTAAATCTTGAACATTATCAAAGTCTTTATATGAACTTTCGTATTTATTCCATTTATCATTGAGATCGCTCACCGTTTTTTCCATGTCTTTCATACCTTTAGCAACATTGAAGAGACGTTTGCTGCCTGCTCCTCTTAGGGATATAATATCCTCTGCTTCATCTGAAATAGCTTTTAACTTATTGCCAATAGAAGTAAAATCAGATTGGTGTGAGCTTAGATTATTCTCATGGGCATCAAAATCCTCTTTAATGAGCTTGAAACTCTCGTCACTATCCACTTCTAAATAACCTTTAACATACTTTCCAAGTGCCATTTCATAATTGTTAAGGAGAAGCTCAAGGGTTTGAATCAAGGTCATATGTACTTCGTTAATATAAGCTTTCATTGCATTAGCTGCGTTGCCTTTTATGGCATTAGTTTGGCTTAATTGAGTCATTGCCTGACTCAATTCATCAAGGGGCTCTGTCCTATTTTTAATTCCTAGTGCAATTCGAACAGAAAGGTCGGTCAGTTCCTCATAATATAGTTCACTATTACTCATCGTTTTGCCCCCTGATTATCAGTATTTTCAATATTGACACCCAATTGGCGAAACTCCTTTAAGTCATGTGCTGCCATTTCTCCATAAGAACTCACCAATTTTGTGAGATCATCGTAAATTTTGAAAATGGTATGTATTTTATCAACTTTAAGGTGATCATATTTGTTGTCTAAACCATTTCTAACTCCTGCTACCTTCGATGCAATTTTTCCAACCTTCATAACTTGAGTTTTATGTTTGTTAGTATTAACTGATACCTCGTTTCCCATATCTTTCCCCCTCCTAAAAAGCTGTAATGGCAAGGGCTTTTGTCTTCATCCATTTATCATCAATGGACCAAGCTAAACTGTACATCTTACTCTTACATGTTGAAATCGCTTCTTCAACTTCTGGTGCTGTCCTTGCTAATTCGTCACTAGCTTTTTTATATTCATCGTCAAACTGACTTTTTTTTACTTTTCCCGACCAATTCGTTGTTCCAGCTGTTTTGAATTGCGTAAAATCCAAGCCATAAGTATCATCTAACAAATTCGAAAGTCGATTAACATAACCCTTTAGGCGTATGACTTTATTATATTTTTCTGAATCACTCATCGTCATCCTCCATATCTCTCACAGCTGCAAAAGGATCATCGTCAAAGTTTCCTTCCTCTGCTGCGGCTGTTTCTGGTGCTGAAACATTTTCTTTAATTTCTACGCTAGACGCTAAGTACTCTTCTTTAGCTTGACATAGTTGCTCAACCATCAAGGCATCATCATCATCTGTATATGCTTCTGAAACCACCTTCAAGATGTCTTTGCCATTAAAGTAAGCTACATTTTCATCAATCATCCCTTCAGGATAAAGTATTGCACCATAATCAAAATAATTGTTATTGACTACATTTGCTCTGCTGACAATCATCAATTTTTTGATTGCACCTTTAAGAATTACAATACTTCCAAGTGGTAAAAAACTTTTTTCTTCCATCATTTTTTAACTTCCTTTCCTTTATGTTTGAGTTTATAAAATGGATCATAAGGATTTTCAGGCTCCTTTTTTACTGGAGTACTTTTAGGAACCTTCTTTACTTCCGCTTCAGCCTTTGGCATAGCAGTTTCCACGATTTTGACAGGCTCTTTTACAGGCTCTTTTTTTTTAGAGGCTGTCGGAGCGTCAAGGGCTTTTTTTAGCTGTTCATCTATAAACTTTTCATCTAGCTTGTCCTCATAACCTCGTTGAACCACTTCCGTAATGGATTTGCTTGAAATCACAAGTGTCTTATATTTGCTATTTTCTCCAAAAGGGTGAGGAACACCGCGATAGCCCGCAATGGTCTCCTCTCCCCTTTTTTGAAAGCCTCTTGAAATGATAATATAGATACTATCATCGTCTTTTATTCTTACTGCCGTCCCTAGGGGTAATAATACTGGTGAACTTTTAGTCATTATTTTCTCCTTTCGTAAGCTCCGGCAATTTCATCTTATCAAAACTAGAGCCACCTCTTAACACAAAGTAAGCATCTTGAATTGAAAGCTCAGGTTCTCTAGAACTGCTTGTACCTTTGATTAGAGGAGTATCATAAGCTCTTGAACCAATCATTCCTGTAAATTTCAATTGTCTAATAGCTTTTGGTACTTCGTCAAAACTCTTCGCTATATATTCATGCGGAGCAAAAATCAACACATCTAAGCCTGCTTTGTAAACATTTTTCAAGGCTAAAACAAAATCACTGGCAGGAAGGTTTGTCTTTTGAATAAAATCTTGAAGATTGCTAATCACAAGAAGCATCGGCTCGCCATTTTCATGCTTTTTTGCAAGCTTCACATAACCAACCATACCTGCAATGACATCTTTAGCATCATTTTTATCTGTAATGAGTGTGACATTTTCCGTTAAAGAGTGATGAGCAAGTACTTCCTCAAAACTTTCATTAAAATCAACCAACAAGACACCTGTCTTGATTTTAGCAATTTGTTTCAATAAAAGGGCTTGGAAAAGTAACATCTGATCATCATCCATTGGTGCAAACAAGAAATACGGCTGAGCACTTGGTACAATTCCAAGAATTTCTGTTGTTTGATAAGACATTCCCATTGGTATCTTTTGTTCTCTTTGCCACTGCATAACCTCTGAATATTCCTCAAAAATCTCCAAGCTTAATTCTTCAGGTGTCATTGGAATCTTTTTAGGGCGTTTTCCGGTCCACGCTTTATCCATTTTAATCACATCATTTTCAATAGCTTCAAGAAGTTTAACATCATTCCCATCGTGAGTTGGCAAATAAAATTGAATTGCTGTTGGAATATCCAGCATCACTTGCCCACGTCCAACAATTTCTTCTTGAGTCACTCTCTCTCGTCCCATCACTGCAACCACTTCAGACTCATCATTTAGATAAAGCACCATCTTAGTTTTGATATTTGACATCATGCTCATGCGCACTGCGCCTACTCGTCCTACGGTCATGATAAGGTATAGTCCTAGGGCTGCCCCTTCACGCAATAGTTGAATGAGTAAATTATCAATATCTTCTTTCCTACGGTCTTGTTGCCCTAAGCCATCATAACTGTCTAATATAGTGATAATGATAGGAAGCTTTTCTTTTGTTTTTGCCTCATACTGAGAAAGGGATGCAACTCCTACTTTCTTAAACAAGCTCTTTCGATAGAATAATATAGAAGAAATTCGTTCCATCATTTTTTGAAGCTTTTCTACCTCTTCCAACATCACGATATCTGCTACATGCGGCAATTCCTTGAGTGGCAATAAGCCATTATTCCCAAAATCAATAAGATTGAACTGAATCTGCTCAGGTGTATTTTGCCTTGCCAAATTCATGACAATTGTTTGAAGTACAGTTGATTTACCATAGCCCGGACTTGAAAAGATAGCCGTATGACTAGAATCCGTAATATCAAAAGTATAGTTCTCTTGAGTCTGCTTGCTTGGAATATCAAGGAGACCCAATGGAATTTTTGTATTGAGTTCTGCTGTTTGAGTTACCTCTGGTGTTGGAATCTTACTTTCCAAATTAGGTAACCAAGGTTTAGCCGGAAGTGTTAAGTTTGATGCCTCAAACACACGATTGACTTCCGAAATAACAGCTTCAAGTTGTGTAGGTAAGTCACTTGTGTCATGTCCTTGAACCACTTCCTCGCCTGGATCGTAAACCAGTTCCGTTTGACCAATACCGTTAATTTGATAAATACGCTCATCGACAGTTTCTACCGTAGTGTCATCTGGATCATAAGGAACTCCTGCATAACCACTTTGAAAAAGCTCATAGACCTCGTTTTCACCAACCTTTATATATCCACGTCCCGGCTGCGTTATATGTGCTGCATCATGTGTTTTTAAAAGTTCATTAGAATCTTGCTCACTTGCCATCTTAAGAGCAATTTTACTCGTTGAGTTGGCTTCTATTTGGTCATTGACAACGCCACTTGGCTTTTGAGTTGCTAAAATCAAATGTACTCCAAGAGAACGTCCGATACGTGCCACAGAAGTCAACTCATCTAAGAACTCGGGAACATTTGATTTTAACTCCGCAAATTCATCAGAGACCAAAATCAAATGTGGAATCGGTTTTTCAGGATATTTCGTATCAGGTTTAGGATTTAAGCGGCTCTTATAAAGACTCATATAGCCGTTTATGTTATTCACTCCGAACTTAGCGAATTCTTTCATACGCTTATCCATTTCAGCCTTGATACTTGCTAATGCTCTGGCAGTTCCTGCTCCATCCAAGTTTGTAATAGATCCCATGAAATGTGGGAGTTTATCCAAGGTATTAGCGATACCTCCACCCTTCCAGTCAATGATGAGCATTCCAATATCTTCTGGAGAGAAGTTAATAGCAAGTCCGATTAGGTAAGTTGTTAAGAATTCAGACTTACCAGAACCTGTAGTACCACCCACCAAAGCATGTGGTCCATGAACCCTCTCATGCAAATCCCAATACATATATTCCGATTTTCCACGCCAACCAATAAGAGATTTAATTGACTTATTAGGCTCAGCGCTTGCCCAGCGCTCCTGGATATCCAATTCCTCAACCTTTTTAACTTCGTATTGGTCAAGCAAACTTAAACTTTCGGGAATCGCATTTTTCTCTACTTCAACGTGCTCTAAATTAGTGAGCTTACGAAGGCTCTTTTCAAGTAATGGTACATCTCCGTATGGTTCGAAAGATTTGGCCACATAGATTTTATTATCATTAATGATTTCGCCTGCACTTTGGTTTTTGTATTCTACAAGTGCAGTAACTGTTTCAGTAAGAAGTTTTTGATCTTCCTTACACCAGATAACTGTCACTCCAAGCTCACTCATATCCTCTGCCAAAAATTCGTTAATACCATGACCTGATAGGTAAGAGTCGTCAAAAATCGTAAAAATATAATGTGGTACAAATTTTGGTTTTTCTTTCCCTGCGTCTTTTAGTACTTGTTTACGCTTGTTCAAAATCTGATAGAAAGAATTTAAGAGAAGATCACGTGTATGGGCATTATGAACAATACCACGCATATTCAATTCTTGAATTTTGAAATGAGGGAGAAGTCGCCATTGTATCCAATCTTTTCGATAACTTTTCTCTGGCACAAGACTCAAGAAATTGACATCTCTATAAGAATGGAAGAAAGCCACTTGTAGTAATAAATTAGCAACTGCGGTTTTTAGTACAGGATAGGTTCCAACCAATCCCAAAGTTTGCGTGCTCAAATTAAGAGTTATTGGTACTTCTCGTTGCGTCGAAAAGTGTTCAACAAGGTGCTTAACACGCAGTGACTTCTCATCATTATCTCGATCATTAATATCCGAATCAACAGATAAATTAGATGCTTGATTTCCAGTGCCGAGCGTAACCACTAAGAAATCTTTGTCACTTGCCATCCTCTCATAAATTCGAGAATTGTAAGTTTCAATCATTTCAGCTAACTTTTCAGGTGAGGGATTTCTAAAATGCAATACTTCTGTTTCTTCATCATATTTATCAGAAATTTCAGCTACCGCCTTGATAAGGTATTGCTCGTAGTCTTCCTTTCGCTTTTGATCCTCAATCTTATGCTCCTTCTTCTCACTTATATACTGAGAAACTGTGAAAGTAGCCGTTATAACACTCATGGAGCCCATTCCTAACATCATGATAGGATTACGTCCAGAAAGAACACTTGTAACCCCCGTCGCAGCAAGCATACCAAGCGGCGGAACAATTGCTCTTAAAATTCCATTTTTACTTGGCTTTTGAGCTTCTCCGATTTTCTGAATCTTAAATTTATCAGAAGGAGGCTCTAAACGAAGCCGCGGACTACGTCTGTATTTAGGAAAATCCTTTGGAAATTCAACCGCGGGAAGCTGTCTTAAAAAGCTCTCCTGGTTAAAAACAACAGTTTCTGAAAATGTAGTTAATTTCCATTGTTCTTTACGCTTTTCAAGCAAAAAATCATGGGTTAATATTTGATCCCCTATTTGAACTCCTTTAACATAATGATGCCCCTTGATTGGAGCATTGTTGAAATAAACAAATTCTTCATTGTCATCAATTATAAAGGTGTCCTCGTGAATGACCACTTGCGCATTTCCTTGGGTTTGTATACTTGCAATTGTGTCTGATCCCAGAACAAAATAATCCTCTTTGTTAATTAAGAAAAACATTGTCTCAGCAGTTTGCGGAGAAACTACTAAGACTTCAAGTTCTCCCACTTTAGAGTATCCTGTAGTAACGGTCGTACCATTGATAAACAGTGTACCACCAATCACACCAAAGAGTGACCCTTCATACCTAATAGACGGACGTTCCTCTGACAAACTAATGGTATGGAGCTTCTCTCCTAAAAGATAAATTACAAAGAAGAGCTGGCTCGCATCAAGTCTATTATCAATAAAGAAATTTTGTTCTTTTATCTCTTCTCCGATTTCAAAACCTTTACTGCTCATAAGTACCTCCTATTTTCCAAGATTTTTTGTTAGCTCCTGAATTTTCTTATTGTACTCATCCAAAAGTTGTTGTTTCTTCGCACCATCCATTGTGGTATTAAGCTTGGTCGTCTCGTAAAGATTAGTATATGCTAATAATGTCAACTGAACATCACCTAAATTTTGTGCAAGGTTCAAGGCTTGTTTAAAATCTCCACGACCACTATAAACCCAGTAATTTAAGGTATTATCATCCGATTTGGTTGAAATATTATTTAATATAGCTTGTTTCTGCGTCGTTGTTAAATCTGATAAATTGACAGAACTTACAGCTAGTATATAACGTGCTGATTTTGGCAGTTTACTAGGAGAATAGTTTTGCAAATCGGTCTGCGTTTTGTCATAGTTATTTGTCAAGAAATCAGTCTGCGCAGTAATAATTGCATTTTGCTTTTGACTGTTACTGTAATAATAGTAAGTAAACCAACCTAAAACAAGTGCAAGAATAATCGCCAAAGTTCCAAAGTATTTAAAGAAACGATAGCGTCCCTTGGATACAAAAGCGATATTTCGATTGATTTTTTCTGTTTCTTTTTGTAACTCCTCATCAATAAATTCAGCTATTTCCTGGGTGCTCTCAAAACTATTAATGGTTTGACTGAACTTATCATTCATTGCCAGGGAGCCAGAAACAAGTGACTCAAATGGTACTTTAGAATTAAATATGTAAAAAATAAGGGCTTTATACGATTTTAAAAAGTCCACTGGAGTCATATCAAATGGGGCAAGAAGCTTATGCAAACCAAAATGAACAACAAATAGTGTTTCTCCCATCAATAGTATATTTTCTGGATGAAGAAAAGGAATTTTGAATTGATTTTCCAGACCAGAAAGTGTAGCAAGTTTTTGTGCCAATTTTAATCTTTCAAGACGCGTCTTTGCAAGTCGAGTAGCAGATGCAAGACTTTTAGCAGCTTCAGGAACAGGGTAAGAAAGTACCCATGTCTCATTGTCTTCATTGACAATAACTTTGTCAGAAAGTTCTTTAAGTACGGCTTCCTTAAATTGCGTACTTTCTAAGCGTACTTGAAAAAAATCTTTATTTCTTTCAAACTCAAGACTAGTTTTACTGTTAGATATTTTCATTCAAATTCTCCTGCCTTTCTTGTGTGGGAAGAATGCAAAAAACATCCCCACTCCCTATTGGCAATTCTTTTATCAAATCAGTATCATCAACTTTTATGTTTTTATCCTTCAATTTAAGCGTCCAATTTTGGGGCATTACTCCACCCTTAAGCACTTGATGCATGAGTTCTGTAAAACGCCCCATCGTTATTTCTGTGGGAATACAGAAATCCAACTGTTGCCCATTTAACTCAATACTTATATCAATGCGTTCGCTCATTTTTCTTTCTTAACCTCCTTTGGGCATTTTTTTGTCCTAAGAAAATCGCTAAAACAATCAAGGGAACAGCAGCTAGTAAAATGACCCAATACCATATCATCGTTTTAGAATCACTTGTGCTCGTACTAGATGCAATGACTTGAGGCTTGTAATTGACAAAGAGTTGTTCTACAACCTTTTTTGTGTTTGCATTGTAGAGTGTATTTATTGCCTGCTTTGAGAAATCAAGTGTCTCTCTTTGTTTTGGAACATTATCATGAGCCTGCTCTTTTGCGAGCTTGTCAATTGTAGGTGTAAAAAGCTGGCTTCGTATTGAAAAGTCACTTGTTGTTCCAACGCCTCCATCTGAATTGGTAATCACATTAGGATTAAGCTGGAGGCTTCCATTATCAACTGCAAAACACTTAGGGCTGGCCAAAAATACTATCCCCAAAACCATACAGATGAATAGTAATAGTCCACTTTTTAACAAAAGATGCCACCAAAAGTAGCATCTTGCTTTATTAGAAACCGAAGCTTTGAGCATCTTGTGCATCACGTTCAGCAACAGTATCTGCGTATTTGTTCAATTGTTGATTTACGCTCTCAAGAAGGTTTTCAAACTGAACAACAGTTTGATGAAGTTGATTGTATTGTTCCAAATACGCTTGGAAGGCTTGTCCTTTCCATTCCTCAGCGATTGTGCTATTCATTGAATTTACTTTTTGAATTGCTTGATCGATTTCTTCTTTAGATTGAATATAAACCTGAGCTTGAGATTTTAACTCTTCAGGTGTTACAGATATTTGAGCCATAATAACTCCTCCTTATATATATCTTTGGTATTGTTTGCTACAGTTAAATACGAAATTTAATACCATTCGTATTCATTACCAAACTTTTCCCATTGCAGATTTATTATATTACTCTCATCTTCGACTGTCAATGGTTTATTTCAAGGGTTTTCAACAGTTTACATCTTATTGATAATTATAACGAAATAATTAATATTGTCTTTTTGTGTAAATCCCTAAAAGTTGCTTTACGTATTGTATTATATATAAATATATTAGGTAGAAATTCAGTTACCTTTTACATTTTATATTGGGGCTTTTCACCACATAAAAAAATGCCAAAGCTCTAAAAGCTTTGGCATTAACTCTCTTGGTGCTCCAGATAGGATTTGAACCTACGACCAACTGATTACGAATCAGCTGCGCTACCAACTGCGCTACAGGAGCATACTTACGAAATATATTTTACTACATTAATCCCTTTTACACAACTTTTTATGAAAAAAATTGAAGTTCTAACATTGTAATTTTTATTTCTGATGAAATGCTACTAAAACTTTTTATATTTTTTGAAAAAGTAAATTTATCCCACAATCGCTTTGAATACCTCCTAAAATCTTAATATTTAAAATCCTTTTTGATTTTGACTTTCTTTGACTTTCGTACTATCATATACTTGTAAGGTGAAGAGAAGAAAAACTTCAAACATTCAGTATTTTCTAAAAATATTTTGATTCAATTCGCTTTGCACCTTTAATGTATACATTGAATAAAAAATTAAAATAAGCTAATAACTAAAAAATATTTAATATTAGGAGGTTTTAATTATGTTTGGAATGGTTCCTTTTAGAAGAAATAATAATGGTTTAATGAGAAGAGAGGATTTTTTCGATAAGATGTTTGATAACTTTTTCTCAGATGACTTTTTCCCTACTACTACATTCAATGGAAATGCAGGCTTCAAAGTAGATATAAAAGAAGATGATGATAAATATACAGTTGCAGCAGATTTACCTGGTGTTAAAAAAGATAACATTGAGCTTCAATACGAAAACAACTATTTAACTATAAATGCAAAAAGAGATGACATTGTTGAGACTAAAGATGATAACAATAATTTTGTAAGACGTGAAAGAAGTTATGGAGAACTTAGACGAAGCTTTTATGTAGATAATATTGATGACTCAAAAATTGATGCATCTTTTCTTGATGGAGTTCTTAGAATAACTTTACCTAAGAAGGTTAAGGGAAAAGATAATGGAAGAAGAATTGATATCCACTAAGTAAAAAAGTTATACACTGTTGATAACTTTCTTCCCCCTACTTATCCACAGTAGTATGATTTTTATATTAACAATGTTAATAACTATAAAATATAAAAAACAACTTGTGTTATCCACAAGTTGTTTTTTATTATTCTTGATGAATTACATCTAACCTACCAAACTTACTGTACTGACCAAGCCAAGCAAGATTAACAGTTCCTGTAGGACCATTTCTCTGTTTTGCTATTATGCATTCTGCAACATTCTTTTGTTCAGTTTCCTTATTGTAATATTCATCTCTATAAAGGAACATAACAAGATCGGCATCCTGCTCTATAGAACCAGATTCTCTTAAGTCCGAAAGCATAGGTCTGTGATCATTTCTTTGCTCAGGAGCACGCGATAACTGTGAAAGAGCAATAACTGGACACCCTATCTCCTTTGCAAGTGCCTTTATAGATCTTGATATCTCAGATACCTCTTGCTGTCTGCTTTCTCCATTTCCACTCATAAGCTGCAAGTAGTCAATTACTATAAGATCTATACCATGCTCTATTTTTAATCTTCTGCATTTAGACCTCATTTCCATTACGCTAACTCCAGCAGTATCATCAATAAAAATCTTGGCATCTGCAAGCGGTCCTGATGCTCTAGCAATATTATCCCAATCTTCATCTTCAAGATTTCCTGTTCTAAGCTTTAACATATCAACATTAGCTTCTGAGCATAGTAACTTGTATGCAAGCTGCTCCTTTGACATTTCTAGAGAAAATATTACTACGCTCTTGCCTGCCCTTAATGCTGCATACTCTGCTATATTAAGAGCAAATGTAGTTTTTCCCATTGAAGGTCTTGCTGCAATAAGAACCATATCTCCCTTTTGAAATCCTGATGTTTTATCATCTAATTCAGGAAAACCAGACGGAATCCCTGTTATTTCCCCTTTGTTGTTATAAAGTTTCTCTATCTGTTCAAAACCACGCTCAAGTACAACATTCATTGCTTCAAAATCACTTGTAACTTTATTTTCTGCTATATCAAATATTCTTTTTTCCGCACTGTCTAGTACCTTCTCTACATCATCCTGCTTAGAATAACTTTCTTCAATTATATCCGTTGAAGATTTTATAAGTTTTCTTAACACTGCCTTATCTTTAACTATTTTTATATAAGATTGAATGTTTGCAGTAGATGCTATGGAATCCCTGATTTGAGTTACGTATGTTATTCCACCTGAAGCTTCAAGCTTATCCGTAGATTTTAAATGCTCTAAAAGTGTTATCAAGTCTACTGGTATATCCTTTTGGAAAAGTTCTAACATAGCATTAAAAATAATTTGATGATTCTGGCGATAAAAATCCTCTCCTCTTAGGGATTCAGCTGCTTGTGCTATACAGTTTTTATCGCTTATCATGGAACCTAAAACACTCTGTTCTGCCTCCAGGTTTTGAGGCATAGCTCTTAAGGGTGCCTCCATCTTTTACATTCCTCCTATTTTTTAAAAACTATATTAATAAGCTCTTCTATGTTTGTAACGCTTTTAACTTCTATATCTTTAAGTCCTTGAGGAACATCCTTAGCATTATCTTCAGGAACAGTAACAAGCTTTATTCCTCTTCTTCTTGCTCCATATATCTTTTCAAATACTCCGCCTACAGGTTTAATCTTTCCTCTTAACGAAATTTCACCTGTCATAGCAACATCCTGTCTAACTTCTTTATTTAAAATTGCACTTAATATACATATAGTTATAGCACTTCCTGCTGAAGGACCATCTATCTTACCTCCACCAATTACATTAACATGTATATCATAGTCTTTAATATCTTTATCTGTTAATTTCCTAATAACAGACGCAGCATTAAATACTGAATCCTTTGCCATACTTCCAGCAGTTTCATTAAATCTTATAGTTCCTTTTCCTTTTTGCTTTGCTTCAAAGGCTTCAGCTTCAATTTCTATAGTTGAACCCATAAATCCACTAACTCCAAGTCCAAAAACATGACCAACTTCATACTCTGCGTCAAAAATATTCTTTTCGTATGGAGTTAACCTACTTATTCCAACTATAGTTTCAACATCTTTAACCTTTATTTCAACCTTGTCACTAGGTTCTAATCCTTGACTATAAAGAACATATCCATAAACATCTGCTAATATATTTATAGCCCTTCTACCCTGAATCGTGTATCTACTTATTAATTCTTTAACACCATCCTCTAGTAGAACATTTAATTTATCTGCTGCATTATCAATTATATCCATAATGTCTGAAGATGACAATGGCTCAAAATATACCTCTGTACATCTTGATCTAAGTGCTGAATTAATTTCAGATGGATCCTTAGTAGTTGCCCCTATTAAAACAAAATCTGCTGGAGCTCCCTTTTCGAAAAAATATTTTATATACTTAGGTACATTTTCATCATCAGGATCATAGTAGGAGGATGAAAACTCTACCTTCTTATCTTCAAGAACCTTTAAAAGCTTGTTTTGAAGCATAACATCAAGCTCTCCTATTTCATCAATAAAAAGTACTCCTCCATGTGCATCTGTTACAAGTCCGCTCTTTGGCTCTGGAACTCCTGTTTCTGCAAGATCTCTCTTACTTCCTTGATATATAGGATCATGTACCGAACCCAAAAGAGGATTGGTTATTTCTCTAGGATCCCATCTAAGAGTTGCTCCGTCTACCTCAACAAAATTTGCGTCTTTTTTAAACGGAGTATACTTAAGCTTTTTAACTTCTTCTAATGCTATTCTTGCCGCTGTAGTTTTTCCTACTCCTGGAGGACCATAAAGTATAATATGTTGTGGATATGGTGAGGCTAGTTTTGACACTAGTGCCTTTATTGCTCTTTCTTGTCCAACTATCTCTGAAAAGGTCTGCGGTCTCAACAAGCTTTGTATGCTTTTTGATAGTTTTATCTTTTCAAGTTTTTTTAATTTGTCATATTTCTTCAAAGTACTTTTATTTTCCGGGCCTTTTTTCTTTCTTATTATGCCAAGCCTTACTTCCTCTAAGTACTTATTTTGTCTTTTAACTAAGGCATCCTCTACTTCATTTTCAATTTCGTTTTGAATATACCTTTTAGCAACATTCTCAACAATCCAATTGGTAGTATCCTCAACTGCTTCATATGTTTCTTCTTCATTTGTAGGAATAACAGCTATTCCCTTACCTTCACTTATAATTTTATTCACTGCATATATTTTCTTTGCTGAGTCCTTGCTAGATAGATATTTATTAAGCTTATACTTAATGATTCTTGCCCTAATTGTCTTATCGTCTAAAATGTTCTTTACAGTATCATATAATGCATTTACTTGAACATCTAAAGGGATAGTCTTGCTATCTTCTTTTCTTATCTCTTCTGAATCACTCTGTAATTTCACCTGTTAACCCCTCTCACTAACCTTCTGAAATCAATACATTTATTTTTGTTGAAATTTCAGGATATAATTTCAACTCAATTTCATAATTTCCTAATTTTCTTATAGTCTCTGAATTTACTTTTTTCTTGTCTATATCTACATTAAATTGTTTCTTAATTTCAGCAGCTATATCTTTGCTTGTTATTGCTCCAAATAATCTTCCGTTTTCCCCTGCCTTTGCAGAAAGCTTTAAAACCTTTCCCTTAAGTTCATTAGCAAGTTTTTGAGCTTCTTCTGTTTCTTGAAGCTTCTGTTTTCTTTCTGCATCCTTCTTTAAATTTAAAACTCTCATGTTAGAGTTATTTGCTTCTTCAGCTAATTTCCTAGGGAATAAAAAATTTCTTGCATATCCATCTGATACGTTTATAACTTCCCCTTTTTTTCCTACGCTCTTTATATCCTTTAATAATATTACTTTCATATATTATTCACCTTCCTCTAAGTATTTGTCTATAGCCTTAACCAAACTGTTTAACACATCCTCTGTAGAAGACGCCTTTACCTTTGCTCCTGCCATGGTTATATGCCCACCTCCACCTAAAGCTTCTAGTACTACCTGTACGTTTATATCTCCAAAGGACCTTCCACTTATAAGTATGTTGTTTTTTATCTTAACAAGAACAAATGATGCTTTCATGCCTGTTATGTTTAAAAGTTCATCAGCAGCTTGTGCGGCCATTATATTGCTATCTATTTCTTTTGGGCATATGGCAATAGCAATATTACCATGAAAAACCCTAGCAGACTTAATTATTTCAGATTTTTTTATATAATTTTCTAAGTCATTTGAAAAAAGCTTTTTTATCTCAATAGTATCTGCACCATTTTTCCTTAAAAAAGCTGCAGCTTCAAAGGTTCTTACCCCTGTTTTAAAAGAAAAATTCTTAGTATCAACTACAATACCTGCAAGAAGAGCCTCTGCCTCAATTGGTTTAAGCTTATGATTCTCATCCATATATTGTATCATTTCTGTAACTAATTCAGAAGTAGATGATGCATATGACTCAATATAACTTAGAATAGTATCTTTTATATAATTTGCAGCACGTCTATGATGGTCAATAACAACCACTTTACTTATTTCTTCTAAGATTTTTTCGCTTAGAACATAATTTCTACTATTAACATCATCCAATATCAAAATTGAACCTTGATCTATAAGTTCGATACAATCACTGCTTCTCATAAAAACATTTTTATATTCATCGTAATTTTCTACAAGTCTATTAACAATTCCTTCAACACTTGAACTAGTATCATCAAGAACAATGTGCACATCTCCATCTACTTTACTGCTTAGTACACTATATAATCCTATAGCACCACCTATGCAATCTATATCTGGATTTACATGCCCCATTATAAAAACATTTGTACTTTCCTTTACTAGTTCCACTAAAGACTGTCCTATGACTCTTGCTCTTACCTTAGTTCTTTTTTCAACTTCTTTTGTATTTCCTCCATAGAACAGCAGCTGCTCTCCATCTTTTATTACAACCTGATCTCCACCGCGTCCAAGCGCTAGCTCCTTAGCTAAAACAGCATAGTTGTAATTTTCAATAGGTGTATTACCTGATTTACCAATACCAATGCTTAAAGTTACTGCTAAACTATTTTGCATATCTATTTCTCTTATTTGATCCAATATCTCAAACCTTTTCTCTACTTCCTTTTTAAGCTGCTTATCTTGGATCACTAGAACGTATTTACCTGTTGAATATTTCTTAAACATGGCATTTATATGTTTAGCATAGCTAATTATCACTGTTTCTATTTGTGCCTTAAGTAATGGTTTCTTATCTTCAGGAGTACTTTTTACCACCTCATCTAAATTATCCACTTCAACTAGTAGCACTGATGTTTTACAGTTTGAAATTTCTTCTTCAAATTCATGCCTATCTGTAACATCATAGAAATATATTAAAAATATTTCTTTATTCTTCTCAAAAATTTTCATTCTACTGCTGTATATATCATAATATTTTTCTTTTATCTTAAAATTTTTACAAGGCTTATTATCTTTAGATAGTAAATTACTTAAATCTTTATCTTGTATTACTGATGACAAGTTGTTTCCTAAAATATCATCATTAAATACATTAGAAATACTTTGATTGTACCATAAAACATTTCCTTTTTCACTGACTATTATCACTGGAAATGGCAAATTTATAAGAATATTTCTCGCAGCTATATCTGAACTAGATGAGAAATCTTCTATAAAGTTTTTCCACTCATCTTTTTTTAATCTCAACTTTTCAACATCATAACCAATAAAAAACAATGTGACAATTAAAGCTAATATAGCATCCCTATAATGACCATACACAAACATTAATATTATAAGAATTAAACTAATAAAGATATATGATAAATTTTGATCATAAAAACCTCTATACTTTTTCTTCATTATATTTCACCCTGTTTTTTATTACTTTTTTTTATACCAATCTTTCTGAAATCCATAAACGAATCAACAAATGCTAATGCCATATATACATAATACAACAATTGAACTAATAAAATTCCTACTACTAAAATTAAGGCAATAATCCAATTACTAAGTTTTTGTTTAAATTTTAAATAATATACAATTAACGATAATCCAGTTACAATTAAATACAATCCCATTGTCATAGATACCGTATAATATATATAATCCCCTAAAATTATATTTCTAGTTTTAAGTACTAATCCTATACATCCGAGAATTATTGAAAAAGCCAAAACTAAATTATTAATATATATGTTATAAATCTTTAGCTGATAATTCACTTTAATCTTTAATCTATTAAATATTCTTTCTCCTACAAAGCAAGTGAAGTAAGCTGAAATAGTAGATAATATTGTAAGCAGTCCAGGAACAACATTAAGTATATTTTGTCTTGTAAAGCTTTGCCTTAAAATATCCAATGCGTCATCAACCTGCTGTTTATTCATGCCTGCCTCTAAGTACATCTTGCCAACATCATTAATGCTTGATTTTGCCGAATTCACCATATCATCAACTATATTTATAAATGTAATGTTATTAGATACCTTTAGTATTGCTGTATATTCAAATACTGTTGCTGCAATATAAGCTATACTCATAATAATAAACGTTTTTGAAAAACTTAATCCCTTTTTAGTGCTTATAATAAATACAACTGAAGGTATTAAAAACATTACCATAACTAACGCCGCTATTTTAGGATCTATAAAAATACAACTAAGCACTGCTGCAATTACTACCTCTAATAAGGAATGCTTAAATCCATACTTTAAATACACTATTGCAAATGGCAGCGGTGTAAGAAACATCATAAATTGAATTATACCATATCCGTATACTCCTAAAAATACTAAAACAAATAAAATTACAGCCATTAAGGCCACTTCACCTATAGCTCTTACATTATAATTTTGCACTGATATTTCCTCCAAATAATATTAAATTCTGTCCTTTAAATGCCTATATAGTTTTGTAAGATCCTTCCCATCCTTTTCTATATCATCTTGTTCAACAATACCTAGCTTTAACTTTTTTTTCATTGTCTCATCTATTTCCACATGTGAATATCCTAATCTTCCACCTAGTATATATAATAATATTATTGCACTTGAAATACAATTTAGTATTGCATCTTGAGCAGCATTTGTACCTTTGGTCAAAACCTTAAAAAAATCGCCTATTACGCATAATAAATCTGCCTTTAGACCCTCAATGGTTTTTATATCAGACATTATTTTAAAATTTTCTTTCTTCATAAATAATCCCCCTGTCTTAACTATATTTTAGTTATCTTTTTATATTTATGCAATATAAATTAAGCCACTCAACCTATATTTAATACTAAAACGAATACATATAAAATATGTACATATTTCTTCTTTTATTTAAAAAGTCACCTAATAAGCAAACCCTCTTGCATAATATTGCAAGAGGGATGTCCTTACTTATTTCTTTGATGCTGATTTTATAGTATTTCCGTTTTTATCAATAGACTCTGTACTCTTAACCTCAGTTTTAAATATCTTCCAAGCACCATTTACAATCCTAAGGTGATATACCCCTGTAGTTCTGTTATCCTTGTAATCTGATTTTTTCTTATCTATTGAAGTTTCTACGAAATCAACAGTTGTATCTTTATCAGATTTGCTTTTTATATCCGCTTGCTCAAGAGTATATACAATATCATACTTATTAAAGGAATCAAGCATGGAATCCTTAATTTTATTGTAATTATCATTATCTGTAGGATCTATTGTATCCATATAATCATCAAGCTTCTTATCATTAGCTTTCTTTACATTCTTATATAAAGTATCGTATACTGGATCCTTATATTCTACTCTTGTTACATTTTCATTTGTTATTTTCCAAGTTCCATTTATATTCTTCAAATAATCTACGTACATAGTTCTGTTATCTAAGAATCCAGGTCCCTTGATTTTTGAATTACTCTCTATAACTTGAACTTGTGCACTTTTGGAATCCTTATTTAATATCTTCATGTCCTCTATTGATGATTTCATTTTATACTTAGAAAAATCGTCTTGCTTATCTTCTTTAACAGTTTTATATATACCTGATTTCTCATCATAGTTTTTCATATAATCATCAATTTTACCATCGTTAATTGCCTTAACCTTATTTTCTATAATCTTTGTTATAGTACTATCCTTGGTAACTAGTTTTTTACTGCTACCTACTTTACCCGAGCTACTACTTCCGCATCCAACTAGTGATGCACTTACTGATATCGCTGCTATAAATGAAAAGATTTTTTTCATCTGTTATCCCACCTACATTCAGATAATTTATTTAAATCACTGTTTTCTATTTTAACACATTACCTTAACATAAATCAACACTAGTCAAATGCTGTTAACTTTTAATTCAAAAATACAGTTTATAATTACAAAAAAATTAAAAGCTGTTCCAAGATAATATAGAATATCTTGGAACAGCCACCTTTTTTAAAACTACTCTGTTGTAAAAGGTAATAAAGCAATGTTTCTTGCTCTCTTTATTGCTATTGTTAACTCTCTTTGATGTTTTGCACAGTTTCCAGAAATACGTCTTGGAAGAATCTTTCCTCTTTCAGTAACGTATTTTCTAAGCTTATTTATGTCTTTGTAATCTATGCTTTCGCTTTTTTCCATACAAAAAGAACAGATTTTTCTTTTCATTTTTCTGTTTCTTCCACCATTAGGTCTTTTTCCGTCTCTATCTTTGTTTCCGTTATCTCTAGCCATCTTTTTCCCTCCTTACTTTAAGAAATTAAAATGGGATATCTCCATCATCTATTGGTGTTATATCATTATTATCTGGTAATTGCATTGAACCATTTTCATTTCCATTATTAAATTGATCATTTGCCATGGAGTTATTATTAGAAGATCCCCATTCAAGAAATTGAACTTCTTCAGCTACAATTTCAGTTACGTACCTTCTAGTACCATCCTTAGCATCATAAGATCTAGTCTGTATTCTTCCGCTAACTCCCATAAGTTTTCCTTTACTCATGTAATTAGCCGTAGATTCAGCTTGTTTTCCCCATACAACTATGGGAATAAAATCAGCTTCCTGCTGACCCTCTTTTTTAAATCTTCTATCTACAGCCAAAGTAAATGATGCAACGGCTGTTCCTGTACCGGGAGTAAACTTTAACTCTGGATCCTTAGTTAATCTTCCTATTAAAACAACCTTATTCATATTAAAACATCACCTTTGGTGTTTATTTTTCCAAACTAATAATTAAATGTCTTATAATACTGTCACTAATTCTGAACACTCTATCCAATTCTTTTGGCAATTGTGCATCAGATTGAAAATTCACTAAAACGTAGATTCCTTCATTAACTTTGTCTATTTCATAAGCAAGTTTTCTCTTGCCCCATAAATCTACATTTTCAACTTCTCCGCCACCATTTGTGATTACTGACTTAAATTTTTCAACATTAGTATTTATGCCTTCTTCATCTAATGATGGGTTAAGTATAAATAAAGTTTCATACTTATTCATTACCATTCACCTCCTCCCTATGGTCTGACGGCTGTGAAAGTTTTATATCACAGCAGGGACTCACAGTTTATAATTATATATCATATTTAAAAAAAAATCAATTTTCTTCTTTCTTTTCTAAAACTTTTTTTAATCTCTTTTCAAATTGACTTCTTGGAAGCATTATTATTCTACCACAATTAACACATTTTATCTTTACATCTGCACCAACTCTTATAATCTCCCATCGATTTGTTCCACATGGATGCTGTTTTTTCATTTCAACAATATAACCTAAATCAAATTCTTTATTCACTTTTCTCTCCTCCTATAAATTGAAGTTTATTATAAGGTATTTCTATTTCAGCCTTATCCAAAGCTTCCTTTACATACTTTCTTAACTGATTTTCGTTTGCCCATTGTTTCATGGGTTTTACCTTTCCTGATACCCTTATATTTACACCACTTGATCCAAGTTCTGTTATTCCAACTACTTTGGGCTTTTCTACTATATCTTCATTATCCTTAGAAAACTCGTCACAAGCAATATTAATAACTTTTGTTGCATCATCAATATTTTCTTCATATGCTATACTAACATTTACATTTATAGATATGGGACCTCTTGAATGATTTGTAACCTCTGATATATTTCCATTTGGTATTATATGAAGATCTCCTTTAAAGCTTCTTATTTTTGTGACTCTAAGCTCTATACTTTCTACAATACCAGAACTTTTACCTATTGTTATATAATCACCTACCGAATATTGGTCTTCAAATAATATAAAAAATCCGTTTACAACATCTTTAACTAGATTTTGAGAACCAAAGCCCAGTGCAACTCCACCTATACTAGCAAAAGTTAAGCTAACAGCTGAAAATAACTTGCTGCCAAATATTAAGGTTAATATTACCGTGATGCCAAAAAAGTACACACCATATTTAACTACACTTTTGAGTATTGCACCTATAGTTTTACTTCTTTTTTTATCAAGAGAAAATCTAAAATCTTCTTGCTTCTTTAAAGTTTTATCAATAAATTTATTGACCAATTTTACTATAATATACATCATCACTATAACAACTAGTACTCTTATTACTAATTCAAAGACATTGTATACATTAAACTTCATTTTTTGTAATTGTACTGTACCTGTTTCTACATCAAATATAAACTTACTTAAGAAATTCATTACTACTCCTCCAATAAATAAATGTACTTATAATATATATATTTTTACAACTTATTTCAATAAATTTTGTAAATATTTATGCCTATATGTATAAATTTTTTTTTATTTGTCCATACTTACATTTAGGAGGTTTGTATATGGAAAAAAGAATTGTATTTAATGTTGATGATAGCAATATTTTATATTCATTTAGCAATTATCTTAGCAGTGAGATAAAATCAATAGCTGTTAATCGTGATATTGTCTTCTTATGCATTGGCACAGATAGATCTACAGGTGACAGCTTAGGTCCTATGGTTGGTTATAAACTAACCAAATTCCACAAAAATAATCTAATAGTTTTTGGAACTTTGCAAGAACCTGTTCATGCAAAAAACCTATGTAATACCATGGATATTATTAAAACTAAATATGAAAACCCATTCATAATCGCAATAGATGCTTGCCTTGGTAGTACAAAGACTGTTGGTAATATAGTAATACAAAATACTCCACTCTCACCTGGTTCAGCTATGAATAAAAGTCTCCCTACAGTTGGTGATTTAAGCATAACTGGCATTGTAAATGTATCTGGTCCTTTTGACTTCATGGTTCTTCAAAGTACAAGATTATATAGTGTACTAAAATTAGCAGACATTATATCAAGAGGAATACATATTTCTATAATAAAGCTTTCAAGTGAATATGATTCCACCTATAATAAATTTTACACTAGGTTAAAATGAATATAAATATAAAAAAACTTCCGAAATAAATATCAGAAGTTTTTATAATTTCTATTTATCATTAACTTTTTCACATACTTCTTTCAAAATGTTTTTTTCTTCTTCTGAAAGATCATACCTTGATAAACCCTTGTTAATAGGCTTAGCATATACTACACTTTCCCCTCTTCCATATATACTAGTTAGCATTATTCCATCATAATTATCATCTAACAATACTAATGAAAAACTCAAATCACTACCAATATTCTCAAATGCTTTATATCTAACCATAGCTACATTTTTAACGCATTTTTTGACTTGATCCTGTAATTCTTCATAAATATCCTTTACTTGTTTTGAATCTTCATTTATCTTTTCAACTTTATCTAAATATCCATTTATAAGTTCTTCTAAATTTTCAGCATTAGATCCACGCATTAACTTCCTATAATCTCTTTTTAATTTTTTCATAGAGTGCATACTAGACAAATTTAGTATTATTAATATAATAACTAGCGCACATAAACCTATAGTTATGTATACATTAAATTGGTTAAGTAATTTAAAAACGTCTTCCATTTTTATTCGCCATCTCCTTGTTACTATTAAAAAATGTTTCACGTGAAACATTTATATTTTTAATATATCAATTATCCTTTGAAGATCCTCATTAGAGTAATACTCAATCTCTATTTTACCCTTATTTTTATTTGTTTTCAATAAAACTTTTGTACCAAAATAGCCCTCTAGCTTATTCCTTATATCGACTATATACTGGTTTTCCTCTTTACTCTCTTCATCATTTTTTTCTGTTGTTTCTTTATATGTTTTTAGTAATTTTTCTGTCGCCCTAACACTTAAATCTTCATCTATTATCTTCTGAGATATCTTATATTGCAATTCCTTATCCGCTATTGATAAAAGTACTCTTCCATGTCCCTCTGAAATAACACCATCAATTAAATATTCTTGTACTCTTTCATCTAAATTTAATAACCTTATACAATTTGCTATAGCCACTCTAGACTTTCCAATTCGTTGGCTTAATTGTTCTTGAGTAAGATTAAAATCTTCAAGAAGTCTTTTATATGCCAATGCTTCTTCAATTGGATTCAAATCTTCTCTCTGTATGTTTTCTATAAGGGAAATTTCTAATATTTCTTTTTCTGTCGCATCTATTATGACTGCTGGTACTTCTTTTAGTCCAAGACTTTTAGCCGCTCTAAATCTTCTTTCTCCAGCAACTATAATATATTGCTTTCCTTTTTTCTTTAAAACTAAAGGCTGTACTATTCCATGTTCTTTTATAGATTCAGCCAATTGAACAATTTTTTCACTATCAAAGTTTTTACGTGGCTGACCTTCATTAGGTTTAATTAAGTTTAAAGAAATCTTTTGTGAACTACTATTTTCCTCTTCCTTTACATCTGTATCTACAATTAGTGCATTTAACCCCCTGCCTAATCCGCCTTTTTTATTCATTCACATCACCTTCCCCTACTGGTTACTAAGAAATTCATTGGCTAGATTTCGATAGCATTCTGCCCCTCTACATTTGTCATCATATAAAACTATCGGTAATCCATAACTAGGCGCTTCAGCCAATCTTATATTCCTAGGTATAGTTGTATTATATAGCTTACCACTAAAATACTTCTTGACTTCTTGTGCAACTTCATTTGATAATTTAGTTCTATTGTCGCACATCGTTAGTATAACACCTTCAACCTCGAGTTGCTTGTTTAAGGATTTTTTTACGAGTTGAACTGTATTCACAAGCTGTCCAACCCCTTCTAATGCATAGAACTCAGTTTGTATAGGTATTAGTACACTATTAGATGCTGTTAATGAATTAATAGTTATGAATCCTAATGATGGGGGACAATCTATGAATATATAATCAAATTTCTTATTCATTGCCTTTATTTTGTTTTTAAGAATTCTTTCTCTATTATCAATGTTTATAAGTTCAACTTCAGCACCAGCAAGTTCAACTGTTGATGGAGCAATGTACAAATTCTTAATAAGCTGTGATTCTTGTATAATATCCTCCAATGCAACATCCGTTGTTAATGCATCATAAGTTGATAATTCCAATGTGCTTTTGTCTATTCCTAAACCACTAGTTGTATTACCCTGAGGATCTATGTCTATAGTCAACACTTTTAATCCTTTCATGGCTAAATATGTACATAAATTTATATTGGTTGTAGTCTTACCAACTCCACCTTTTTGATTAAATACACTTATTACTTTCATAAAATTCACCACCCTCGTATTAATTGCTATTTTAAAATCAATTGCTATACTTTCTTATAATAATATTATAAACTCATAATATTGTTTTATAAATAGATTTTTTGTGAATTTGGGCAAAAAAAAAATGTTTCACGTGAAACATTTTTTATTTCTTAGGAATTACAACAGTAACTTCAATAGTATCATCTAATTCCTTAGATTTATATTTAGCTTTTATCCCGTATTTATCAAACACTTGCTTTATTGTATTTATGTATATTTGAGATCCAAATATACCTTTTATTCTTTTCTTTCCATCAGACGCAATATCATTTTCTTTTTTATAAACCTTATCTAATTTCTTCTCAATGAGCTCTTCTGTTTTCTTTACATTTAATCCTTTTGACACAACACTTTTTATAACACTCATTTGTGATTTCTTATCAGATAATTTTAATAATGCTCTTGCATGTCTCTCTGTAAGATTATTTTCTAGAAGTGCCTTTCTTACATTGTTATCTAACTTTAGAAGTCTTAATTTATTAGCTATAGTTGATTGCTTTTTACCTACGCTTTGTGCAAGTTTATCTTGAGTATATCCGTATTGCTCTATTAAATTATAGTATGCTTCCGCTTCTTCCATATAGCTCAAATTTTCTCTTTGAATATTCTCTAGAAGCGCTATCTCAGCTGACTCCTTTTCATCTATATCAATCAAAATAACAGGTACTTTATCAAGACCAGCTATTTTTGCAGCTCTAAAGCGTCTTTCACCTGCAACTATTTCAAACTTGTCATCATCAACCTTTCTTACTGTTATTGGTTGAATTATACCATAGTTATCTATAGATTCAGCTAATTCTTTAAGAGCTGCTTTATCAAAGTACTTTCGAGGCTGATTTGAATTTGCACATATATTGTCTACAGAAATATATAAAACACTATCCATATAAATTCTCATTCCTTTTCATCATCATATTGCATCTATATTATAGGATTTTTAGACACTTTACCTGCTTTTCTTGGATATTTTTTAGGAGTACCGTTTTGTTTTTTTATAACAACTAAATTATGCTGAAAATCCTCATTTTCAAATTCAACATTAATCACTTTATCTAATGTTCCGCCAAGAACTTTTATCGCCTTTTTCGCCGTTGATATCTCATCATTTATTCCAGGTCCCTTCAAAGCGACCAAATATCCCCCTACTCTTGCAAAAGGAAGACAAAATTCACTCAATACTGCCATATTTGCAACTGCCCTAGATACAGCCACATCAAACTTTTCTCTATAATCCTTATCTACACCAAAATCTTCTGCTCTACCATGAACAGTACTAATATTTTTTAAGTTTAGTTCTTTTATAACCTCATTTAAAAAATTAACCCTCTTCTGAAGCGAGTCTAGAAGTACGACTTCAATATCATCATTCATTATGGCAATTGGAAGCCCTGGAAACCCAGCACCTGTACCAACATCAATAATACGCTTTGCCTTAACTATATGTTCACACTCAAATATCTTTATTGAATCTATAAAATGCTTTTTCACTATCTCTTCGTCATCTACAATGGATGTTAAGTTCATTACCTTATTCCATTCTTGTAATAATTCCTTATATCTCATAAACTTACCATATTTTTCCTCGGTAAATTCTATCCCAATTTTTTTGCATTCTAAACTCATTATATCAAAATACTTCATTTTTTTCCTCCATTTTATATGATATTACTTATTTTTAAAATAATAATCTAAATAAATCATAAGAACAGAAATATCAGATGGAGAAACTCCAGATATCCTTGATGCTTGCCCTAAATTTACTGGTCTTAACTTACTTAGCTTTTGAATCGCTTCAGTTCTTAAATTTTTTATAGAATTATAGTCAATATCCTCTGGTATAACTCTTTTCTCAAATTTTTTAAATTGATCCACTTGCTCAAGTTGTTTTTCTATATATCCTTCATATTTTATCATTATATTAACTTCATCTATTATATCCTGTGCCAAATCTTTTCTATCTATATCCAAAGTTTGCAACTTATCATAATCTAATTCAGGCCTTCTGATTAATTCATACAAACTTATAGGTTTTTTTAAAGAAACTGATCCTAAACCTTCTAAAAAGTCATTAACTTCTTTTTTATTGGTGATTTGAACCTTTTTTAACCTATTTAATTCTTCTTCTATTGCATTTTTTCTTCCTATAAATTTTTCGTATCTATTTTCATCAACTAAACCTATTTTATGACCTAATTCAGTAAGTCTTAAATCAGCGTTATCTTGCCTCAATAGAAGCCTATATTCAGCTCTTGATGTCATCATCCTATATGGTTCATTAGTTCCCTTAGTTACTAAGTCATCTATAAGAACTCCTATATAACCATCAGATCTGCCTAATATAAGTGGCTCTTTATTTTTAACCATTAAAGCTGCATTTATTCCTGCAATTATCCCCTGTGAAGCGGCTTCTTCATATCCAGAACTTCCATTAAATTGTCCAGCACCGAATAATCCTTTTACGTCTTTAAATTCAAGAGAAAGCTTAAGCTGAGTTGGGTCAATGCAATCATACTCTATAGCATATGCAGTTTTAAGTATTTCAACATCCTCAAGCCCAGGCACAGTTTTTAGCATTTTTATTTGTACTTCTTCTGGTAATGAACTGGACATTCCACCAACATACAAATCATTTGTATTTTCACCTTCAGGCTCTATAAATATCTGATGCTGCTGTTTATCTGGAAAACGCATTACCTTATCTTCAATAGAAGGACAATATCTTGGTCCTACACTTTTTATTGTACCATTATACAATGGTGACCTATCTATGTTTTCCTTTATAACCTCATGAGTTTTCTCATTGGTATAAGTTAAATAGCAAGATATTTGCTCTTTTTCTAGTTTGTCGTTTAAAAATGAAAATGGTATTATTCTTTCATCTCCAGGTTGTTCTACCATTTTTGAAAAATCGACACTTCTTTTATTAATTCTTGCTGGAGTACCAGTTTTAAATCTTCTTAGTTTTATTCCTACATCTATTAATGATTGAGAAAGTTCATTAGCAGGAAATAGTCCACTTGGGCCTCCACTATAATTAACCTCTCCAATTATTATTCTAGATCTTAAATAAGTTCCAGTAGCTAAAACTATGGTGTTAGCTGTAAAACATGCTCCATTCTTCGTAACAATTCCTTTTACCTTACCATCTTCAATATCAAGAGAAATCACCTCTATTTGTCTTAAATACAAGTCTTCTTGATTTTCAAGCACATTTCGCATAACCTCTGAATATCTTACCTTATCAGCTTGAGCCCTTAAAGAATGTACTGCAGGTCCCTTTGATATATTAAGCATTCTTGATTGTATGAAAGTTTTATCTATATTAACTCCCATTTCACCGCCCAATGCATCTATTTCCTTTACAAGATGCCCTTTAGCCGTTCCACCTATATTAGGATTACATGGCATCATAGCTATACTATCTAGATTCATAGTGCACATAAGTGTTCTACATCCCATTCTTGATGCTGCAAGAGCTGCTTCACATCCAGCATGACCTCCTCCAATCACAATTACATCATAATCACCGGAAAAATATTTTATCATATCTCATTCACCTACTTTCCTAAACAAAAATCTTTAAATATTTTATCAATTAAATCTTCTTGGAGAGTTTCTCCTGTTATTTCTCCGAGAGCTGTCCAAGCATTACGTATATCTATAGATGCAAGATCTATGGCCAATGTATCTTGAAGAGCTTTTAATGATGTAGTGCAGTGCTCTCTTGCCCTTAAAAGAGCTTCCTTATGTCTCGTATTAGTAATCATTGTATTACTATGCTGGAGATTACCCGTTGCAAACATATTTTCTATAGTATCCTTAAGTTTTTCTAATCCAACTTTTTCTTTTACAGAAAACTCTATAATATTATCTTTATTTAATAAATCTAATTTACTTTTATCTTCTCTATTTTTAAGATCCACTTTATTTAAAAGCACAATATACTTTTTATCCTTAATATAATCGATTATCTCCAAATCTTCGGCATCTATTTTTTTACTTGAATCTATCATAAATATTATAAGATCAGCATTTTCCATCTTTTCTTTTGATCTTTCGACACCCATTTTTTCAATAACATCTTCAGTCTCTCTTATACCCGCTGTATCTACTATTTTAATTGGTATTCCCGAAATATTTATATATTCTTCAATAACATCCCTTGTGGTTCCAGGAATATCTGTAACTATTGCTCTTTTTTCGTCTAAAAGTAGATTTAATAGTGATGACTTTCCAACATTAGGTTTACCTATAATAACCGTGTTAAGGCCTTCTCTTAATATCTTTCCTTCATCAGCACTTAAAATCAATTCATCTATTTCCTTTAAAATATCATTTAAGTCTTTTGATACATTTTCAGCCGTAACCTCTTCTAAATCATCCTCAGGATAATCTACCGTTGCTTCTATATGTGCTATTATTTCAAGTATTCTTTGCCTTAATTTATTTATTTCCCTGGAAATCACACCTTCTGATTGAGCAACTGCTGATTTCATACTTAGCTCTGTTTTAGAATTTATAATGTCCATAACAGCTTCCGCTTGACTTAAATCAAGTCTACCATTTAAAAATGCTCTTTTTGTAAACTCACCTGGCTCCGCAAGTCTTGCTCCAGCCCTTATAATTTCTTCTAAAACTCTTTTGGTTGGATACATACCTCCATGACAATTTACCTCAACAACATTTTCTCCAGTAAAACTCTTAGGTCCTTTCATAAAGCTTACAATTACTTCATCTATTATATCACCATTACTTAACTCAACTATATTTCCATATCTCATGGTATAAGTATTCATTTCAATAATACCTTTTTTACTTTTACCTTTAAACACCTTATCTACAATACTTAAAGCTTCTTTTCCTGAAACTCTTATTATAGATATTCCACTATTCCCGATTGCTGTTGATATTGCTGCTATAGTATCAAATTCTTTCATATATTTTTAAGTAAGATATAAATTAATCTTACAATATCCTCCTTTCAATTGTCCTGAATTAAAAAGAAAGCCACAAAGGCTTTCTTTTTAATTTAGGACTTTTTTAGCTCTACTACAACCCTTCTGTGAGGTTCTTCTCCTTCACTATAAGTTCTAACATATTTATCATTTTGCAATGCTGAATGTATAACTCTTCTTTCATATGGATTCATTGGCTCCAATTTAAAAGGACTCTTCTCTTCTTTTACTCTTTTACTAATTTTTAATGCCAATCTCTTTAATGTCTCTTCTCTTTTTGCTCTGTAATTTTCCGTATCAAGAATAACCCTTTTATATTTTCCATCCGCATGATTTTTATTCGCAACTAAATTTACAAGATACTGCAAAGAATCAAGAGTTTCTCCTCTATATCCTATAAGTAGCCCTATATTTTTTCCAAACAAATTTACAAATAAATCATTACCGATCTCTTTAATCTTTATTTCAATAACAAGGTTCATATCTTCAAAAACTTTTCTTAAAAATGTTCTTACTTCGTCTATATAGTCCGTTTTTAGGGTAACTTTAACTTTTGCCTCTCTTTTACCTATTATATTAAGAAGCCCTTTACTACCTTCATCAATAACTTTAATTTCAACTTTATCTTCTGTTACCTTTAATTCACTCAAAGCTTTTTTAACAGCCTCATCTACAGTCTTTCCAAGACTTTCAATGCACTTCATTTTAAAGCCCCCCCTACACAAGTTAAACAAAAACATTATTTTTTCTTGTTCTTTTTATTCTTCTTATTATCAATATTCTGTGAAATAATATTACTGCTATCCTCTACGCTGTTTTTTTCTGCTTCTAATTTTGCTGTTACTGCAGTAATAATAATCTTTGATTGTGCCATTTGGAATAAATTACTTACCGTCCAATACAAAACAAGTGCCGCACTAAAGTTCCAACTCATCCAAAGTAAGAAAATGGACATTCCTATATTCATAGTAGTAGTTTGTTTTCTTTGGGCAGGATCTGAACTCGGAGGCATAGTTAATATACCTGACAAATATGTAGTAGCACCAGATACTATAGGTAAAATCCATGTAGTCCAATTACTGAATGTAGCCTTTTGCGATAAATCATGTATCCATAAAAACCCTATTCCTTTTATATGTAAACTATAAAAAACATAATATAACGCAATTAAAATAGGATACTGTATAATTAATAATAAACATCCTCCAAAAGGATTAACATTTTTCTCTTTGTATAGCTTCATTGTCTCTTGTTGCAATTTTTGTGGATCACTTTTAAGCTTAGTTTGAAGCTTTTTTAATTCTGGCTGTAACGCATTCATAAGAACAGAAGATTTAATCTGTTTTATACTAAATGGTACAAGCAAAGTCTTTATTATTATGGTAAGAATTATTATTGCTAGACCATAAGAATAGTTTTTATCCGGTACAATATTATAAACGAATTTATTTATTGAATCAAAAAACTGAACAAACAGATTGTTCAAGGCATTTATCTTAAACATATAAAATAGAACCTCCTAATTTTTATTTAACGGGGTCATATCCACCTTTTGAGAAAGGATTACATCTTAAAATTCTTTTCACAGCCATAAAGCTACCCTTTAATGCTCCGTATTTTTCTATTGCATCAATAGCGTATTGGGAACAAGTAGGAATGAACTTACAACATGCATTTCTTTTAAGAGGTGACAAATATATTCTATAAAACTTTATTGATTTAAGTAATATTCTTCTCATCATATATAACTAAGCCTGCCTTATTAAACAAATTTTTTATAGAATCTTCTATATCTGAATAACGTTTACCATTGCAAGCTGTTCTAGCTATAATAACAAAATCATGACCTTTTTTTAAATTACTAGAATTCAATCTATAACTTTCTCCAATTAACCTTTTCACTCTACTTCTAACTACACTCTTACCAACCTTTTTACTAACGGATATTCCAATTCTATTTATATCCTTTAATATATAATTTTTATAGACGTACAAAACTAGCAATCTATTTGAAAAAGACTTCCCTTTTCTATATACTCTTCTAAACTCGGCATTTTTTCGTATTCTATTTTCCTTCATAAAAAACTGCTCCTTAAATTGCAGAAAAAGGCCACACAACGCGGCCTTATGCTGTCAATCTTTTTCTTCCTTTTAGTCTTCTTCTTTTAAGAACTTTTCTTCCTGATAAAGTACTCATTCTTTTTCTAAAGCCATGTTCTTTTTTTCTTTGCTTCTTTTTAGGCTGATATGTCATAAACATGTTTACGCACCCCCTTCAATATATTTACTACGTTATAGAAATACGTTTTTTCCAAATTAAAGTTTTACTTTATAATTATATATTTCAATATAGCCAATG